>JAXJBE010000082.1:0-25754 GCA_036303125.1 Bacteroidaceae bacterium
GAAGCGATGCATCAATTCTATCAAATGGCACTTCGGGCCAAAGGGCCTCGTGCTGAATAACCCTTTCAGGGTTAGATACATGGCACGCTGAGACGGGACAAAAAGACAGGGTCAGAGACCCTGCCCTGTAAATAGCCCTTTCAGGGCTGGCCATCCGGAACAGGGCTGCCATCTGGAACAGGGCTGGCCATATTGATGGCTAATATAGTCTCTGACCCGTCCTCGGCCTCCGTCCCGTCCCGCCTTTCAAGAGCAGCGGCTCTTTCTCTGTCCTTTTGGTAATCTTATTTCTCTTAATCCTTCTGGTAATCTTATTTCTCTTAGTCCTTCTGGTAATCTTATTTCTCTTAGTCCTTTTGGTAATCTTATTTCTCTTAGTCCTTTTGGTAATCTTATTTCTCTTAATTCTTCTGGTAATCTTAACATGCATTTGTTTGAAAAAATAAGGAACATCAAATATATATTGGTTGGAGTAGCTATTGTGATAGCTTTCTCCTCTTTGCTTGTGTCGCATTTTCTGATACGTGATTTGGAGGCGGAGGAGAAGAATCGCATGGAGGTGTGGGCTGAGGCTATGCGCTCTCTTAATTCTGCTGATGAGAATACGGATCTTAATTTGGTGCTCAAGGTTATCAATGGTAATCATACTATTCCGATAGTCGTTGTTGACAAGGCTGGAAAGGCTTTGTCTGCGCGTAATGTGAATCGTCATTTTGATGCTGATGAGGATTCTGTGGGGTATCTTACTCGTTTGGCTAAGGAATATAAGATGTCTGGCAGGTATATCCAAATCGCTTTGAATGATGATGCTGATGGCGCTGAGGGGGCAGGTGGTGTGGAGGATGTGAACCCCGACGAGGCAGGGGGTGAGTGTGATGGGGATTATATAGGGGTCTGTTATGATGAGTCAATGATGCTTAAGAGGTTGGCCATCTATCCTTATATACAACTTGGAGTGGTGGTTCTTTTTGTCATGATTTCTATCTTTGCGTTGTTTTCGGCGATGAGGTCTGAACAGAATAAGTTGTGGGTAGGCTTATCGAAGGAGACTGCACATCAGTTGGGTACTCCTATTTCAAGCTTGATGGCCTGGATTGAGGTGTTGCGCGAGTCTTATCCGGATGATGTGCTTATACCGGAGATGGAGAAGGACATCAGGCGATTGGAGCTTGTGGCTGAGCGATTTTCGAAAATCGGCTCTGTGCCAGAGCCTAAGGCTGCCGACATTCTTGAGGTGCTTGGAAGGGTGCTTGAGTATATGGATAAGCGAGTGTCGTCTAAGGTGGTAATCAGGAGCCATTTCCCGGAGCATCCAGTTGTTGTGGAGATTATCCCGAGTCTCTTTGAGTGGGTTGCTGAGAACCTGTGCAAGAATGCTGTTGACGCTATGGGGGGAAGCGGACGAATAGATGTATGCGTGGAGGATGATGGAGATTGTGTGTATGTGGAAGTTAGGGATACTGGCAAGGGTATAGCTAAGTCGAATTTCAATACTGTGTTCAAACCTGGGTTTACCACAAAGACTCGCGGGTGGGGACTTGGTCTCTCGCTTGCTAAGAGAATCGTGGAGGAGTATCATGGAGGTAAGATATATGTGAAGGATTCTGTGATAGGTCAGGGGACAACGTTTTGCATCGAATTGCCGAGAGAAAATACAATGGGGTGATTGAGTGTGTGTGTAATGCTGGTATGTGGTTTTCTCAACGCAAAGCTGTGATTTTGACTTAAAAAATGAAAAAGTGATGTTTTTCTCATTATACTTATCAAATAAATTTGTAACTTTGCAACTCGAATGGGTACATTAGATACATACACGATTGACTTGTTGAGTCCGGATCTCGAAGGAAAAACATTCGAGTACGCTATAGGTGATGATTTTTTCGATTCTATAGACGGACTCATTCGGCGTGGGACGCTCAGCAGTAAGGTTGAGTGTTTGGGCGTGGGGGAGATTGTGAAGTTTCGTATCCTCAGTTCAGGAACCGTCACGGTGCCGTGCGACCGTTGCCTCGCTGATCTTGATGTGCGGATTGAGACAGATGATGAGCTGAAGGTCAAACTGGGTGATGAGTATTCTGACGAGGGTGAATGCGTGGTGGTGCCTGAGGCCGAAGGTCGGATAGACCTTGCGCAGTTCATCTATGAGTTTATAGTTCTCAGCATGCCGATGACGTGTTGTCACAAACCTGGAGAATGTGATGATGCGATGATGCTCGAGCTCAGCAGGCATCAATCCACCCGAAGTGGAGCGGAGGATGACGGGGACTTGGATTCGGAAAGTGAAGAAGACGATGCCGGTTGTGAGGCTGCGGGCGAAGAAACAGTTGAGCCTGTGGACGAACGATGGGCGGCTTTGAAGCAATTAAAAAAATAAACAATAAAAACATAACAAGAAAATGGCACATCCTAAAAGAAGACAGTCTAAGACTCGTACAAGAAAGAGAAGAACTCATGACGTAGCAGTTGCTCCAACACTCGCTGTATGTCCTAACTGCGGCGAATTCTATGTGTATCATACAGTATGCCCATCATGCGGTTATTACCGTGGCAAGGTGGCTATTGTCAAGAAGGATGCAATCTAAAATAATTCCTTTTTTATGGGAAAGATAAATGCTGTTATAACTGGTGTAGGCGGATGGGTTCCTACTTACATCCTCGATAATGAGGAGATGTCTACTATCGTTGACACGAACGATGAGTGGATAATGGAGCGCATTGGTGTTAAGACACGTCATATCCTCAAGCCTGAAGAGGGGAAGGGCACTTCGTTCATGATGACAAAGGCTGTGAAGCAGTTGCTCGACAAGACTGGTGCTGACCCTGACAGTGTGGAGGCTGTGATAGTGGCTACTACAACGCCTGACTACCATTTCCCCTCTACTGCTTCGCTTGTTATTGGTAACCTCGGCTTGAAGCACGCTTTTGGCTTTGACATGGAGGCGGCCTGCGCAGGTTTCCTTTATGCAATGGAGACTGGAGCTAACTTCATTCGCAGCGGGCGTTACAAGAGAATCATCGTGTGTGGTGGTGACCACATGTCTTCTATGACAAACTATGAGGATCGCAACACTTGCCCAATCTTCGGCGACGGAGCTGCATGTGTGATGATGGAGGCTACAGAAGAGGAGTATGGTCTTATGGACAGCTATCTCAGCGTGGACGGCACGGGCTATAGTTTCCTTCACATGGCTGCTGGTGGTTCTGCTAACATGCCAAGTCACGAAACGGTCGACCAGCGTCTCCATTTTGTATATCAGGAAGGTCGCAATGTCTTCAAGCATGCTGTGACAAATATGTCAAATGCGGTGGAGACTGTTGCTAAACGGAATAACCTGACTAAGGATGACATTGCGTGGATTGTACCTCATCAGGCTAATGTGCGCATTGAGAGTGCTGTGGCGCGCCGCATTGATGTGGATGAGGATCATGTGATGATCAATATCGACCACATGGCCAACACTTCTGGCGGTACACTTCCTCTCTGTCTGTGGGAATATGAGCCACAGCTCAAGAAGGGGGATAAGCTTATCTTCACTGCTTTTGGTGCAGGATTCTCATGGGGCGCAAGCTACATGATTTGGGGTTACGACGGCAGCAAGTTTGCTGACACTCCAGCTGAGTTCTACAAGGAAGGTGTTATCAGCCGTGAAGAGTGGTATGCCAAGAGAAAGAACGAGAAATAATCTTGAATATTGATTATATGTCGTATAGAAGGAGCGCATCGCACAATGTACGTTGCGCTCCTTTTCTCAATAAGTGAGTGCTCAGAATGTCTGCCAAGTAAAATGGCGCTCTTTGCTAAAACATAATATCTGACTTTATAGAATGTCTTTAAATCATCAATAAATGCATAAGTCTGGTTTCGTAAACATAGTAGGCAATCCAAATGTGGGTAAGTCTACGCTGATGAATCTTCTTGTTGGCGAACGTATCTCGATAGCTACGTTTAAGGCTCAGACAACGCGCCATCGTATAATGGGCATCATCAATGACGATGAAGCTCAGATAGTCTTTTCGGACACTCCAGGTGTGCTCAAGCCCAATTACAAACTGCAGGAGTCAATGCTTGCTTTCTCGGAGAGTGCGCTGGTGGATGCTGATGTGTTGCTATATGTCACAGACCCCGTGGAGAAGGTTGATAAGAATGGTGACTTCCTTCAAAAGGTGGGACAGTTGGATATTCCTATCATTGTCTTAATCAATAAGATTGACTTGACGGATGAGAAGCATCTTGTCGAGTTGGTGGAGATGTGGCATGAGGTATTGCCTAAGGCTGAGATTGTGCCAATATCGGCCCTCCATAAGTTTAATGTTGAGCCTGTGCTTAACCGTATTAAGGAGCTTTTGCCTGAATGTCCTCCTTATTTTGAGAAAGACCAGTTGACTGACAAGCCGGCGAGGTTTTTCGTTACGGAGATTATCCGTGAGAAGATACTTCTGTTCTATGACAAGGAGATTCCTTATTCGGTGGAGGTGGCCGTGGAGAGCTTCAAGGAGGATAAGACGCATATACACATAAACGTTGTAATCTTCGTGGAACGAGACAGCCAAAAGGGCATTATCATCGGTCACGGCGGCAAGGCTCTGAAGAAGGTGGCGACGGAAGCCAGGAAGAGTCTGGAGAGGTTCTTCGGCAAGAATGTTTATCTTGAGACATTTGTCAAGGTGGATAAGGACTGGAGAAATTCAACTAAGTCGCTTAATCTTTTCGGGTATAATCCTGAGTGATTCTCGTGAGGTGGGTGTCAAGCGAAAGCACGCATCTCTGATGAGGAATGAAAGCTGAAACATTCTAATAAGCAACTTTTGCAAGTATAATATGTCTGTCTCCGCCCTGTCTGAAGGACAGGGAGAGCCATCGGGGAAGTGGACAAGTATTAACCTTTAAGGTGATTATGGCTCTCAGTTCGTGAGAACTCTTAAGAAAAAACGCGTTATTGAACATTATGGCAAATTTGGTAGCTATTGTGGGCCGTCCCAACGTTGGCAAGTCCACTTTATTCAACAGATTGACTAAGACTCGTCATGCAATCGTAAGTGACGAGGCTGGAACTACACGCGACCGCCAATATGGCAAGTGTGAATGGTGCAACAAGGAATTTTCGGTTGTGGACACAGGCGGATGGGTGGTGAATTCTGAGGATATTTTTGAGGAAGAGATACGTCGGCAGGTGCTTATAGCACTTGAGGAGTGTGACGTCATACTCTTTGTGGTGGATGTCAAGACGGGCATAACCGACCTGGATATGGCTGTTGCTAACATCCTGCGCCGTAGCAAGATTCCAACATTCGTTGTGGCAAATAAGGTGGATAGCAATGAATTGCGTTATGATGCGGCTGAGTTCTATAGCTTAGGACTGGGCGACCCTATGTGCATCAGTTCTCTGACAGGCAGCGGCACGGGCGACCTGCTGGATGCTGTCGTGGCCAGTTTCACAAAGGTGATGAGTGAAGTGATAGAGGAGGACATCCCGCGTATCGCGGTTGTGGGGCGTCCTAATGCAGGCAAGTCTTCTATCATCAATTCATTTCTGGATGATAACCGAAATGTAGTGACAGACATAGCTGGAACCACGCGCGATTCTATTTATACCAAGTATGAGAAGTTCGGTTTTAACTTTTTCCTTGTTGATACCGCTGGCATCAGGAAGAAGAACAAGGTGACTGAGGATCTTGAATATTACTCAGTGATGCGCAGTATCAGGGCTATTGAGAACTCTGACGTGTGTGTGCTGATGATAGATGCCACGCGTGGTATTGAGGGGCAGGACATAAACATCTTCCAGTTGATACAGAAGAACCAGAAGGGGCTTGTGGTAGTGGTTAACAAATGGGATCTTGTGGAAAATAAGAGCAATGAGGCTATCAGGTATTTTGAGCGCACGATTCGTGACCGTTTTGCGCCGTTTACTGATTTCAGCATAATCTTCGCTTCTGCTACTACCAAGCAACGTATCTTCAAGGTGCTGGAGGAGTCGCAGAAAGTGTATAACGTGCGCACAAATAAGGTGTCTACGGCTAAGCTCAATGAGGTGATGCTTCCAATCATTGAGGCTACTCCTCCACCATCTATCAAGGGAAAGTATATCAAAATCAAGTATGTGATGCAGATACCTGATACGAGGGTACCTTCTTTCGTCTTCTATGCTAATCTGCCACAGTATGTCAAAGAACCGTACCGCCGATTCCTGGAGAACAAGATTCGTGAGTATTGGGACTTTAAGGGTACTCCCATCAATATCTATATCAGGCAGAAATAGAGGTGTGAAAGACTTGCTGTATATTTGTAGACAAATGGATTCAGATAAGCCGATATGTAAATGCTGTAAGGCTGGTGGATGGTTGAGAGTGCTTGTCATGCTCTTGACGATGCTTGCTGTGGAGTCCTGTCATAAGCGAATTGAGCATCCTGAGGATGTCGCGCGCCAGACTTTTGTCGATGCGGCAGAGGCTTTGGAGCGCGGGGACTATGATGCCTATCTGTCGTATGTGGACTTTGGAGCGGAATTGGATTCGGCGGCCTTGGCGTGTATGGCAGATGTGGTGAGGCGTCATGAGGAATGGAAACGTGCAGAGCGAGAGGGGCTGGTCGGAATGGAGATAGTGGATGTCAAGATGAAAAGTGACACGGTGTGCTTTATCTATTACGAGCATATCTTTGCTGACAGTTGCCGTGAGGCTGTGGCGCAGAAGATGGTGGCTAAAGAGGGAAAATGGAAATTGCGCGTGCGCAACTGATATTCTTTTGCTGCCCGATGAATTGTATGGAGTGGCATGTGTGTCTGCTTATGGCACGGGGGATTAAGCTAACAGATTTGAAATGTATAAAAGGAGGTGCTGAGTATGGCAAGAAAGAAAGGCGGCAATGGCAAAAATGTGTTTGCCACTAAAATAGGTGCTATTCTTGCGGTAGCAGGAAGTGCCGTTGGGCTTGGCAATATCTGGCGTTTCCCGACAGAAGCCGGGGCGAATGGCGGTGCTGCATTTATTTTGATTTACATTGGCTTCATGCTGTTCCTTGCTATGCCGATAATGGTGGCGGAGTTTGCTATAGGTCGCCATGGTGGCAGCGATGTGGCTGACGCGTTTGAGAAGATGAGCGGCGGAAAGCGGGGCTGGCGCTGGATGGCTATGTTTCCTGTTGTGAGCGGCTTCCTTGTGCTGAGCTATTATGCTGTCGTTGCGGGATGGACAATGTATTATGCCTTTGAGGCTTTGACAGGTGGATTCATGGGCAAGGGGGCGGCTGATTTCTCATGCGATTTCGCAGAATTTGTTTCTGACCCTGTTCAGCCAGTGGTGTGGACGGCTCTGGTCATTGCGCTGACATGTGCTGTCGTTGCGCTTGGAGTGCAGAAGGGCATAGAGAAGGGGGCAAGAATCATGATGCCTCTTCTCTTTATCTTCATCGTCATACTTATGGTTTGCTCTCTGTCTCTGCCCAATTCGGAACTTGGATTGCGGTTCTTGTTCCTTCCTGACTTCTCAAAGGTCAATGGTTCTGTGGTATTGAGCGCAATGGGACAGGCTCTCTTCTCTCTCAGTGTGGGGTTGGGGTGTCTGTGTACGTATGCTTGCTATTTCCGTAAGGATGTAGACTTGATGAAGGATGGATTGACGGTGGCTGGCATAGACACTCTTGTGGCTCTGTTTAGTGGTGTCATAATTTTCCCAGCTGTATATTCGGTGGCAGGGTTGAGCCCTGATGCAGGCCCTTCGTTGGTGTTCGTCACGTTGCCAAATGTCTTTCAACAATTGTTTGGTGACGTGCCAGTTATGGTGTATGCCCTGTCTGCGGTCTTTTATCTGTTGTTGGTTATGGCTGCATTGACAAGCAGTATATCCATGCTCGAGATGTCTGCGGCATATTTCCATACGAAGAAAGGGTTGTCTCGTCCTCTTGCTGCTATTTTAGTCAGTTTGGTCTGCCTTATTTTGGGTACATTCTGCTCACTCTCTTTTGGTGAGTGGCAGAATGTGACGATAATGGGCATGACTTTCTTTGATTTCTTTGACTATCTTGTCGCAAAGTTCATTATGCCTTTGGGCGGTATGCTGATGTGCCTCTTCTTGGGGTGGGTCGTGGATGAGAAGGTGGTGAGGAACGAAATGACCAATAATGGGAGCATCAGGAGTCCTCTGTATCCTGTGTTCAAATTGGTCATACGGTATGTGGCTCCGGTGTGCATCATCATCGTATTCCTCAATGAGCTTGGATTCTTTGCGTTTATGAGATAGCATGGCGAGATAATATGCCAGTGTGGGCTTTGTTGAGTCCTGTTTGCTGCTCATGTGTCTTTAATCCTTAAAGCGAGGCGTTTTTCATGCTATTTGAATGCTGTGCGCATAAAATCCACATTTATTTGGCTCGAAAATTGGTTAATCGGATGGAAAATTGTAACTTTGCAGCCGATTTTGGTTTAGACCACGCTTTGTACTACTGTCATGGCGTGGATTAACTTATGAATAAAATAATTACTAATATAAAGTTATGAATATTTCATTAGAAAACATTGACAAGGTCAATGCGGTCATTACAGCCGTAGTAGAGCCTGCTGACTATACAGAGAAGTATAATAAGGCTCTTAAGGAGGCTAAGAAGAAGATTAACATGCCAGGTTTCCGTCCAGGCATGGTGCCAGTAGGACTTGTGAAGAAGCAGTTTGGTGTATCTATTTTGGCAGAGGAAGTGAATAAGATTCTTCAGGAAGGCCTGTTTAGCTATATCAGTGAGAACAAGGTGAATATGCTCGGTGAACCTCTTCCAACGGAGGAAAACAATGAGGTTAACCTCGTGGAGGGAGAGTCTTTCACTTTCAAGTTCGAGTTGGCTATCGCTCCAGAGTTTGAAGTGTCACTCTCTAAGGATGATAAAATCAACTACTATAACGTAGAGGTTACAGACGAGATGGTTGAGAATCAGATCAACATGTATCGTCAGCGTGGAGGCAGCTATGAGAAGGTCGACTCTTACGAGGACAACGATATGGTTAAGGGTGTTATAACTGAGCTCAATGTCGAGAATCCAGTGTCTGTTGAGAATGCTGTTCTCCTTCCAAAGTATTTCAAGAACGATGATCAGAAGAAGCTCTTCGAAGGTGCCAAGGTCAATGATGTCATCACGTTCAATCCTTCTGTGGCTTACGACAACAACGAGGCTGAGATGACTTCACTCCTCAAGGTGGAAAAGGAAGATGTGGCAAACCACAAGGGAGAGTTCAGCTATCAGATTACTGAAATAACTCGTTTTGTTCTTGGTGCTATGAATCAAGAACTCTTTGACAATGTATTTCCTGGTGGAGAGGTTACAACAGAGGACGAGTTCCGCTCACGAATCAAGGCTCTCGTCTCTGACCAGTTCAAGAAGGACTCTGACTATAAGTTCATTCTCGATGTGCGCAAGTATGTGACAGAGAAGGTCGGCAAGCTTGAGTTCCCAGAGGAGAAGCTCAGAAAGATTCTGGCTGCTAAGGCAGGAGAGGAGAAGGCTGCTGAGCAGTATGACAGGAGCATCGAGGAACTCACATGGCATCTCATCAAGGAGAAGCTCGTTGAGATTTATTCCGTAAAGGTTGATGACGATGATGTAAAGGAGATGGCCAAGGAAGTTACTCGCATGCAGTTCGCCCAGTATGGCATGCTCAACATTCCAGATGAGTATCTTGAGAATGCTACCAAGGAAATGTTTAAGAAGCGTGAGACGGTAGACAATCTTATCGACCGTTGCATCGAGGTTAAGCTTGGTGGTGCTATCAAGGAGGCTGTCACTCTTGAGGAGAGCACTGTCAGCACGGAAGAGTTTAATAAGATGTTTGAATAAAACGCATAAATTATACATATAGATATAAAAAAAAGTGGTAAGAATTTTGGCTCTTACCACTTTTTTTATAACTTTGCATGAGATTGGCGTTTGGATGAGCCGAAGGCATAGAGCATGTGACATTGGCCTTTGAAGCGGATGAACGCTATATGATAGTATATTTGTTTGTAAATAAGTTAATTGAAGTAAGTATATGATTAAAGATTTTAGGAGTTTCGCAACAAAGCATCGAGGCATAGACGGTATGGTCTTCGATGATGTGATAAAAGCACAGTCGGGTTACCTCAACCCTTATATCCTTGAAGAGAGGCAGCTTAATGTCACACAGCTTGATGTCTTCTCACGTCTGATGATGGACAGGATTATCTTCCTTGGAACTGAAGTTAACGACTACACAGCTAACGTGCTTCAAGCGCAGCTTCTGTATCTTGACAGTGTGGACAATGCTAAGGACATAAGTATTTATATAAACTCTCCTGGTGGCAGTGTGTATGCAGGGCTTGGCATATATGACACAATGCAGTTTGTAAGCAGTGACGTGCAGACAATATGCACGGGTATGGCTGCGAGCATGGCAGCGGTTCTACTTGTGGCTGGAAAGGATGGCAAGAGAAGTGCTCTTCCTCATAGCCGCATCATGATACACCAGCCTATGGGAGGGGCTCAAGGACAAGCGAGTGACATCGAAATCACAGCTCGCGAAATCCAGAAACTCAAGAAAGAACTCTATACTATCATCAGCGACCATAGTCATCAGCCATACGATAAGGTGTGGGCTGATAGCGATCGTGACTACTGGATGACAGCTGAAGAGGCTAAAGAGTATGGCATGATAGATGAAATTCTTGTGAGAAAGAAGGACTGACTTTTTGTGGACTGTAATTGAGGGCATAAATGAGTACTGATGGGGAAATGATGCTCTTAGTGAGATTGCAGATTAAGCAGAGCCTGTTGTTTAGCAATAAACATGTAGATACACATTATATATAATATATAGATAAGTGGCAAAAATAGTAAAATGTTCTTTTTGCGGACGCGATGAGCGCAATGTCCCTTTCCTCGTCTACGGTGTGGATGGTAACATCTGCAGCGATTGTATTGAACGGGCGGGACAAATCGTCAAGGAGGCTATGGTGTCAAATGGCACCATAGACCTTACAGATATCCCCAAACCTAAAGAAATAAAGGAATATCTGGATAAATATGTCATTGGACAAGATGACGCAAAGGTGACTTTGTCAGTGGCTGTATATAATCACTATAAGAGATTGAAAGATGTGCGGACGAATCCAGATGATGATGTGGAGCTTGAAAAGTCCAATATTGTCATGGTGGGTAGTACAGGAACGGGTAAGACCCTTTTGGTCAGAACTATCGCCCGTCTTCTGAAGGTGCCTTTCGCTATGGTGGACGCTACCGTGCTGACAGAAGCGGGCTATGTTGGTGAAGATGTGGAGAGCCTTCTTGTCCGTCTTCTCCAGGCTGCGGACGGCGATGTGAAGAAGGCGGAGAAAGGAATCGTCTTTATTGACGAGATAGATAAGATAGCCCGAAAAAGTGATAATCCAAGCATCACCCGTGATGTCGGGGGAGAAGGAGTGCAGCAGGGATTGCTGAAACTGCTGGAGGGTAGCATTGTCAATGTTCCTCCTCAGGGAGGGCGAAAGCATCCCGAGCAGAAGTATATACCAGTGGACACTCGTCAGATACTCTTTATTTGCGGCGGCGCATTTGACGGAATAGAGAAAAGGATTGCCCAGCGCCTTAACACCCATGTTGTAGGTTTTGAAGCATCTAAGAATGCATCCAGACTTGACAAGGGAAACATGATGCAGTATATAGCTCCGATGGATCTCAAGTCATTTGGACTCATTCCGGAAATCATTGGTCGTCTGCCAGTGTTGACGCACCTTAATCCATTGGACAGGACAGCATTGCGCTCTATCCTGACAGAGCCAAAGAACTCGCTCGTCAAGCAATATAAGAGACTTTTTGAAATTGATGGCATCAAGCTTGTCATAGAAGATGAAGTTCTTGACTACATTGTGGACAAAGCTGTTGAGTTTAGGCTTGGTGCCCGTGGCTTAAGGTCGCTGGTTGAGACAATCATGAAGGAACCTATGTATGAGGCACCTTCAAAGAACGAGAAAACATTGACCATAACCCTTGATTTTGCAAAGAAGCAAGTCGAAGCAGCGAATATGGGCATTTTGAAAGAAAGCAGTGCTGAATGATGAAGGTATGCGATGCTTCTAAGCCTTTGTGCCAAGTGGGAAGCAGGCGCTGGAACCAAGGTCATGATGTGCCAATGCTTCATGTTAGACGTGATATATGAAAGAAATGTAAAACCTTTTGACAATCTGTATTTGAATGAATAATCCGGCATCACTTCAGCAGTCGCTGAAATATTATTTTGGCTTTGACGCATTCAAAGGTGAGCAAGAGAAGATAATACGCAATCTCCTCGAGCGTAAGGACACGTTCGTGCTCATGCCTACAGGAGGAGGTAAATCTCTATGCTATCAGTTGCCGGCTTTGCTCATGGAGGGTACAGCCATAGTTATTTCTCCTCTTATCGCCTTGATGAAGAATCAGGTGGATGCGATTAAGCATATCAGCGAGGAGGATAGCGTGGCGCATTTCATGAACTCCTCGCTGAGTAAGTCAAACATTGATATGGTCAAGTCTGACATCATGGCAGGAAAGACAAAAATGCTGTATGTCGCTCCCGAATCACTTGCGAAGGAGAGTAACGTTGATTTCTTGCGCCAGGTTAATATCTCATTCTATGCTATTGATGAAGCGCATTGCATCTCTGAATGGGGACATGATTTTCGTCCTGAATACAGGAAAATACGTCCTGTCATCAACTGGATAGCATTGGCTCCGGTAGTGGAGCTTTTTATGCCCCGCGATAAGATGCGGGTGGTTAAGGAGCTTACGGAAACCTATCGGGAACAGAAGAAGCGTCTGGAGACTCTCAATAGGGAATACAAACAATATCCTGAAGGAGCGGATAAAAAGGAACTGGACTGGCTGACTGAGCACGTGGAGGGTTTGGGTAATGTCTTGAAATTTCTTTCCGGACTGAATGATTTCATAAAAGAGAAGTCAGACAAATGCGTGCGGCTTGATGCCAAATTCGTGGAATCTCTTATAGCGGCTTTGCCGTCTGTGAGACGTGACTATGACGCAATCCGCAGACCTGTCATCAGTGAGCCTTCTGTAGCGGCTTTGCCTGATATCCCTAAGGATGACGACATACGCGAGGCCGCAAAGCAGATTTATGATGCCCCTGTAATAGCACTTACTGCAACTGCAACCGACAAGGTTAGACTGGATATAAAAAGAAACTTGGGCATCCTTGACGCTTCAGAGTATAAGTCTTCTTTCAATAGGCCAAATCTTTATTATGAGGTGAAGCAGAAGACGCAAGGTGTTGAGAAGGATATCATTAAGTTCATTAAGCAGAATGCTGGCAAGAGCGGCATCATCTATTGCTTGAGCCGCAAGAAGGTTGAGGATCTTGCAGAAGTGCTTAGGGCAAACAACATAAAAGCGGCAGCATACCATGCTGGCATGGATTCCAAGGACAGGACAGAGACGCAAGATGCGTTTATCATGGAGAGATTGGATGTCATTGTGGCAACCATAGCATTTGGCATGGGCATAGATAAGCCTGATGTGAGGTATGTTATACATTACGATATACCGAAGAGTCTTGAGGGTTACTATCAGGAGACAGGCCGTGCGGGTCGAGATGGCGGAGAGGGTAAGTGCATCGCTTACTATTGCCATAAGGATCTGGAGAAATTGGAAAAGTTCATGAAAGACAAGACTCCGGCTGAAAAGGATATCGGCAATCATTTGCTTAGTGAGACAGCCGCTTATTGCGAGTCCTCTGTTTGTCGCCGTAAGATGCTGCTCCACTATTTTGGAGAGACCTATTCTGAGGACAATTGCGGAAATTGCGACAACTGCCTCCATCCAAAGGTTAAGACGGACGAGAAGGAGAACCTTGTGCTGGCTCTTCAGACTGTGATTGCTGTAAAGGAAAGGTTTAGGTCTGGATATGTCATTAGTGTTCTCCTTGGCGAGGATAATGATGAGATTCATAGTCATGGACACGATAAGCTGGAACAGTTTGGCGCTGGTGCGGATGTGGACGCGGCTCTTTGGGAGTCTGTATTTATACAAGCATGCCTTGATGGGTATCTGGAGAAGGAGGTGGAAGCTTACGGTGTGTTGAAAGTTACAAAAGCGGGAAATAGGTTTTTGAAAAAGCCTGTGCCGTTTATGGTTCAGAAGAATTGTGACTTTGACGAAGAAAGAGGTGCTGAGGAGGATAATGGAGTGGCTGAGGCGCTTGATGAGCAGTTGTATCAAATGTTGCTTGAGCTTCGCAAGAAATTGTCTCTAAAGCATGATGTCCCTCCGTATGTCATCTTCCAAGACACATCTCTTATAGCCATGGCGACACTCTATCCTGTAGATGGAGAAGAATTGCAGAATATCTCAGGTGTGGGAGCGGGAAAGGCTAAACGATACGGTACGGAATTCTGTAAACTTATCAAGCAATATTGCGAGGATAATGGTATAGTCCGTCCTACAGATATGCGAGTAAGAACCGTTGCAAATAAATCAAAAGTGAAAGTTAAGATTATTCAAGCGATAGACCGTAAGGTCAGCCTCGAAGACATAGCTAAAGCTAATGGTCTTGATTTCGACGAATTGCTCGATGAGATGGAGGCAATCGTATATAGTGGCACAAAGCTCAATATTGATTATTACTTTGACGAACTTGACATCGATGAGGATGTGGTGAGGGAGATATATGACTATTTCAAACACAGCACAACGGACGCTATAGATGTTGCGTTGGATAATTTGGACGGCGATATCTATGAAGAGGACGTGCGCCTCGTGAGGATAAAGTTCATTAGCGAGATGGCCAATTGACAGGCATCTCTTTCAATGTTGTGATAACGTCGCAAAGGTGGTGTCGGGAGAGCGTTTTGAACGCACGGTACCACTTTTTTTCATGGCCTGCGTGAATTATTCCATCTGTGTTATTTCTACTTCAAGAAAAAAGTCGTACCTTTGCATGCAATAAAATCAAATCATTATGTCATCATTTATTGCAGATAAAGTAGTAATGGAAGGACTGACGTTTGATGATGTGCTGCTTGTGCCAGCATATTCAGAAGTTCTTCCTCGTGAGGTTTCACTCAGTACAAAATTCTCAAGAAACATCGATCTGAAGATTCCGTTCGTGACCGCTGCTATGGATACAGTCACTGAAGCTCCTATGGCTATCGCAATAGCACGTGAAGGCGGTATAGGTGTGATCCACAAAAACATGTCGATAGAGGAGCAGGCAAGGCAGGTCGCTATCGTGAAGAGAGCAGAAAACGGCATGATTTATGACCCTGTGACAATCAAGCGCGGATCTACAGTTAAGGATGCCCTTGACATCATGGCTGAGTATCATATAGGAGGTATACCTGTAGTGGATGACGTAAATACGCTTGTGGGTATAGTCACAAATCGTGACCTTAGATTCCAGACTGATTTCTCTCGCAAGATTGATGAGGTCATGACAAAAGATAACCTTGTGGTGACTCACCAGCAGGCAGACCTTGATAGCGCTTCGAAGATTTTGCTGGAACATAAGATTGAGAAGCTTCCTGTTGTTGACAATGACTACAAACTCATAGGACTTATCACATACAAGGACATCACTAAGGCAAAAGACAAGCCTATGGCATGCAAGGACTCAAAAGGGCGTCTTCGTGTAGCCGCAGGAGTGGGTGTCACGGCAGACACATTCCAGCGTATAGAAGCGCTTGTAAAGGCAGGAGTGGATGCGGTCATCATTGATACGGCGCATGGACATTCGAAGAGCGTCATTGACAAAGTGCGTGAGGCAAAGAAGGCCTTTCCTGATGTTGACATCGTTGTTGGAAACATCGCCACTGGTGCTGCAGCCAAGGCTCTTGTCGAGGCTGGTGCTGATGCTGTCAAGGTCGGAATAGGCCCAGGTTCGATATGCACAACGCGTGTTGTGGCAGGTGTTGGTGTGCCGCAGCTCAGTGCCGTATATGATGTCGCAAAGGCTCTCGAAGGTACAGGTGTGCCTCTTATCGCAGATGGAGGACTTCGTTATTCAGGCGACATCGTGAAAGCTCTTGCCGCAGGTGGATATGCTGTTATGATAGGTTCGCTGGTCGCAGGAACCGAAGAGGCGCCAGGTGAGACTATTCTTTTCAACGGACGTAAGTTTAAAAGCTATAGAGGCATGGGCTCTCTTGAAGCGATGGAGAATGGCTCAAAGGATCGCTATTTCCAGAGCGGTGTGGTTGAGACGAAGAAGCTTGTGCCGGAAGGTATAGCAGGTCGTGTGCCATACAAGGGTACAGTGCAGGAGGTCATTTATCAGCTTGTTGGCGGTCTCCGCTCTGGCATGGGATATTGTGGCGCAGCTAATATAGAAGAGTTGCATGAAGCGAAGTTCACTCGCATTACAAATGCAGGTGTTCTTGAGAGCCATCCACATGAAGTTATTATCACAAGCGAGGCTCCTAATTATAGTCGCCCTCAGTGAAAAAGCCCGATGTAACTGTTAAAAAACTATTATATAAGCGATTGCCACATTTATGGCAATCGCTTTTTCATTTGTTTTTTGTAACTTTGCAAACCATATACCTTCTCTATGGAGCATACATTTAACTCTTTAATATTGATGTAACATAATCATGAAGAAAATATCGTTGTTTGTGGCCGCTCTTTGTATGAGCATATCCATGTTGGCACAAAGTGAGGATCCAGTCATAATGACAGTCAATGGTGTGCAGGTGAAGCGCAGCGAGTTTGAATATTCCTATAATAAGAATAATTCAGATGGCGTTCTTGACAAGAAAACTGTTGAAGACTATGTCCCATTGTTTGTCAACTTCAAACTGAAAGTGACAGAGGCTGTGAGTCAAGGCATAGACACTATATCTTCGGTAAGAAAGGAACTGGATGGGTACAAGGAGCAGTTTGTCATACCTACCATTGTGGACTCTGCCTATATCGAGAGGGAGGCACGGCGTACTTATGAAAACACAGCAGCCCGTTTTGCAGGCCAAGACCTGCTTGTGGCAAGCCACATACTTGTCCTTTTGCGACAAGATGCAACAGCAGAACAGATAGCAGCAGGGCGCAACAGGATAGACTCAATCTACAATATATTGAAGGATGTGCCAGCCGATCAGCTACCTGCCCGTTTTGCTGATGTGGCAAAGGCTTGCAGTGACGATAAGGGAAGTTCTCAAAGAGGAGGTGCTTTGGGTCAATTTGGCAAGGGTATGATGATACCGGACTTTGAAGTAGCGGCCTATCAGTTGCAACCCGGTCAGATGTCTAAGCCATTCAAATCCACGGTTGGTTATCATATTATTTACATGACTGACCGTCATCCTTTTGAACCTTACGAATTTCATAGGGAGAGCATCTTGAAATTTTTAGATCAGAGGGGTGTCAAGGAAGCTTCCGCAAATGCTTATATCGACTCGCTTGCGCAGGACAAAGGAATGGAGAGAAAGGAAATCATTGAGGTTTTGCTTCGTGACATCATGGAGAGGAATGCCGATCAAAGGTATCTTGCCATGGAATACCAAGACGGGACTTTGATGTATGAAGTGTCCAAGAAGGATGTATGGGACAAGGCTCAGCAGGATGAGGCTGGCCAGGAAGCCTTCTTCAATGCTAACAAGAAGAAGTATGTGTGGGATGAACCTCGTTTCAGTGGCATCATCTTACACGCAAAGGATGCAGAGACTGTAGCTAAAGCGAAAAAACTTATAAAAGGCATTGCGGAAGAAGATTATGCCAAGACTCTGGTGGATGCTTTCAACACGGATTCTGTCAAGCTTGTGCGCATAACAAAGGGTCTCTTTAAACCTGGTGACAACAAATATGCAGACAATATTGTCTTCAAGAAAAAAGGAGAGGTCGAGCCAATGAACGGATTTCCGGTTTGTGCCGCCTTCGGCAAGAAACTGAAGAAACCTCGCACGTACAAGGATGTAAAAGGCCAGGTCGTGAACGATTATCAGGATGCCCTTGAACAGGAATGGGTAGAAATGCTTCGCAAGAAATATGATGTTCAAGTGAATGAGGAAGTCGTTAAAACTGTAAATAAACATTAGTTTAGAGTATATATAAATTAGAGTATTTTTTGATATGACGTTCAATCGTATAGTAATATCTTTTGTCTTGCTTCTTACTACAGCGTTCGCAATAGCTCAGGGACGAGGTAACATCATAGACGAAGTGGTGTGGGTTGTCGGAGACGAAGCAATCCTCAAGTCTGATGTCGAATCTTTCCGTATTGAAGCCCAGCAGCAGGGCATGCGTTTGGAAGGTGACCCGTATTGTGTCATTCCAGAGCAGCTTGCTGTGCAGAAACTCTTTTTGACACAAGCTGCCATAGACTCTGTTGAAGTGTCTGATGCAGATGTGTTCAGTCGTGTGGACATGGAACTTCAAGGCATGATAATGCAAGCCGGTTCCAGAGAAAAGCTGGAGGAGTATGCAGGCAAGACTGTGTCTCAGATTCGTGAGACAATGTTTGCCAACTATCGCGACCGGATGATTGTGGATGATGTGCAAAGGGAACTGGTGGGTGGCATCAAAGTTACGCCTGCTCAGGTGAGACGTTATTTCAAGGAGTTGCCAGAGGACAGCATCCCCTTTGTGCCGACCAAGGTCGAATGCCAGATTATCACACGCAATCCACGTATCGCACAGGAGGAGATTGATCGAGTTAAAAATGAACTGCGTGACTATACAGAAAAAGTGAACAACGGGACAGCGCAGTTCTCTACGCTTGCTCTGCTCTACTCAGAAGACAAAGGTTCAGCCGTCAATGGCGGCGAACTGGGCTTTTCGAGCCGTACCTCCTTTGTGCCCGAGTTTGCCAATGTGGCCTTTAATCTGACCGATCCCAAGGCTGTCTCAAAGATAGTGGAGTCTGAATTTGGATTCCATATCATCCAGTTGATAGAGAAGCGAGGAGACCTCGTCAACTGCCGTCACATATTGCGCAAGCCTCGCGTGGCCATTGACTCGCTTCAGCAATGCATCAATGATCTTGATTCCATCCGTGCTGAGATAGACAAGGGACTCTATACTTTTGATGAGTGTGTCCATTTGGTATCGTACGACAAGGACACTCGCAATAACTACGGACTCCTTTTCGACAAAAATGAAAGCACGTCAAAGATTGAGATGAAAAATTTGCCAGTGGAAGTGGCACGCGCAGTTGCAGGGATGAAGGTTGGCGAGATTTCGGCTCCCTTCATCATGGTTGACACCAAAGGCAAGGAGGTTGTGGCTATAGTAAAGCTTAAAAGCCGCACTAATGGCCACAGGGCAACAATGGTGGATGATTATCAGGAACTTCAAACTGTTGTTCTTGAGAAATTGCGTCAAGAGAAGATTGAAAACTGGATACGCGAGAAGCAGAAAACCACATATATTCATATCAATGAGGATTGGGTCAATTGCGAGTTTAAGTATCCGGGATGGATTAAAAACAATCAAGAATGAAGGGGTACAACAATGCAGCATTGAAGATTGTTGCGGGATTCCTTTGTGCAATCAGTTTCTGTCTGCTTTGTGCTGGTAAGCCAGATGATACGAATGCGAGAAAGAAGTCGAGCGAAGAGATAAAACTCCTGCATAGCGATGTGCTCTACAAGAACAGTTACGATGTGCGTGCTGATGTTCTGGTTGGGCATGTCAAGCTATATCATGACGGCATGTATCTTGACTGTGACAGCGCGCGGTATTATAAGGATGAAAACACATTCCATGCATACGGGAATGTCAAGATGGTGCAGGGGGACACGTTGACGCTAACCAGCGACACTCTCCTTTATGATGGCCCAATGTTGCAGGCGCATGCTATGGGAAATGCTGTCCTCACTCATAAGAAGACCAAACTTGTGACCAGCGTCATAGATTATGACCGTTTAGAAGGTGTTGGCTTCTATCCGCAACACGGTGTGCTCTATGATGAGGATAACGTGCTCGACTCTGACTATGGACAATATACACCTTCAATGTCAGAGGCGATCTTCAAGGACAATGTTATACTCGTTAACCCGAAGTTTAATTTAAAAACTAATGAACTGTTCTATTACTCTGATACAAAGGTGGCACGCATCGTTTCAGAGACTAATATAATTTCGTCTGACAGCACTTTCGTATATGCTTTGCGAGGCGACTATAACACGCAGACGAGAGAGGCTTCCCTCATGGATCGTTCTCACATATACAAGGATATGCGAGATGTTGTAGGGGATAGCCTGTATTGCGATGATGAGTCTGGCATCAGTGAAGCTTTTGGCAATGTTGTGCTTACGGATGTTGAGAACCAATGTATGCTTACTGGTGACTATTGTCGCTATGAAGAAAATACAGGCATAGCTTTAGCTACAGACAGTGCTGTCTGCTACGAGTTCTCAGGTCCAGACACATTATATGTCCACGCAGACACCCTCAAGATGGTGACATATAACCAAAAGACAGACTCTGTCTACCGTGACCTCTTTGCTTACCATAAGGTAAGAATGTATCGTCGAGACTTTCAAGGTGTGTGTGACTCCCTTGTTTCCCATGAGATAGACTCATGCACATACATGTATGGGCAGCCCATACTGTGGAATGAAGCCCAGCAAGTCTTTGGAGAGGAAATCCGCATTTACAATAATGATAGCACCATCTCCTGGATACATATCATCAATCAGGCCATGACAATAGAGGAGATTGACTCAGTGTCTTACAATCAGGTGTCTTCCAAAGAGATGTTCTGTTATTTCAAAGACGGGGTGATCCATCGCAATAATGCAAAGGGGAATGTGTATGTGTGCTATTTCATGGACGAGTCTGACGGGACACGCATAGGCATGAACTATACCGAGACACCTGAGATGAACGTCTATATGAAAGACAAAAAGGTGGATATGATATGGATGCAGACTCCCCAGGGGACGATGTATCCTCCCTTTGCCATACCAAGTGACAAGAGGTATCTTGCGGGTTTCGCATGGTTTGACTACATCCGTCCGATGAACAAAGATGACATTTTTGGATGGAGAGCGAAGAACAAAGATCAGGAACTTAAGAAAACGGAACGAAAGTTTGTGCCAAGGCAGAAACTTGAAGACATCAAGTAGGTGAGAGGCAAAAATCGGCCGAGCAAAAGTACAAACCCTGATAAAACATAAATACTAATTTATTGAACGCCCCTAAAAAACAGAGAGATATATGGGAATGTTTACAGTAAGGAAACCTCGTGGCTTCCATCATAATTATATTTACTACGATCCTCGAAAGGAGAAACTGAAAGAAATAGATGAACGCGCAAAACGCGAATTGGGGCTGCTCCCTCCAAAAGAGTTTACTCCAGAAGATATCAGAGGAAAATTCGTTGGAGCGACTAAACATGTGAAACGACGCAAGGAAAGTGGTAAGAAGCCTGTTTCATACGGAGTGCTCATCACACTCATCGTATTGTTGCTGCTCCTTATGAAGTATCTCGCAACGGGGACTTTGTTTTGATGCACGCAACACGTTTTGCCTGTTGAGTCCCATTGCGTGGCATGCCTTTGTTCAAACTCGGGTTTATTGAATAGGAATATACACATTATATATAATTATAGTATAACATTGGACGATATCATTCATCTTTTGCCAGATTCTGTGGCAAACCAGATTGCGGCAGGCGAGGTTGTGCAGAGGCCTGCATCTATCATAAAGGAGATGGTTGAAAACTCCATCGATGCTGGTGCGCGCAATATCCAAGTGCTTGTGGTTGATGGCGGCAAGTCGAGCGTTCAGATTATTGATGATGGGCAAGGCATGTCGGAGACTGATGCCAGATTGGCTTTTGAACGCCATGCCACATCAAAAATACGCAATGCTGCGGATTTGTACAATCTCACTACCATGGGGTTCAGAGGCGAGGCCTTAGCCAGCATAGCGGCGGTAGCACAGGTTGAATTGAAGACGCGCAGACATAATGATGAACTTGGCACAATGATTGTGCTTGCAGGATCGAAAGTTGAGAAGCAAGAACCTGTGGCGTGTCCGTGTGGCAGCAATTTCACTGTCAATAACATTTTCTTCAATGTGCCTGCCCGCCGCAAATTCTTAAAGTCAAATCAGACGGAACTGTCAAATGTAGTGGCCGACTTCCAGCGCATCGTGCTTGTGCATCCCGATGTGTCATTCTCATTGTTTAACAACGGAGTGGAGATGTTCCGTCTTTCTAAGGCTTCTCTCAAACAACGCATTATTGATGTTTTTGGCAAAAAAATCAATGCCGACTTGTTGCCATTGGAGGTTGAGACCTCCCTTGTGACCATTTCTGGTTATGTGGGCAAACCTGAATCATCAAAAAAGAAGAGTGCCCACCAATACTTCTTTGTCAATGGCCGTTATATGCGTCATCCGTATTTTCACAGTGCGGTGATGAAGGCTTACGAGAATATCATTCCCGTAGGCGAACACGTGCCATACTTTATCTATTTTGCGGTAGAGACTTCGTCTATTGATGTTAATGTGCACCCGACAAAAACAGAGATAAAGTTTGATAATGAACAGCCAATATGGCAGGTACTGTCAGCCGCTGTCAGAGAAACTATCGGACAGTTCTGTAATGTGCCGATGATAGACTTCGATGTGGAAGGCAAGCCTGACATTCCTGTTATAGGGTCAGTGACCTCGTTCCCGCAACAGCCCAAACTTTCTTCTCCAACATACAATCCTTTCTCCTCCTCTTCCTCCGATAAGACCTGTTTGTCGTCAAAGGGGTGGGAAAAGCTTTGCGATGGCCTGACGGATTCCAAATTCGATGGTGCCTCAGGATGTGTTCCGGCAGACGTTCCTGGCGAAATGGAGGCTTCCGCTTTAAATACAATGGTGGATTTCGATTCCAATATCGGTGCAACAGAAGATTCACTGGACTTTAAGGATGCGGATTTGCCCCTTGGCCAAGCATCAGACGTTTCATCTCTGCAAGGTTCTTTGTGGAATGAACAGTCAGGAAACAATATTGCACCAATGCCTTTTGATATATCGGTGCCCAAGTTCCAATATCAAGGCAAGTACATTGTGTTGCCTTCAACTCTTGGTATAATGGTCGTCAATCAGCACCGGGCGCATGTTCGGGTCCTCTACGAACAGAATATGCATAGTATCTCCATCTGCAACAGCCCCTCGCAGAAAGAATTGTTCCCCATCATAGTCCAATTTGACAAGGCTGAAAGTGTAGCTCTGGAAAGTATCATGGAAGACCTTGAGCATCTTGGATTTGAATTGACCTCCCTCGGGGGCTGTTCTTATTCGGTAAACGGAATTCCTATGGGCACAGAGGGAGTTAATGTGGATTCCCTGTTGCATGATATGGTGGCTTCTGCCATGAACAAGGCGGGCAATGCGAGAAAGGAAGCGCAAGAAGCCCTCTCGCTCACTATGGCAAAAAAATCATCTATAGCTTATGGACAGATTCTGTCAGTTGCCGAGATGAACCAGCTGCTGCAAGATTTGTTTTTGACAAAGAGTCCAGCGCGCACTCCTGACGGACAAGCGGTTTACACAGTGATTGACAACAAAACATTGATGAATTTATTGTAAGAATACCAATTCGAGTGTACAAAGAGATAAAAAAAAGTTAAAAGAGGGGTCTCTGTACAATAAAAACATGCATAGTCCTGTTTTTTTTTGATATTTTTGATTGTGTATAAATGAAAATGTGTACCTTTGTATCGTTTTTAAGCAATACTTACGATTAGAAGGACGAATAAAAGCCAAAGTCCGATGATGCGTATAGTGTTCCTTATGCCAATTTGAAAAGTAATAAAATTATAATAATAACGTTTTAAAAAAAGTGTATTTATGAAAAAGATTATGATGGCTTTGGCCTTTGTAGGTCTTGGTACTGTAGCTGCAAATGCGCAGTGCGATGAATTCGCGACACCTGCTACTGCAAAGTATGGCGTTGCTACCAATTCGTTCTGGTCAAACTGGTATATTCAGGTTGGCGTAGACATGACAGTGCAGAATCCTTATGGGGCAAACTTCCTCGGCGACATGTGGCACGATGGCCGTACTTACGGTCTCGACCTTGCTGTAGGTAAGTGGTTCACTCCAGGCATCGGTGTTCGTGTGAAGGCAAATTGGGAGAATGATGTGTTCCCACATGCTTTCCGCAATCAGGATCACCTCGCTCCTGTTGTTCCAGACTGCCATGAGGGTGGTTCTTGGGGCTTCTACTTTGACACACAGTTCAATCTCAGCAACATCATCTGCGGATATAATGAGGATCGTGTGTGGAATCTCTCAGTCTTCCCACGTGCGGGAATCGTTCGCCGTTGTAGTGACAAAAATGAGGCTCCAGTTCTCGGTGCTGGTATCCACTCTTCATGGAAGATTAATAAGCTCCTCAGCGTATATCTCGAAGGTGCTTACAACGTCACTACAACTGGGTGGTATAAGTATTCTGGTAGCACAAAAAACAATTCTACAAACGGTATCGTAACAGCAGACCTCGGTGTTACATTCAACCTTGGTAAGTCAGGCTGGTCAAAGGCTGTTTCTCTTGAAGACTATGAGGCACTCTCTGCAGAGGCATGCTCTAAGCTCGCAGCTCTTCGTTCACAGCTCAAGGCTGAGCAGGCTGAGAATGCTGACCTTCGCGACAAGCTCGCCAAGGCATCTTCTGTAAAGGCTCCAGTAGCTGAGAAGATTGTTGCAAGCAGTTCTACATCAGTGTTCTTCAACATCAACTCTGCTAAGCTCAACTCAAAGAAGGATCTTATCAACATCGAGTCTATCGCTACTGCTGCTAAGAACACTGGCGCAAAGGTTGTCGTAACAGGTGCTGCTGATAGCAAGACAGGTTCTTCTGCTTACAACCAGAAGCTTTCTGAGTCTCGTGCTCAGGCCGTTGCAGACGAACTCGTAAACCTTGGTGTAGACCGCTCAAAGATTCAGGTTCGTGGTATTGGTGGCGTTAACGATGTTGCTCCTTACAACCTCAACCGTCGTGCAATCATCGAACTCAAGTAATCAGGTAGAATTAAGATTATTTGTATAAGATACTATAGTTGCAGGCTGAGTGATATGCTCAGCCTGCATTTTTATAGTCAACAGCCTGCTCTCTTTCTTCTGTTGCGGTCTGCAGGTATCTAGGGGCAGCGGATATTTTCGGTTGACTTCGTCTTCCTCAGTCACGACTCGGCATAGTTCAAGCAAGCTTGGCTCTGCTCTCGCTGCTCCTTCGGTTGGTGCGGCTTGGATAACCAAGTGCACTCCAGATGGCCAGTCCTGAAAGGACTATTTACAGGGTAGGGTCTCTGACCCTACCTTTGGGTTGCATGTAACGAGCAGAGTATCAAAGAAAGGGTTATTTCCGTGGAGGGTCACACCCCTCCACAAATATAACACGCATATAAGCGGAGTGTATGTCGGGTTGTTTGCATGTTTGGCGGTGCGTGTTTAAATGTGGTTGGCTGAAGCGATGCATCAATTCTATCTAATGGCACTTCGGGCCAAAGGGCCTCGTGCTGAATAACCCTTTCAGGGTTAGATACATGGCACGCTGCATGCAACCTAAAGACAGGGTCAGAGACCCTGCCCTGTAAATAGCCCTTTCAGGGCTGGCCATCCGGAATGCATGATTTGCCTTCTGGAACAGGGCTGGCCATCCAGAATACAGGGCTGGTCATCTGGAATGCATGATTTGCCTTCTGAAACAGGGCTGGCCATCACCGCCGCCCCAATCCCCCCAAAAAAGGTTTGAGGGGCACTCCCGGAGTTATCCTGGAGTGCCCCTCGCTGAAGAAGGCGGCGACCTACTCTCCCGCATTGCGGTGCAGTACCA
>JAXJBE010000083.1:0-5696 GCA_036303125.1 Bacteroidaceae bacterium
GACGAATAGACAGGGTCAAAGACCCTGCCCTGTAAATAACCCTTCCAGGGTTAACATCCGGGACATCTTGCCATCTTTAATGAGGCTGACCATTTGGAATGCATATCTTGCCATCCGGGATGCATATCTTGTCATCCAGGACGCATATCTTGCCATCCGGGATGCATATCTTGTCATCCGGGACGCACTTGATTATTCATGCATCACCAACCAGAAGAGACATCCACTGACCCAGTATAAGCGTATGAACTATGGATGCAATAAAAAAGGAGATGGCGCATGAATAGGCCATCTCCTTTTTGTTTTTATTTTTTGAATGTCTATCGGGACATTATATAATATAAATAATGTGTATGTTTATTACGGCATCTCAGTTTAGAAGAACTTGTAGCGATTGTCCTTCACATCTGCCTTGAGATATAGAGCGTTGATAATGGCATTGGAAGCAATCTGGAAGTTGGTCTGAGCTGCGCTCTTTTGTTCTGCAGCTTTGTCAAATTTCTCTGCTGTCTTCTTCTTGTCGATAATCTGGAGCATGTACACACCGTTGTTGCCTTTGACAGGGCCTGCATAAGAGCCCTTGGCTGTTTTGGCTGTAATGGCACCAATGATAGGTTCGGAAGCCATTGTTGAAGAGACGAATGTTGGTACGGAGAAAGAGACATGCTTGATAGTGTCTACTACAGCGTTCTTTATCTTGCTGGCCTCGGCAATGCTCTTAGCGTTTTTGGCCATGTCGAGCAGCTTCTCTATTTTCTTCTCGTTCTTCACTTCTTCTGTGATTGACTCCTTGAGCTTGTCGAATGAGCGGTAACCCTTTTCGTTGATGCCAGTGAGGACAGCGAGGAGGAGGTGGTCGTTGCTGCCGCACTCATAGAGCTGAGAGATGTCGCCTTTCTTAGCTTCATCGAAGGCCCACTTCACGACGTCACGTGTGGCGCGGATACCTGCGATGTTGTGTGATGCAGTGGAGAGGTCGTTGACGGGACGTACCGTGTATCCACTCTTTGGCGCGTTGGCTTCAATCTGCTCAAGGCTTCTGTTTTCTGCTACGAAAGCAGAGAACTTGTTGAATTCGTTGTTGTATGTCTCGTCAGAGAATTTAAGTTCTTTGACTACTGCTGCGACATTGTACTTTGTGACAGGGTTAGCTGTCTTTTCCACCTGAAGGATGATGGTGTTGCCATTGTCAAGCGTGAGTTTCTTGTTGCTGCCAGCTGTCATGCTGAAGAGGGTAGAGATGTAGTTGGCATTGTCTGCGTCGAGACTTGCGTTCTCAAACTGTGATGAGGCAATCCATGTAGAGTCGCCTGGCTGGCCGTACTTCTTGGCTATGTCCTTGAAGTTTGCTCCTGAGTTGAGAGCAGTCATGATGCTGTCTGCCTTTTTGGCTATGTCAGCCTCGTCTTTGCCTATGACGCCTATCTGGCGGAAGAGCACTGAGTCTGGCTGTGTCGTCTTGCCGAGCACCTTGTATGTGAAGTATGTGTTGGTCATTGCGTCATACTTGGCTGGTGAAACAGTGCCTACAGATGCAGAATCGAGCACAGAGGCTATCATTGATGGGTAGGCTGACTTTGTCTTATATATGTCAGCGTAGGGTATGAGTGATGATGCCTGACGTATCACGTTGCCTGCTGCTGTGTTTGTGGAGGCTGTGATGAGCTTGCCTTCAGCGTCCTGCATTTCTGCGAGTGCGGCTGCCTTGTCCTTGTCGCTTGCTACGACTTGGATGTCCACCACCTTGAGGTCACGTGTCTCAACGAACTGTTTGTACTGTTCCTTGTCTTCGTTGTATTTATCCTGAAGGTCAGCGTCACTGGCTGTCACTTCATCATCCTTGACTGATGTTACAGGGAGGGCGGCGAGGATGATGTCAGATTCCTCGGCTCTGCCATCGTAGGTCATCTGGGCTTCTACGGGGTTGGAGAGGAAGCTCTGTGAGAGGAGTAACTGGAACTTCTGTGCGAGCAGTTGGTCATGAATCTGGCGCTGTGCAAAGAGATAGTATTTGTAGATCTTCTCATAAGCGTCTGGTAACTGGTTGCCTGCTTTTTTTGCCGCCTGGTATTCTGTGAGAAAACCGCTGACCATGGAGTAGTCGTAGCGTCCTGTCTGCTGGTTCATGAACACTGGCACCTGGAGCATCTGGCTGTATCCGCTTCTGATGACCTCCGAAATCTCTTCTTCTGTCACAGCGAGGCCGAGCCTTTCGCATTGGCTCTTGATGAGTTCTGACTGCACGAATGTCTGCCATGCTTCGTCTTTGATGCGGTTGAGCTCTTCTTCGTTGAACGAGCTCTTTTGTGTAGCAACTTCGTAGTATGTCTGGAAGTCGTCTACCATCTTCTGGTACTCCTGTATGTCGACAGAAGTGCCGTTTACTTCTCCAACCTGCATGCTGGAGCTGCGGAAGAGGCTTTCGAGGCCTCTGAATAGGTCGCCGGCGACAAAGAGGAAGAGCGCCAGGGCGATGATGGAAACAAGGAGTACGCCCTTGCTTCTGATTTTTTGAATTGCTGCCATTTGTTTTGATTTTATTTTAGTTATTATTTTATTTCCGTTGTGTGATAGCGTGTGGGCTTTAACTGCTGGCGGTGTCTGTAAATAGTTAGGTAAAGGCATGCCCATTGCTCCCCGTATGGGGAAGCTGACACAAAATCATGCAAAATTACAAAAAAATATTGGAAGGGCGCGGCTTGGATATGTTTTTTTTGAAAAAAAGCTGCTTTTATATGAGGTGACACGCGAGAATCATTGATAAACGTTGCTCGCTGGAGCATAATGTTGATATGCGCAGGATGGTGTGGGTTCCTTGGTGGAGCGGGGCAGACTTAATGTCTCTCTGCTGTGTTGACGCGCTGAAGGCACCTGCACAGGTTTGCCCGTGAGGGATGGGACAGCCAGCTGCTCCCATTCAGCAAGGCTTCAATTGATTCACTAATATCCCTTTATGTTTCCTGTAAAAGGCTGAAATGTGTCTATGGAAACGGAACTGTCATTCGTCATTTGCAAAAAATATATGTTTGGAACTAAAAGAGTTATTTAAAGGACATTTTTTTCTTAATTAAAGTGTGTATTTCAGAATAAATCCGTAACTTTGCGCCCAACAAGATATTTTTGGGAAAATTTTACTTTCATATATGGCAAAAAAGATTAAAGAACCTGGATACATTTTTGAGTCAAGTTGGGAAGTCTGCAACAAAGTGGGCGGCATCTATACCGTTCTCTCCACTCGTGCGAAGACTTTGCAGGACAAGTTGACTGACAAGGTCCTTTTTGTCGGGCCAGATTTCTGGGCAGAGAAGAAGAATCCCTTATTTAAGGAAAGCAAGACCCTTCTGTCGAAGTGGAGGAAGAGTGCGTTGGAAAATGACGGTCTGTCGTTGCGTGTCGGCCGTTGGCAGATACCAGGCGAACCTATAGCCAACCTGGTGGATTTCAAGCCTTTTTGGGGGCAAAAGAATGATATTTTCGCATGGGCATGGGAGAACTATCGTGTAGACTCGCTCCATGCTTACGGCGACTATGACGAGAGTCTCGTTTTCTCATGGGCTGCAGGCAAGGTGGTGGAAAGCTACTACAAGTTCTTTGGCCTGACAGCGGCTGACAATGTGGTCTTCCAAGCTCATGAGTGGCAGACATGCCTCGCCGCTCTTTATATAAATAAATATGTGCCTGAGGTGGCGACACTCTTCACCACTCACGCAACAACAATAGGACGTTCTATAGCTGGCAACAACAAACCTCTCTATGATTACCTTGACCAGTACAACGGCGACCAGATGGCCGCAGAGCTGAATGTGCAGGCCAAACATAGTGTGGAGAAACAGGCTGCATGGAACGTTGACTGTTTTACTACAGTAAGCGACATCACTGGGCGTGAGTGCGCAGCTCTCCTTGATAAACCAGCAGATGTCATCTTGATGAACGGTTTTGAGGATGATTTTGTTCCTTCACCTGCGGCGAAATTCAATGCGGTTCGCAAAGCGGCACGCACACGTCTGCTCAAGGTGGCCAACACGCTCATGGGCACAAACCTTGGCGACGACACGCTCATCGTCAGCACAGGCGGCCGCTACGAGTATCTCAACAAGGGCATCAATGTCTTCGTCGACAGTTTGAACCGCCTTCGCTGGAGCGAAGCCCTCGGCAGAGATGTGCTCGCCTTCGTCATGGTGCCAGCCTGGATGAAGGAGGCACGTGAAGACCTCAAGAATGCTCTCAAAGGCAATGGAGCCAATGGCCAGGCTCTCAGCGAACCTCGCATCACTCATGTGCTTCACGAGCACGATGGCGATAAAGTACTCGGCCAAATGAGCTGGCTTGACATGCACAACCGTCCACAGGACAAGGTGAAGGTCATCTTTGTGCCATGTTATCTTGACGGAAATGATGGAATCTTCGACATGAGTTATTACGACCTGCTCATCGGCATGGACATCACAGTCTTTCCATCGTACTATGAGCCATGGGGCTATACTCCAACTGAGTCTGTCGCTTTCCATGTGCCTTGCATTACTACAGATCTCGCAGGCTTCGGTCTATGGGCCAATGACCTCAAAGGAGGGCAGAGCGAGATAGAAGACGGAGTCAAGACAGTGCATCGCTCTGACTACAACTTCAACGAAGTCAGTGATGCCATTTGCGAGACCATCATCAAGTTCTCAAAATTTGACAAGAAACAGCTTACAGTCGTGCGTCGCAATGCGGCCAGCATTGCAGAAAAGGCTCTGTGGAAGCACTTCATCAAATACTATTACGAAGCATACGGCATAGCCCTCGCCAAGAGAGATGCGCGTATGCAGTAGATAATCTGAAAATAGAATCAATAACCTCTAAAATTCAATAACTAACTTTTTTATGAGAATAAAGGCAAGCAACGCTAACATGCCTAACTGGCGTGAGATTAGCGTAAGATCATCAGTTCCAGCTGCTCTTGAGCCGCTGAATGAAATCGCTCACAACATGTGGTGGTCATGGAACAACGAAGTCGGTCATCTCTTCCATGATATGGATCCACAGCTCTGGCACGATGTGCAGCAGAATCCAGTGCTCTATCTAAGTCGCATGAACTATGAAAAGCTTGAAGCTCTGGCTGCCGACAAGAAGATTGTTGACCGCATCAACAAGATTTATAAGGAGTTCCGCGCATATATGGATGTTGAGCCAGACAAGACCCGTCCATCTGTCGCTTATCTCTGCATGGAGTATGGTCTTAGCCATGTGCTCAAAATTTACTCAGGTGGTCTCGGAATCCTTGCTGGCGACTATGTCAAGGAGGCATCCGACTCCAACATCGACTTCTGCGCTGTCGGTTTCCTCTATCGCTACGGCTACTTCACGCAGACCCTCTCTATGGAGGGACAGCAGGTTGCCAACTACGAGGCTCAGGTGTTCCCAACTCTCCCAATTGAGCGTGAGCTCGATGAGAACGGCAATCAGGTTGTAGTTGATGTACCATATAACAACTATACAGTTCACGCTCTCGTATGGCGCGTTAACGTTGGTCGTGTCAAGCTTTATCTCCTTGACACAGACAACGACATGAACTCAGAGTTTGACCGCTCTATCACCCATGCTCTCTATGGCGGTGACTGGGAAAACCGTATCAAGCAGGAGATACTCCTTGGCATCGGTGGTGTGCTCACACTCAACAAACTCGGCATCAAGAAAGACATCATCCATTGCAATGA
>JAXJBE010000084.1:0-61609 GCA_036303125.1 Bacteroidaceae bacterium
AAAACACAGGTTTTTGCAGGTGCGCCATGTTGCGTCAATATCGTTCAACAATCTTATCAGGCGTGCGGCATTTCGCTGTTCGTCTTCAAGAATAAGTATTTTCATGTATCAAGATGTTTTTAATGATGGGCAGACTCACCGAATAGTAGTTCTCGGCATTGTCTATTTTGATTTCTTTGTTGCAGAGTAAGGCGTAACGTTCCATAATGTTTTTAAGTCCCAAGCCAGCACCCACAACTTCCGTCAGCATGGGCGATTTGAGGTTGCGCACCGTGATGTAGTCGTCCGAAAACGAGATTGAAATAAACAGTGGATGCTCCCTTGAAAAACTGTTATGTTTTATTGCATTCTCCACAAGAAGCTGCAATACGGCAGGAGGTATAAATCCTTGGCACCCTCTGACCTCTGGGGTAATATTCACTACGACACCATCGGAATGGCGCATCTTCATCAAGTATAGGTACGAATCGAGAAATTTGATTTCGTCTGCTAAGGGAATCAGGTCTCTGTCCAAATTGGCAATGATATATCGGTAAACCTTAGACAGATTGCTCAGAAACTTACCTGCGAGTTTTGTATCTTCCTCTATCAATTCCAGCAGATTGTTGAAGTTGTTGAACATGAAGTGCGGATTGATTTGCAGTTTCAGGGAATTTAGTTGTGACTGCAATGCGATTTCCTTTTCTTTCATCAGTGCCATTTCAAGTGCCTGTTTTTCATCGCGAGTCTTGATGTAAGACTGAAGATAGAATGTGTTTGCATAAATGCTTGATATGAATGTTGATACCATGGCGAAAGTATATGCGCCTTTCATATTGATAAGTTCTTCAACAAGTCCATATTCCGTTTCATCCCACAGGAGGTTAAGCAGTGATGTCATGCCGAAAGCCACCAGATTATTGATTATCAGGAGACATGAGGCATACATGACAACTCTGATATAGGAAGCTTTGAATGGCAGGGTTTTGAATACTATATAACAGAATCCCAGCGAAATGTATGTAAAAAGCACACACAGCAGGAAGTCGATGAGATAGTCCGTCACCGTCATTTCCGGCAACAGTCGGGCAGTATCATCATCAAGCACCAGCCAGAAGATGATATATATGGCCCATGACACGGCCGATAGCAGGATTCCGTTCTGCCAGTTCATTATTGTTTTGTTTTCTTTTGTCATATCGGATGCAAAATTACTTCATCTTTTGCAAAAATAAGACTTAATTCCTTCATTTAGCAGGATAAAGCCACTGAAACAGATAAAATAGCGGTTGAAACGGATAAAATGAATGTTGAAGCAATATGTGTATTACAATGATGTATTCATCGATATTCACTCTGTTCGCTTAGAATTGTTTTTCGGGGAATTTTTTGATTAAAAATTTGAATTGCTTATTTAGGCGGTTCAGAAGCCAATTTTTCCGCTTCAGTTCAATCGTTCTGTTGCAGTTAAATTCAGAGAAGTAATTTTGCATCACCAAAATACGAGTTGAATTAATTATGTACCCTAAAATTGTTATATGGTCATAGAGACAGGAAATATTATAATCAGGGACTTTCGGGAGAAGGATGCTGCAGGCTTATTGGAATACCTCTCCCATCCGCGCGTCAATTGCTTCATGGACGAGTGTCTCTGCTCCGAAGAGGCTGCACTTGCCTATATGGCCAACACTCCCAAGGACATGTTGCGTTATGCCGTATGTCTGAAGGAAAACGATTTCATCATCGGTGATGTTTTCGCCTTGCGTGAATATACCGACACATTCAGTGTGGGCTGGCATTTCAACCAATGCTTTGAGGGTAAAGGACTGGCATACGAGGCAACAACGGAATTTCTGGACTACCTCTTTCGTGATGCCTGTGCACGGCGTGTTTACGGATTTGTGGAGGACGACAACCTGCGGTCGAAAAGGTTGTGCAAACGCCTTGGAATGAGGTATGAGGGATGTATGAAAGAGTTCATATCGTTTGTATGTGATCCTGATGGGGCACCACGGTATGAGGACACCTGCATCTATGCGATATTGAAGAAAGAATGGACATGCGAGAAGCAAATGGACGGACATAATGGAAAAAAGCAATAAGAACAGATGAAGAATAGACGAACATGGATTGCCGGTATCACGGCAACGACCCTACTGGCTGCTTCACTGACAGCCTGCAAACAAGAACAGAAAGAACAAGAAACAGGACAGGCACTGCCCGTCATGGTGGTATCTTCCCGGTCGGTGGATTTCCCCGAAACCTATTCTGCCTCCATTCGTGGGCGGGAGGATGTGGACATCATGCCACAGGTGTCGGGGCGCATCACCCGACTGTGTGTGAAAGAAGGCGAACGTGTAAGAATCGGGCAGGTGCTGGCTGTCATAGACCAGGTGCCTTACTGGGCGGCATTGCGCACGGCACAGGCAAACGTCAGCGCGGCGAAGGCGAAAATGGAAACGGCACGGATTGAACTGCAAGGCAAACAGGCATTGTTTGACGAAAAGGTCATATCCGAATACGACCTCTCTCTCGCCCGGAACCAACTGGCGGTGTCGCTTGCCGAGCTCGAACAGGCAAAAGCACAGGAGACGGATGCCCGCAATAACCTTTCCTATACCGAGATAAAAAGTCCGAGCGACGGAGTGGTGGGCACGCTGCCTTACCGCATCGGTGCATTGGTCAGTCCAAGCATGGCACAGCCGTTCACGGTGGTGTCAGACAATTCGGATATGTACGTCTATTTCTCCATTTCCGAGAATAAGCTGCGCCAGCTCAGAGCACGGTACGGCTCTATCGACAAGATGATTTCGCGGATGCCGGAAGTCAGCCTGCAACTGAACGACGGCACACTATATAATAAGAATGGACGGATAGCGACCGTCAGCGGCGTGGTGAACTCCACCACGGGAGCTGTGCAGATAAAAGCCCTGTTCCCAAATCCCGACCGTGAACTGTTGAGCGGAACCATCGGCAACGTCATCCTGCAAGGACTGAATACGGATGCTATTCTGATTCCCATGACCGCCACCGTGGAATTGCAAGACAAGATTATTGCCTACCGCCTTAAGAATGGAAAGGCCGAAGCCGCCTACCTGACCGTGGACCGTCTGAACGACGGCAACCACTTCGTTGTAAAGCAAGGATTGTCCGTCGGAGACACCATCATAGCCGAAGGCGTGGGGCAGGTAAAGGAAGGAATGATTGTCACACCTAAAACCACAAAACCATGAATCTGCGCTTCTTCATAGACCGCCCGGTGTTTTCGGGCGTTATCTCCGTGGTGATAGTCCTGATGGGCGTTATCGCCATGAAAACCCTCCCCGTGGAGCAATATCCCGACATTGCGCCTCCGACTATCAACGTGTTCGCCACCTATCCCGGTGCCAATGCCGAGACGGTGCAGAAGGCTGTAATCGTTCCTTTGGAAGAGGCCATCAACGGCGTGGAGGACATGACCTATATGACCTCTACGGCATCCAACACAGGCGATGCTTCCATCAACATCTATTTCAAGCAGGGTGCCAATGCCGACATGGCGGCAGTCAATGTGCAGAACCGTGTCAATGGCGTGCTGAGCCAGCTTCCGGCAGAGACGACCAAGACCGGTGTCACCACCGAGAAGCAGCAGAATGCTGAGCTGCTGACATTCGCATTATACTCTCCCGACAACAGTTTCGACCAAACGTTCCTCAACAATTACGTGAAGATTAACGTGGAGCCGAAGCTGAAGCGTATCGGTGGTGTAGGAAAAACGCAACTGTTCGGCTCCAACTACAGCATGCGCCTTTGGCTGCGCCCCGACAAGATGGCGCAATACGGACTGATTCCCGATGACATATCCTCCGTGCTGGCAAAACAGAACATCGAGGCGGCAACCGGTTCGTTCGGTGCTAACCATCCTACAGCCAATGAATACACGATGAAGTATCGCGGCCGCCTTTCCACGGCGGAAGAGTTCGGCGAGCTGGTCGTCAAGTCCCTGCCCGGCGGCGACGTGCTGCGGCTGAAGGATGTCGCCGACGTGGAACTGGGCGACGAATATTACAACTACTCCACCGAGGTGAACGGACATCCGGCTGCCATCATGCTCATAAACCAGAAGACAGGTTCCAACGCTTCGAGCACTATCAATGAGATTCATGAGGTTCTCAGCGAGATAGAACGCGACTTGCCAGAGGGTGCGGAGTTTGTAGTGCTTACTGACACCAACAAATTCCTGTATGCCTCCATAAACTCTGTCATTCGGACGCTTATCGAGGCGATACTTTTGGTTATCGTGGTGGTGTATGTGTTCCTGCAGGACATCAAGTCCACGCTCATTCCCACGATATCCATCTTCGTTTCCATCATCGGCACGTTTGCCGTAATGTCGCTGATAGGCTTTTCAATCAACCTGCTCACGCTTTTTGCTCTTGTGCTTGCCATCGGTACGGTGGTGGATGATGCCATTGTGGTGGTAGAGGCGGTGCAGGCGAAGTTCGACGAGGGCTACCGGTCGCCGGTGCTTGCCGCCGATGATGCCATGAAGGGCGTTTCGTCCGCCATTCTCACCTCTACCATTATCTTTATGGCGGTGTTTATCCCTGTGGCCATGATGGGCGGCACCTCCGGGGCGTTCTATGCCCAGTTCGGCATCACGATGGCGGTTGCTGTGGGCATATCGGTCATCAATGCGTTCACTCTTTCTCCGGCATTGTGCGCTTTGTTCCTGAAACCTTATATCGACGAGCACGGAAACACGAAGAATAATTTCGCGGCACGCTTCCGCAAGGCGTTCAATGCCGTTTTTGATCGTCTGAGTCGCCGCTACGTGCGTGCGGTGCTTTATGTCATCCATCGCCGATGGCTGCTGTGGGGCACGGTTGCCGTTTCGTTCGGTCTGCTGATTCTTTTGGTCAATGTAACAAAGACGGGACTCATCCCGCAGGAGGACACCGGCACGGTGATGGTAAGCATGAACACGAAGCCCGGCTCCTCAATGGACCAGACCAACAAGGTGATGGGGCGCATCAACAGCCGCCTTGACAGCATCCCTGAGATTGAATACAGCGGAGCGGTCGGCGGATTCTCGTTCAATGGTTCCGGCCCCTCGCAGGCAATGTACTTCATGACGCTCACGGACTGGGACCGGCGCAAGGGCGAAGGGCTGTCGGTGGATGACGTGATAGGCAAGATTTATGCCGCTACGGCCGACGTCCCCGATGCCACGGTATTTGCCATGTCGCCTCCGATGATTGCCGGCTATGGCATGGGCAGCGGTTTCGAACTTTATTTGCAGGATAAGACTGGCGGCGACGTTGCCACATTCAAGAAAGAGGCTGATAAATTCGTGGAGGCACTGTCCCATCGTCCCGAAATCGGCGAGGTCTATTCCTCCTTTGCCACTGACTATCCCCAATATTGGGTGGATATTGACGCGGCGAAATGCGAGCAATCTGGTGTCTCCCCTGCCGATGTGCTGTCCACGCTTTCCGGGTATTATACAGGGTCGTATGTATCGGACTTCAATCGTTTCTCCAAGCTCTATCACGTCACCATGCAGGCACCGGCGGAGTACCGCATCCATACGGAGTCGCTCAACTTGATGTATGTACGCACCGCTGACGGCAGCATGGCACCGTTGAGCCAGTTCGTGCGCCTGACTAAGACCAACGGACCTTCCGACCTTACGCGCTTCAACCTCTTCAATGCCATTGCCATCAACGGCTCTCCGGCAGCGGGCTTCAGTTCCGGTCAGGTCATCAAGGCGATTGGCGAGACGGCACGTGAGGTGCTTCCCGCCACTTGCAGCTACGAGTTCGGAGGTCTGTCGCGTGAGGAAAGCAAGACCACCAACAATGCCACGATGATATTCGTGCTCTGTATGGTCCTGATATACTTGATACTGTGCGCCCTCTACGAGAGCGTGTTCATCCCGTTTGCCGTATTGCTGTCCGTGCCTTGCGGACTGATGGGCAGCTTCCTGTTCGCATGGCTGTTCGGGCTGGAGAACAACATCTACATGCAGACCGGGCTGATTATGATTATCGGGCTGCTTGCCAAGACTGCCATCCTGCTGACCGAATATGCCGGTAAGCGACGGTCGGAAGGCATGACATTGGCACAGGCGGCATACAGCGCGGCAAAGGTTCGTCTGCGCCCTATCCTGATGACCGTCTTGTCGATGGTGTTCGGTCTTATTCCGCTGATGATGGCTCATGGTGTGGGTGCCAACGGCAGCCGCTCGCTTGCCACAGGTGTAATAGGCGGCATGATAGTGGGCACATTGGCATTGCTGTTTCTCGTGCCGTCGCTGTTCATCACATTTCAATACATTCAAGAACGAGTAAAACGCAATTAAATGAAGAAGATAACCCTATCCATAATATCTGCCTTGATGCTTACCAGCTGCGGCACATACAGCCGGTATCATCGGGCAGACATCCCGACAGAGAATCTGTATCGGAACATCCCGGAAAATATTGATACAACAACCCTCGCATCCATTTCATGGCGGGAGATGTTTAACGATCGGGAACTCCAGTCTTTGATTGAGACCGGGCTTGAACGGAACACCGACCTCAACGTGGCGCGTTTGCGCGTTGAAGCGGCAGAAGCCGCACTGATGACGGCCAAACTCTCCTATCTCCCTTCATTGGGCATCAATGCCGAAGGTGGTGTCAGCCGCTACGACGGGGCTACCGCAAAGACATACAATGTCGGAGCGAGTGCAAGTTGGGAGCTTGACATATTCGGCAAGCTTACGGCTGCGAAGCGTGGCGCGGTTGCCGCACTGCAAGGAAGCCGTGACTATCAGCAGGCCGTGCAGACACAGCTTGTCGCCACGATAGCAGACAGCTATTATACTCTCGCCATGCTTGATGCGCAAAGGACAATAAACAATCGGACTTTGGAAAATTGGCGGGCTACCGTGCGCACGCTCGAAGCGTTGAAGAAGGTGGGCAAGGCAAATGAAGCCGGTGTATTGCAGGCAAAGGCAAACGTGATGCAACTTGAATCATCGCAGCTGGCTATATGCAAGAGTATCTCTGAAACAGAGAATGCCTTGTCGGCGATACTTGCCATGCCGTCTCATGCCATAGAGCGTGGAACGTTATCAGATGCGGCTTTTCCTGATAAAATCTCTATCGGAATCCCTTTGCAGTTGCTTTCCAATCGTCCCGATGTGCGTCAGGCTGAAATGGAACTGGCACAAGCGTTTTACGCCACCCACGTAGCCCGCTCAGCCTTCTACCCCAATATCACCCTTTCGGGCACATTGGGTTGGACTAACAATGGAGGTGGGGCGATTACCAATCCCGGGCAATGGCTACTCAATGCCATCGGTTCCCTGACACAGCCATTGTTCAACCGGGGCGCGAATATCGCCAACTTGAAGATTGCTCAAACCAAACAGGAAGAAGCCCAATTATTATTCCAACAATCATTGCTGAATGCGGGGAAAGAGGTGAACGATGCCTTAACCGCATGGCAGACGGCTAAGTCGCAATATGAAATAAACACTCGGCAGGTTGAGACCTTGCGTGAAGCGGTGCGCAAGACGGAACTGCTGATGCGCCATTCCGATACCACCTATCTGGAGATATTAACTGCCCAACTGTCACTCCTTGAAGCAGAACAATTGCAGCTGCAAACCTCTTTTGAGCGCATACAGAGCATTATCAAACTTTATCATGCATTGGGAGGCGGCAGGAGTTAAGACCTAAATCAGCAATGCCTCATCTGCTCTATCAGCGGAAGGAGCACCTTCTTGATGACCTTGTCATTAAGCTGGTGCTCGCCGTCAAAGCGGATGAGGTGGTCAGCCAGGTAATTCTTCTTGAACACAGCCTCGGCATTGGTCACGGTCGTGTCATGAAGACCGACGAGACACCAGCAGGTCTCTCTCTCTGCTGCCGTGATGCCCTTGAACTGCTGACGCTCCATCTGATTGTGATGGGTGATGATGTCTTTGGTTATCTTGAATGTCTTGGCGCCATCATAGCGACCGCTGTAGAACTTGTGTTCTCCCGTCTTCAGCCCTTTTGACATGGTGGACATGTTGAAGGCGGGGTTGACCAGTATGCGGCGGAAGGAGCGCATTTGCTGGGCGTACATCCCTCCCATGCTTGTTCCGATGATGAGGTCGGGCTGCTCATCTGCGCAAAACTGTCTGAGATACGGCAGGGCTTCGGCCGGATCAACTGGAATGTCGGGGGCTGCAACGGTGTCATCTGGAAGTTCACGGCGGAGTATCTCTACAGTGCCGCTCGCATGGGAGGAACCGAATCCATGGAAATATACTATCTTCATTGCTGTTTTCTTTTTTGTCACTTCTGCTTCTTCAAGAAGATGCGGTGGTCTATATTGGCGGGCAACTCCTCTTGATAGTGGGTGACCATTATCATGGTCTTGCCTGCGCGCTGGCAGAATGTCTCTATAACATCCTTGACGAGACGGCGGTTGAGGAGGTCAAGGCCGTGGAGGGGTTCGTCAAGTATAAGGAGTGCGGGGTCTTTGACGAATGCTCTGGCGAGGAGGACCAGCCGCTGCTCTCCGCTGCTGAGTTTGAGGAAGGTGGTGTCGGCAAGATGCTTTATGCCAAAGATGTCGAGCCAGAACTCGCACGCGGCTCGCTGCTCTGGCTGGGGCTTGCGGTAAAGGCCGGACACATCGCTCAAGCCGCTGGCCACAATGTCTACGGCTGGCATGTCTTTCAGGAAGGCTCGGTGCATCTCGGGGGATATATAGCCGATGTGTCTCTTTATGTCCCAGATGCTTTCGCCCTTGCCTCGCTGATGGCCAAAGAGGATGATGTCGTTGGCGTAGCTCTGGGGGTTGTCTGCGCAGACAATGCTGAGGAGAGTGGATTTGCCGGCTCCGTTCTCTCCGCTGAGAGCCCAGTGCTCTCCGTTCATGACTGTGAAGCTGAGATCCCTGAGGATGGTGCGATTGCCATAACGGATGTTGACCTTGCGGAAATCTATGACCTGACGCGTGCCAGGTTCTGCCATTTCCGTGTCATTGGCATAGGGCAAAGACAATATGGCTTGCGCCTTGCCCTCTGCGAGCATGCGCTCGGGCACGGGCTGACGACTGTCGCGGTAGTCCTGCAATGTCATCTTCGCCTGAACGTTCATCTGTTTGACGGGCACGACATGTGTGATGAAGTCTGGGATGTCATCTGTCTTTGAGAGAACGAGTATGACCGAGACGTTCGTTTCGCGGACAAGAAGCGTGAGAAACTCTGAGAGTTGCCCGCGGGCCTCGACGTCGAGTCCTATGAAGGGGTTGTCCATGATGAGGACGCGCGGATTGGTCAAGAGGGTCTTGGTGAGTTGGAATTTGCGAAGCTCGCCGCTGCTGAGAAGTATGACGTGCTTGTCGAGAAGCTGGTCAAGGTGGAAGATGTCGTAAAGATGTGAGCGCACTTTCTCCAGTTCGGCGTGCATGGCCTGGCGGTCAGCCTCTTCCTCGGCAAGGCGCGCGGCTTCCTGTTCGGGAGTCTCATCTCGCACAAGAAACTTGTCATAGACAGATTTGCGCTTCAGGCCTTCTTCTGCCATGCGGAAAGAGTCGGCGAGGAGGTCAGAGACAAGGGGTGTCTCATCTATGTCGTTCTGATTCCATCGTTGCTGATGATAGTAGACACCTTCGTTTGTGCCATACGAATCTCGGAATGAGAGATACTTGATGTTGTCACTGACCATTTTAGCCTTGCTTGGAGCGAAATCGTATTTCACTTCGTTGGTCGGCATGAGAGCACACTTGCCTGTGAGCACATCCACCAGGCGCGTTTTGCCGCTGCCGTTGTTGCCCACTATGGCTATCTGTTCGCCCTGATTGAGTTGGAAATCTATTGGAGAAGCCATTCGGAAGAGCGGATTGCGAATCACACCTCCCTCTATATCTATTATCCTTTGCATGTCTGTCTTCTATAACGATTTCGTTAAGCCAGAAGACCAGAGAAAACTTGTTTACTCTGGCTTGGCGAGAAATCGCACTTTTAAGAACCTTTTATGTGTTAAATACAAAAATCATGCAAAGGTACAGCTTTTTCCTGGGAAATATAGCACCGCTTTCGTTTAAATCCGCTAACTTTGTGGACACTTAACATAAATCAAAACAAAAATGAACATCAAGCCAATCATCGCATCTGCCGTGACATTATTTGCGGCAGTATGCCACGGACAGGTTTACCTGGACTCCAAAGCCCCTATAGAAGATAGAGTAAAAGACGCTCTCAGCCGTATGACGACGCATGAGAAAGTCAAGATTCTGCATGCGCAGAGCAAGTTCACAAGTGCCGGTGTGCCTCGTCTGGGCATCAGGCAGCTCAACATGGACGATGGTCCCCACGGTGTGAGAGAGGAACTGGAGTGGAACTCTTGGTCGCCCGCCCGATGGACAAACGACTCCATCGTGGCCTTCCCTTCCCTCACATGTCTTGCTGCCACATGGAACAGGGAGCTCTCTGCCTCTTACGGCGATGCTGTCAGCGAGGAGTTTGCCTTCAGAGGCAAGGACATCATGTTGGGTCCCGGATGCAACATTCAGCGCACTCCGCTCAATGGGCGCGCCTTCGAATATGTGGGCGAAGACCCTTATCTGGCTGGAGAGATGCTGGTGCCATACATCAAGGCTGCCCAGGCCAACGGTGTGGCATGCTGCCTCAAGCACTTCGTCCTCAACGACCAGGAGATAGACCGCTTCCGCGTCAATGTCAACATCTCAGACCGAGCACTGCACGAGATATACCTCGCTCCATTCAAGAAGGCTGTAGAGAAGGCTGATGTATGGACTATCATGGGTTCGTACAACATGTATAAAAATGTCCACTGCTGCCACAATGACGGCCTCATCAACGGTGTCCTCAAAGGCGACTGGAACTGGGACGGCGCGCTTGTCAGCGACTGGGGAGGCACGACCAACACTTGGGAGGCGGCCAATGGCGGTCTCGACATTGAGATGGGCACATACACCGACGGCAAACTGAAAGAGAGTGAGTTTGGATATAACGACTACTATCTGGCTGACCCGTTTGAGAAACTCATCAATGAGGGCAAGATCCCCATGTCTGTATTGGATGACAAGGCCGCTCGCGTGCTCCGCACAATCTTCCGCACAGCAATGAATCCAGACAAGGTCATCGGCTCGCAATGTTCGGAGGCTCACTACCAGACTTGCCGCGAGATAGCCCAAGAAGGCATTGTTGTCCTGAAGAACAATAAAAACATTCTGCCCATCAACCCCGACCTGTACAAGAGTATTCTTGTGGTTGGAGACAATGCCACCCGTTCGCTGACACTCGGCGGAGGTTCTTCTGAGTTGAAGACCCTGCGAGACATCTCTCCCCTTGAGGCTCTGCGCGCGCTCTACGGCGACAAGGTTGACTATGCCCAAGGTTATGAGGCTGGACGCGCAATCTATGACAAGGTTGACAAGATTGCCCCCGAGTACCAGAGCCAGCTGAAGGCCGAAGCCCTGGACAAGGCCAAGCTGGCAGACCTCATCATCTTCATCGGAGGACTCAACAAAAACCACAAGCAAGACTGCGAAAACGGCGACCGCGAGTCTTACGACCTCTCATACGGCCAAAACGAGCTCATCTCCGCGCTGGCAAAGATTCAGAAGAACACCATCGTCGTCACCTACGGCGGCAATCCATACGCCATGCCATGGAACAATCAAGTGGCAGCCATCTCCCACTGCTGGTATCTCGGCAGCGAGTCAGGTTCCGCCCTGTGTGACATCCTCAGCGGCAAGATATGTCCAAGCGGCAGACTGCCCATGACATTCGCCGCTCGGTACGAAGACTACCCTTACGTCAAGTATGGCGCAAGGGCTTACCCCGGAGAGAACAAGCAGGTGCACTATCTGGAAGATATCTTCGTTGGCTACCGACACTTCACCACCAACAAGGTGAAGGCTCTATACCCCTTCGGCTATGGTCTCAGCTACACTTCCTTCGCCTACGGCAAGCCCGCCGTGTCCGTCTCTGGCGATGAAGTGACAGTGAGCGTAGACATCACCAACACTGGCAAGACGGCAGGCAAGGAGATAGCCCAGGTCTATGTCCAGGCTCCCAAGAGCGATGTTGTTCGCCCAGCGCGAGAGCTGAAGGCTTTTGCCAAGACAAAGACTCTGGCCCCAGGAGAGAAGGAGACACTGACCACGACCATCTCCAAAGATGAGCTACGCTACTACGATGAGAAGGCCAAGGGATGGACTCTGACAGAGGGGACATACACATTCTTTGTCGGAAGAAACTCGGAAGACATGATGGGCAAGGCCGCAGCCGAGATAAAATAAGGTCTTCTTTATTGTAAGAATTGTTCTTAATTAGCTTAAGGTAATTATGGACAACTACTCAAATATGCCTTCATGCAAATAATCGCAATGAACACATCCACGCGTACATTATTATATATTATACTCACAGGCGCTTCGCTCAATGCACTCTCGCAAGAAAACATCTGCTTCTCTCCCGATGTGAAGACTCTGCAGGTGAAGGTGAATGGTGCATGGGGCGAAGCCCCTGTCATGCTCCTTGCCCACGGACAGCATGTGGAAATCAGCTTTGACTTTCTGCAAGCGGAATACGAACGCTTCACCTACTCCATCACCCATTGCAACGCGGACTGGCAACAGAGCGAACTGCTCACCAGCGAGTATATGACTGGCTTTAATGACTCACGCATAGAAGACTACGAGCCAGCCATCGGCACAGAGATGAAATACTGCCATTACAAGCTCTGCCTGCCCAATGCGGACAACCAGCTGCTCGTGTCTGGCAACTACAAGGTGACAATATACTCAGACGACAGCGAGGTGGCTCAAGCCTGCTTCTCGGTCATCGAACCGAAGGTGAACATCGACATCTCTGTCAGCGCCAACACCGACATAGACACGTATGACTCACATCAGCAACTGAGTTTTGCGGTCAACTACAGAGGACTGAACAGCGCCAATCCCATCAACGAATTCAAGTATCTCGTCATGCAAAACCGCAGATGGGACACGCATGTCTCAGACATCAGGCCATCATACATGCAGGTGAACAAGCTCGTCTTCGACCACAACCGTTCGCTCATATTCAACGCAGGCAACGAGTACAGGCGTTTTGAGATACTCGATGCCTACGTGCCGACAATGAGAGTCGACCACATGGAGTTTGACGACACATACTACCACGCATACCTCTTCACCGACGAGCAAAGGCGCAACTACCTCTATGACGAGGACCAGGACGGACGCTTCCTGCTGCGCAACAGCGATGATGACGATGTGGACACGGCGTGCGACTACTTCATGACACATTTCACACTCCAGATGCCCCAGGTGGCAGAGGGCGACGTATACCTCTTCGGCGACTTGTCGTCCAACCGCATCGACCCCAACTATAAGATGCAGTACAACATCATCGACCATCAGTATGAACTCACCGTGCCTCTCAAACAGGGAGCATATAACTACATGTACATGACAGCCGCCTCAGAAGACTCCCCCGCCATGACCCGGCCATGCGAAGGAGACTTCCATCAGACAGAAAACGAATACTCGGTGTATGTCTATCACCGCACATTCGGGCAGCGATATGACAAGCTTGTAGGTTTCAAGTCCATCAATTTCAAGGAATAAGCAGCTTCTCGTCCGCAAGCTCCAAACCCGTCAACTTCAAGGAATGAAAAAAACAACACTGATTCTATTTGCCCTCATCATCCCAGGCCTGACCTGCGCACAGACATTGGAAAGCAAGCTGAAAGACTGGGCTGCGGCCTACGAGCGCACAGACGCTTATCTCCGCCCGGCCACTCTCTCCTCCTGCGATGTCGACACTGAGGAGAAGACTGTGCGAGTGGTCTTTGGGGGCGGTTTCCCCGAACAGACATTCTCCGAAGCCCTCGTTGAGAAAGTGTATAAAGAAATCAAAGCCATGCTGCCTGACAAACAGCGTGGCTATGATCTCACAATCGAGGCAGACGGACGTCCCATAGAGGAACTTGTCCCAAACTTCTTCCGCAGCGGGAAGAAAGACAGCCACCGCCAGCTCCACGCGACATATAAAGGCCGACCCTGGGTGACCAATATCTCACGTCCATACACAGCCCCTAAAGGACTCGATGGCAACCACATATCCCTCTGGCCAAGCCACGGCAGATATTACAAGACAGAGAAGAAAGACTGGCTCTGGCAGCGTCCTCGGCTCTTCTGCACAACGGAAGACCTGCTCTCGCAGTCGATAGTCATACCATACATCATCCCGATGCTGCAAAATGCAGGTGCCGTGGTCTTCACTCCTCGCGAGCGAGACTATCAGACAAATGAGATAATCGTTGACAATGACCACCCCAATAAAGGCGGTGTATACATAGAGACAACACGCCGCAAGAGCCGCAGCATCAAATGGAAGACCACAGAAAAAGATGGCTTCGCCTGGGTCAAAGACATCTACGAGCCTTGCGACTCACCATTCACTGACGGTTCGGCCCGTTACATCCCGTCAGCCTCTTCCGCCAAAGAAGAGGGCACGGCGCAATGGATACCAGACATCCCGCAAGAAGGCAGATATGCCGTATACGTCAGCTACCAGTCATACGCCAACTCTGTGCCAGACGCTTCATACACCGTCTACCACAAGGGAGGCATGACAGAGTTCAAAGTCAACCAGCAGATGGGCGGCGGCACATGGGTCTACCTCGGCACGTTCTCCTTTGACAAGGGCGAGCACGACTACGGCATGGTAACACTCTCCAACCGCAGTGAGCATAAAGGCGTAGTCACGGCAGACGCCGTGCGCTTTGGCGGCGGCATGGGAAATATCCGCCCAGCCTCATTCAGCGGAGACACCCAGACCTCAGGCCTGCCACGCTGGGCAGAAGGAGCAAAGTACTCATGCCAGTGGTACGGCTTCCCCTACTCCATCCACACCGAGCCCTTTGGGTCCAACGACTACAACAACGACATCAACTCCAGGTCAGCAGCCGTCAACTACCTATCAGGAGGGTCCGTATACAACCCCTCACGCACCGACGGACTCCGCGTGCCACTCGACCTCAACATAGCCTTCCACACCGATGCGGGCTACTCAAAGACTGGGGGCACATTCGGCACTCTCGGCATATACATGACAGACTTCAACGAGGGACTGACCGCAGCTGGCGAAGACCGCTACGCATCGCGCGACCTCGCAAGCATGCTGCTCTCCAACCTGCACTCCGACCTCAGCAAGTACCGCTGGCAGGTGAGACAACTGTGGAACCGCAACTATGGAGAGGCACGAGCGCCAATGTCCGTAGCCTGCATACTGGAGATGCTCTCTCATCAGAACTTCCAAGACATGCGCCTGGCTTACGACCCGCAGTTCAAGTTTGATTTCGCCCGTTCCGTCTACAAGACCATAGTCAAGTTTGAAGCCACACAGCACAAGAGGGACTACGTCATACAGCCTCTGCCCGTAGAGAACTTCCACATCACTCTCAACGAAAAGAAACGCACAGCCACACTCCGATGGTCTCCCACAGAAGACCCGCTCGAACCATCAGCCAAGCCAAAGTCATACATCGTCTACACCCGCAGGGGATATGAAGACTTTGATAACGGCACAGTGGTCAAGGGCAGCAGCTACACGGCCGAACTCTCTGCCGGCACGACCTACTCATTCCGCATCACAGCCCTCAACGACGGAGGAGAGAGCTTCCCCTCAGAGGTCCTCGCATGCGGCATAGCCGCCAACAGCCGCTCCACAGTCCTCATCGTCAACGGATTCACACGTCTCGAAGGTCCCAAGACCATCGACACGCCCACCCAGGCAGGCTTCGACATCGAGGCCGACCCAGGAGTGCCATACGGAGCCTTCACCGGCTATTGCGGACCGCAGCGCAGCTACGACCGCAGCAAGGCAGGCAGTGAGGCATCCGACGGTCTCGGCGCAAGCGCAGCAGGATGGGAAGGCAAGCTCATGATGGGCAACACCTTCGACTATCCATACATCCATGGCAATGCCATAATGCTCATGGGCAACCACTCCTTCACTTCGTGCTCCATACAGTCACTCGCCGGCGGCAGCGTAAACATCAGCGACTACCCCATCCTCGACCTCATCTACGGCACACAGAAGGAGTTCTCGCCCACAGCCAGCCGCATCATCGAACAATACTTCCAGCGTGGAGGCAAAGTGCTGATGAGCGGTTCGTTCAACAAAGCATACCCTTCCTCCGACTCATTCGCCGGGGCTCCGCGCATAGGAGGCACGATAACATCCCACATATCATCCAAGGACATGACGATGGTGTCTGGCTGCGGACTCAACACACACATCTACCGCACCCCCAACACCCTCAGCTACAGCGTCCCTCAGCCCTCAGTCCTATCGCCTACAGGCAAAGGATTCCCCATCCTGACCTACTCCGACGGCTCCTACGCCGCCATAGCCGAGCCACAACGCTACGTCATCCTCGGCTTTCCGCTTGAGACCATCACCGAGCGCGCCAAACTCAACTCGCTCACCCAGGCATTCATCACCTTCCTTGACAATTAAACAGGTGTTCATAATTAGCTTTATTTTGAACACACCTACTTAGCTCATCAGCCATCATCCACAGACTTCAACATGAACACCACCTTCCTCCCCACCACGCGAAAAGAAATAGACCGCCTCGGCTGGGACCATATTGACGTAATCATCTTCTCTGCCGATGCCTACATTGACCACCCATCATTCGCCATGGCCGTCATCGGGCGCATCCTGGAAGCCGAGGGGCTAAACGTCGCCATTGTCCCTCAACCCGACTGGCACGGTGACTTCCGCGACTTCAAGAAGCTCGGCAGCCCCCGCCTCTTCTTCGCCATCGCTCCCGGAGCCATGGACTCAATGGTCAATAAATACACAGCCAACAAACGCTTGCGCTCAGAAGACGCTTATTCGCCCGACGGACGACACGACATGCGTCCCGAATACCCCACCATCGTATACACCCAGATACTCAAGCAGCTCTATCCCGACAAGCCCGTCATCATAGGAGGCATAGAGGCCAGCCTTCGCCGCCTCACACACTACGACTACTGGAAGGACAAGCTGGAGAAGTGTATCCTCTGCCCCTCTGGAGCTGACCTTCTCATCTACGGCATGGGCGAGAAGCCCATCATCTCCCTGGCCCACCTCCTCATAGAGCAAGACCGCGACATCGACACCGCCATCTTCCGCAATCTCATGGCTCGCTTCCCACAGAAGCAGACCGTATCACTCCTTACAGAAAAAGACATCCCTGGCGGCATACGTCCTGATGACATCCTGCTCCACAGCCACGAGAAGTGCCTGAGCAGCAAGTGCTGCCAGGCTGAGAACTTCCGCCATATAGAAGAGGAGTCCAACAAATACTCAGCTGCACGCATCCTCCAGGCCGTTGACAACATGTATGCCGTAGTCAACCCACCCTACCAACCTCTCAGCCAGGACGAGCTTGACCGCTCCTTCGACCTCCCTTACACACGCCTGCCCCACCCCAAATACAAGGGCAAACGCATCCCGGCCTACGACATGATCAAGTTCTCCGTCAACCTCCACCGCGGCTGCTTCGGCGGTTGCGCATTCTGCACCATATCTGCCCACCAAGGGAAATTCATCACATCAAGGAGCAAGGAGAGCATCCTGCGAGAAGTGGAAACCATCACCGCCATGCCCGACTTCAAGGGCTACCTCAGCGACCTCGGAGGTCCGTCAGCCAACATGTATGCCATGCACGGGCGCGACCTCAACCTTTGCCACAAGTGCAAGCGCCCGTCGTGCGTCCATCCCAAGGTGTGCCCCAACCTCAACACCGACCACAGCCAGCTCCTTGACATCTATCATGCCGTAGACAGCATCCCAGCTGTCAAGAAAAGCTTCATCGGCTCGGGAGTCAGATATGACCTGCTGCTCCACGACACAGGCGACGCCAAGGTCAACGCCATCAACCGTCAGTACACCGAAGAACTCATCACCCGTCATGTCAGCGGCCGTCTGAAAGTAGCGCCCGAACACACCTCCGACCGTGTGCTCAACCTCATGCGCAAGCCATCATTCCAACTCTTCTACGACTTCAAGCGCCACTTCGATGACATCAACCGCCGCCACCATCTGGGGCAGCAGCTCATCCCATATTTCATCAGCTCTCACCCTGGATGCACGGCAGCAGACATGGCCGAACTGGCCGTCATCACGAAGAACCTCAACTTCCAGCTCGAACAAGTGCAGGACTTCACCCCCACCCCAATGACCGTCTCCACCGAGACATGGTACACAGGCTATCACCCATACACCCTCGAACCCGTCTTCTCAGCCAAGACACAGCGCGACAAGCTTGCCCAACGCCAATTCTTCTTCTGGTACAAGCCTTCTGAGCGGCAAAACATCATCCGCGAACTTCGCCGCATCAACCGTCCTGACCTCATAGCCAAACTGTTCAACAAGGGATAACCAAACTGTTCAACAAGGGATAACCAAACTGTTCAACAAGGGGAAACTGTGATAAAACATTATTGTCCGTTAAGCGTGCATAACCCTATATTGCACACGCTTAACGGACAACAACAAAAAATGAAATCAGCCGCACTAAAAACCCCGCCTGCCCAACACCCTCTGTGAGCTTGCTCCCGAGGGGTTGTGAGCCTACTCCCGAGGGGTTGTGGGCAAGCCCATTTGGGGTGTTGAGCAAGCCCACAGAGAGATGTGAGTCTGCAGGCTCAGGAGAGCGGGCCTACCGCCCCCTCTGTTTCTTTACGCATCCTGTATAACTGCCACGAATTGACCACGTTATGCCAGACGGAATAAAATCCTCCGGCCATAGCCGTCACAGGGTTCATAAACGTGTAAGCCATCCATATAGCAAACACCGTATTCTTCTGTCCCAAGCTCTGAGTGCCAGCCACAGTCTCCCCGTGCCTCATGCCGAGCTTGTGGCCTATCCAAAACTGCATGACGCAACAGACAAGCGACACCGCCGCTATGCCAATTAGCACCCACACGCTCTCGTCACTGTGCGCCACAGCCTTCACCGTCACCGCTATAGCCAGAGCAAGAGCCACCGCCCACAGATAGAACGCGATGCTTCCATGCCTCACTATCCATCCGTGCAGACCAGGAAACAGATGTCGCACAAACCATGCGCACACCAACGGCATGATGAGCAGAGGAAAGACCTTGCCCAGTATCAGCAGGAAGGAAGTCTCAAAACTCATGTCGGGCAAACCTACCTCATGCAGACACGGCACCATAGCCGGCACCAGCAGCGACACCACCATATTGACAAGGCACGTATAGCTCACCACCACACTCGCGCTGCCTCCCAGCCTTGTCGTCACCACCGCGGCAGCTGTGGCCGTAGGGCATATCATGCATATCATGGCCGCCTCTATCACCGCTCTGCCAGGCACATCGGGCCAACACATGACGACCAAGCCCATGCCTATGAAGCTGAACACCTGCACAGCCAGCATCTCCAGCATCCACACCTTCGGACGCAACTCTCTGAGGCTGACCCTGCAGAAGCTCACAAACAACATGGCGAACAGAAGCACTGGCTGCACATAACCCACCGCAGCTCCCACCGCAGCGTGCGTGCCGTCCAATGCTGGTATGCTCACATACCCCCAATACCCCGTCGCCCCTGCCAGCATGGCAATGGGCAAAGTCCAATTCTTCAGGAAACTAAAAAACTTCATATTTTCATCATCTTTATCTTTAACCGTGTATAATTCCTCTTCTTATTATATGCATTGCATTATTTCGCATCACACATTGATGCCATACGCATGCTTCACCTCTGCCATTACGAATGTGCTCTCCAGCGATCCGAGATGGTCAATCGTGCCGAGCACATTAAGCACAAACTCCTGATAGTACTTCATGTTTGGCGCATGTATCTTCAAGAGATAGTCAAAACGGCCTGAGATGTTATAGCACTCTGTCACCTCTGGAATCTCCCTGATGACACGCATGAAGTCTTGCGCTATCTCACGGTTCAGCTGCTTCATCTTCACATTGCAAAAGACGACGAAGCCCCTGTTCAGCTTGTCCGCGTCGAGCACAGCCATATACTTCTTAATATAACCATTTGCCTCCAAGCGCTTCAAACGTTCGAAGACAGGAGTGGAGGACAGGTTTACCTGCTGGGCAAGTTCCTTTATGGTAAGCCTGCCATTGTCCTGCAAAGCGCGCAGGATGTTGAGATCTGTCTTATCTAATGTATCTGCCATTCTGTTTAAGGGGTGATTATATTGCACAAAAAGAACAAGCGTTCTGTTAGCGGATGTAAAATTAGTGCTATTTTCTATATTTTCAAAATCTCTTGTGAGAAAATTCGAGAAATCGTAACTTTGCATCGAAAAACAAAACACATAAATAACCAATAAATAACAATAACAAACACAAAACACATCATGGAACAGAACAAACTTCACTTTGAGACACTGCAGCTTCATGTCGGACAGGAGCAGCCTGATTCAGCCACTGACTCGAGAGCCGTGCCAATCTATCAGACAACATCGTATGTCTTCCGCAACTCACAGCATGCAGCTGACCGCTTCGGCCTGCGCGATGCTGGCAACATCTACGGTCGCCTCACAAACTCTACACAGGGCGTCTTCGAGCAACGAGTGGCAGCACTCGAAGGCGGTGTGGCAGGTCTCGCTGTAGCATCTGGAGCAGCAGCTGTCACTTACGCACTCCAGAACATACTTCTGACGGGTGACCACATCGTGGCGGCCGACAACCTGTATGGGGGTACATACAATCTCATCACACACACTCTCTCCACACAGGGCATCACCAATACCATCATCAACGTCAACAACCTTGAACTCCTTGATGCGTCCATACGCCCCAACACCAAGGCTGTCTATGTGGAGACACTCGGCAACCCCAACTCTGATGTGACCAACCTCGATGGCATCAGCGAGATAGCCCATAAGCATGGCATACCGCTCATCGTAGACAACACCTTCGCCACACCATTCCTCCTGCGGCCTATCGAACATGGAGCCGACATCGTCGTACACTCAGCAACCAAATTCATTGGTGGACACGGCACATCACTCGGAGGCGTCATCGTAGACGGAGGCCGTTTCGATTGGAAGGCGCAGCCAGATAAATTTCCCACTCTCGCCAAACCAGACCCGAGCTACCACGGAGCCATCTTCGCCGATGTGGCTGGGGCAGCGGCTTTCGTCACTCGCATCCGTGCCGTCATCTTGAGAGACACAGGCGCAACCATCTCGCCCTTCAATGCCTTCATCCTCCTTCAAGGACTCGAAACACTATCCCTGAGAGTGGAACGGCATGTGGAGAATGCGCTCAAGGTCGTCAACTTCCTTGCCTCCCATCCCAAGGTGGCCAAAGTAAACCATCCATCATTGCCTTCACACCCTTCTCACAATCTCTACACGCGATATTTCCCTAACGGGGGAGCGAGCATCTTCACTTTCGAAATCAAAGGCGGACAAGAGGCTGCATGGAAGTTTATAGACTCCCTGCAAATATTCTCCCTCCTTGCCAATGTGGCAGATGTCAAGAGCCTCGTCATACATCCCTACACAACCACCCATTCGCAGATGTCTCCCGAGGAACTGGCCGAACAACATATCACGCCATCAACCATCAGGCTCTCCATTGGCACCGAACATATTGACGACATACTTGCCGACCTCTCACAGGCCTTCGACAAAATCTGATGTCGGACATAACAAGGCACAACACAACAAAACACAATACGGCACGACAAACAACTCCGATGGCTGCAAGCGGGCATTATCCCACCTTGCGGCCATTCTCCGATTCGCTTGTCCTTGAAGTTCCACCATAAAATTCCATTTCCCACATACCCCTTCAAATAACATCCGAAACATTTGGCAGTCTGACCTCTTTTACGTAATTTTGCCGTCAAAACTATTTACCACACTCATGCCCAACGCTCCAACATCCATTCAGATATACAAGGCTTCAGCCGGTTCGGGCAAGACATTCACTCTTGCCGTTGAATATATAGCCCTCCTTACCATCAACCCCATGGCATACCAGAACATTCTCGCCGTAACCTTCACCAACAAAGCTACGGCCGAGATGAAGCAGCGCATCCTAAGCACTCTCTACGGCATAGCGCACTCCATCCCTTCAGCTGAAGGCTATGTGGACAATATCATCAATAGCGTCAGGCGTATATCCGGCACACCATCCATGGCACATGAAGCGGGCCAACCAATCCGTGAGATGGACCGCACCACCCTCAGGCAAAGAGCTAAGGAAGCTCTATCCAACATCATACACGACTACAGCCGCTTCCACATAGAGACGATAGACTCTTTCTTCCAAAGCATTCTCCACGAAATAGCCAATGAACTTGACCTGCCCACCAACATCAAGGTAGAACTCGATGAGACGCAAGTGCTCTCAGAGGCCGTTGACAAAATCATCGACGAGCTCAACGAGAACAGCACAGAGTTTCGGTCCATCATAGCCTTCATCGAAGAGAAGATACGCAACAACCGCTCGTGGAAAGTGGACGAGACAGTCAAAGACTTTGGACGCAACATATTCAAAGAGAACTATCTCATCCATGGCGAAGAAGTCAGACGAAAGATAACGAACATAAGCACCATATCGAACTACCGCAACGAAATCAAAAGCTTCTCTGAAGCCAAGAGGCAACCCATCATCGACCTTGCCCAGCAGATGCTCTCCATCTGCGATGACATTGACTTCCTCGCCAACGACGGCGCAAAGACTCTCACCACATTCCTGCAGAAAGTTGCAGAGTATAAGGTAAGCGAACCCACCAATTCGCACACTGGCACATTCTCTGACTCGATAGCTGAATATCAGTCCAATGCCGACAAGTGGTTCAAGAAAAGTTCCAAGAAAAAAGACGTCCTTATACCCACAGTCGAAGATTCGCTCATGCCCATGCTCAGGCAACTTTTCGACCTGCACGATGACTACGTCTCACATCTCCACACCACCAATGCCATCTGCAAACATATATACTCGCTCATGCTCCTCAACAAGATAAGCGAGACTGTCCGCCAGCAAAACAACGATGCCAACCGCTTTCTCCTGGCCGAGACAGCCAACTTCCTCAACAGCGTCATTAACGACCAGGACATACCCTTCATATATGAGAAGACTGGCACCGTCATCAAGCACATCATGATAGATGAGTTTCAGGACACCTCAACCCTTCAGTGGAAGAACTTCCGTCCACTCATCATGAATAGTATCGCTGCAGGAGGCTCATGCCTCATCGTGGGCGATGTCAAACAGAGCATCTACCGCTTCCGCAACTCTGACTGGCGCATCCTCAATAACATTGAGAAAGATTCGGAACTCAAAGATGAGATAAGCAACATACCGGCCAAATACAATTACCGCTCATCTCGCAACGTGGTGGAATTCAACAACACGCTCTTCCAGAATGCCGTCAAGATACTTACCGACGAATGTCCAGATCTCATCACCGCATACGGCGATGTGGCTCAGATAGCAAAAAAAGAACAGTGCACAGGATTCGTCCGTGTGGAGAACATCATATCGCCCGAACTGGACGAGGCCATGATGGAACGCATCCAACATGCCATCAGCGACCTCATAGCCTCTGGAGTGCAGCCTAATGACATAACTATACTCGTGCGCACCAACCGCGAGATACCAGCCATCAGCGACTACTTCAATGAACATAAAGACATCATCGACACCAAAGTCGTGTCTGACGATGCCTTTCGCCTTGATGTCTCACCAGCCATAACCATTATCATCAGCGCACTCAGAGCTCTCGCAGAACAAGGCGCCGCCATACACCTCGCCACTCTCGCTTACAACTACCGCAAATACGTAACTCTTCCCCAAGACCCCGATGCCCAGCAGACACTTACACTCTCTGACCTCGCCACAGATGAGAACTCTGACTCTTCCCTTCCTCCACTATTCAACAAGCAAGGACGCAGAAGACTGCAACATAAGAATCTGCCAGAACAAGTCGAAGAGATATACAACATCTTCCGTCTCAACAGCATAGAGGGACAGGACGCATACATGTTCTGCTTTCACGACATGCTCCAGACCTTCTGCAACGACCAACAAGCCACCATCGACAACTTCCTTGAAAAGTGGGATGAGAAACTTCATGAGACAACCATCCCCAACGGAACATCAGACGGCATACGCATCATGACCATGCACAAATCCAAAGGACTTGAGTTCCACTCAGTCATCATCCCCTCTTGCTCATGGGACATCAAGCCCAACGGTAACGAAGTGATGTGGTGCACTCCTGCATCTGCCCCTTATGACAAGATGCCTCTACTGCCCATCAGTGTCAACAGCGCTACACCGGACAGCATATTCTCTGCCGACCGCGAAGTGGAAGAACTAAAGACCCTTGTAGACAATATCAACGTTCTCTACGTGGCTTTCACCCGCGCCAAGCACAATCTCATCATTCTCACGGGAGCCAAAGAAGAGGCGGAGTCTGACCCTGACGGTTCCAAGCCCATCCCGTCCGCCATTGACAGCGCGCAGTCTTTCCTCCTCCTCTCCATGCCATCCTGCATGAAGGAATCCTCTCCTGATGAGATGTCTACACGATGGGAGCACGGCGACATCGTGCCCACATCCACACAGTCATCAGAGATGACCGCCAACATCATGGATGCTCCGCATATTCCTTGCCCAGTGCACTTCGTGTCCCATCCTTCGGTGGCTGAGTTTCGCCAGAGCTATGAGTCTGACCTTTTCATCACATCCAACTCTGACGACATCACGCTCCACAAGCATGCGGAAAAGATACGACTTATAAGCCTGGGCAACCTCTACCATGCCATCTTCCAGCTGATTCGCACCGCAGAAGACATACCTCATGCCATCAGTCTGCTGGAGTCACGCGGATGCTTCACCAGCCTCCTCGATGCGGAACAGGCGCAAAGGCAGGTGACAGGCCTCATTGACAGCATCGCATCCACTCACCCAGAATGGTTCTCACCCGAATGGACTGTGCTCAACGAGCGAGCTATCCTCTACCGCACAGACTTCGCCAGCGGCGGCAACATCTCCGACACCATGCTCACAAAGCGGCCCGACCGTGTCATCGTGCGTGGAAGGCAAGCTATCGTCATCGACTACAAGACAGCACAGGGAGTCGTGAGGCACAAGGCTGACGGCACCATAACAGCTCCACCAGAGAACATCAATCAAGTGCAGCACTACATGTCCCTGCTCGCCGACCTCGGCTACACCGACATCAAGGGATTCCTATGGTACATACTCGACAATGACATATATGCCGTATAAAAACGCATTCTCTCCTATATACGCAAACTGCATCCCTGCAATCCACCCAACAACTTCTCCATAATCATCACTCTCCTCATACATACCCTGCATCATGAACACCCCTTTTCTCAAACTCGTAGCTGATGATCTCTATGCCAAGCTCGAAGGTAATTTCCAAGACACCACCATCATCTTCCCCAACAAGCGAGCCTCACTCTTTTTCAACCAGTATCTTTGGGAAAACGCCAAGGGCAAGACTATCTGGACACCAGAATACACCACCATAAGCGAAATATTTGCTTCGCTCTCTCAACATACTCTTGCTGACCCGATATACCTCATCGTCACCCTCTACGAGACATATATACAACACGTCAAGACAGACAAGACGCTCGACCAGCTCTATCCACTCATGGAGATGATGCTAAGCGACTTCCAGGACATAGACAACAATATGGTTGACCCAGACAAACTCTTTGTCAACATCGCTGACCTGAAGGAACTTACTGACTTCTCCTTCCTTGACGACCAACAGCGAGAAGCCATCGAACGTTTTTTCGGCCACATCGCCTCGTCCTCCGATGCCACATCCACTCTCAAGACACGTTTCATGAATCTGTGGAGCAATCTTATCCCTATCTACAACCAGTTTCGCCAAACCCTTCTCACCCCCACCCATGACTCAGCTCTCATATATGAAGGCATGCTAAAACGCATCGTCATCAACAACCTAAATTCCAACAATATATCAATAAGACAAGCGACAGACAGAAAATTGCAATCTCACACGTATGCCATGGTCGGTTTCAACATTCTAAACAAGACAGAGATTTCCCTCTTCCGCTATATCAAAGAAAACCGTGAGGCCTACTTCTATTGGGATTATGACGAAACCTACACATACAAAGGACAGCAGACCCACATGGCCAGCAAATACGAAGCAGGCCAATTCATCATGGATAATATCCGTCAGCTCGGCAATGAATTTCAAGGGCATGAGATATTCTCCAATATGCAAAGACCCAAAGAGATCACCTTCATACAGTCACCTACTGACGATGCTCAGGCTCGCTACGTAAACACTTGGATTCAAACGCACACCTCACCCTCCATGCAACCAAAGGAGGCTGCCATCATCCTATGCGACGAGAACCTCCTGCAGCCTGTCCTCCATAGCATACCATCCCCCACGCATCTTTCTTCCTATATGCCCATCCCAGTCAATGTGACTATGGGCTATCCGCTCTCATCGACTCCCATATTCACTCTCATTCAAGTCCTTCTTGACCTACAAGTCCACGGAAAGACACTCTCAGGTTCATGGAAATATAAGCACGCATCCGCAGTACTCAAGCACCCCTTCGTCCAGCAGCTCGCTCCCGAAGACTGCATCTCCATACTACAAAGGCTCACCGACTACAATATTGTCTATCCAGGTTCTGAGCTTTTCGCAGATAGCGCCACACTCACACCCATCTTCCGCCATGTCACAGGCCATCATCTCCTGCCATACCTTCTCGATACTATCACACTCGTCAGCAATCTTTATCAACACACAGACACCAACAACCACGACTTCACATCTCAAATATACAAGGAAGCACTCTTCTGCGCCTACACCAACATCAACCGTCTTCATAACCTGCAAGAACGACACAGTTCTCTCGCTCTCAGCGATGAGACTCTCTCACGCCTCATAACCCAACTCCTCAAGCAAGCCACCATACCTTTTCACGGTGAACCAGTGGCTGGCCTACAAGTCATGGGGCTACTCGAAACACGCAACCTCGACTTCCGCAGCGTCATCATGCTCTCTGTCAACGAAGGGCAAATACCAAAGTCTGACAAGCGTCCCTCACTCATACCATACACCTTGCGCGCGGCTTTTGGCATGACCACAATCGAGCGCGAAGTAAGCCTATACGCCTATTACTACTATCGACTCATGCAACGAGCCGACAACATAACCATGCTCTACAACTCCAGCACCGAGGGGGGCGGCAAGGGAGAGATGTCACGTTTCATGCTGCAGACACTCGCCGAAGCAGGCGATCTCTTGGCTAAAGGACAAAACATCTCGCTTCAAGCTCTCACATCTGAAAGCACTACGCATATAGTACAGAAAATCAGTGTGCTTAAAACCCAGGACATCATCCAACGCATCAACGAGCGATTCACGGCAGACCGCATCTTCTCTCCTACGGCCATCAACACCTACATGAAGTGTCAACTCAAGTTCTTCCTAAACTATGTTGCTGGCCTCAGCCCCGAACAGGAAGTGTCTGACGACATCGACAACCCTCTCTTCGGCACTATCTTCCATCAAGCCATCCAACATATCTATGAGCCTTACGTAGGCCACCCTCTCACGGCAGCAACCCTGCACGGCCTTGCAGCCAACGACGCACTCATCACTCAGCATGTCAACAACGCCATTGCCGTCCAGCTCTTCCACTACCCTGAGCATGACAGCCATGGGCACATTATCAATTACTCCAGCCCCACGGGCAAGCAACTCACACTCACGGGAGCTCAACTCATCAACCGGCATGTAATCAAGAAGTTCATCATCCACCAACTCACGGCCGACAGGCTAATGGCCGAACAGCTTGAGAGCCAAGGCGGCAACCTAACTATCCTAAGCCAAGAAAACAAATACACCACAACCATCACTCTCACCACCGAAGAAGAGCACCAAGCAGGCATCCAGCCCAAAGACATACTCCTGGGGGGATACATTGACCGCATGGACCTCCTCACCACATCTGACACAAGCAGCCTACGCATTGTCGACTACAAAACCAGCAGCCGACCACATGCCGCCAGCACCATAGCCGACCTCTTCGATTCAGAACGATGTACCACAAACTATCATATCCTTCAGGCACTATACTATTCGCTTGTCATCAGCCGCTCATCCTCCACCCTTACCGTCCCTAATCAATCTCCAGCCCAAGGCTCTGCCACCTCCGTCCCTATATCCTCCATCCAAATAGTCCCTGCACTCATGTACAGTTCGAAAGACATGAGCAGCAACTACTCAGGTATCATCCGGCTTCAATCGCCTAATGCCTCAAAGAAGACTAAAGTGGAAATCAGCGACTTTGAAGAGGAATACGGATCCATCTTTGCCCAGATGCTACGCGACAAACTCCGCGAGATATATGCCATGGACAGCCTTATAGACCCATCACAATCCTATTTCGCCCAATGTGAAGACGACCGCAACTGTCTCAACTGCCCCTTCCTCTCACTATGCCAGCGCAGTCCCAAATCTCAATCATGGTAGCAGTCACCTGTCATCCATGCCATTCGCGCCATCCCACTCATCCTATACATCCACCTCACACTCCCTTACAATGGAAAAATTCGACATACATATCATCGGCTGCGGCGCAGCACTCCCAACCCCACGCCACCTCTGCTCCACTCAGATAGTCAACATCCGCGAAAAGCTCTTCATGCTCGACTGCACCGAAGGCACACAGCTTGCCCTGCGTAAACAGCGGCTCAACTTCTCCAATCTCCAAGCCATCCTGCTCACCCACCTTCACGGCGACCACGTCTTCGGTCTACTTGGCATGCTCTCCACTCTCGGCCTTCTCGGCCGCCTGCAAGAACTCCACGTATACGGTCCATCTCCTCTACGTTCCCTCTTCCAACCACAGATAGACCACTTCTGCGCAGAGTCCCCATTCCCCATCATTCTTCACGAAATAGATTCAAACAAGCCACAGGCCATATACGAAGACCGCTCCCTCACCATAACCACCCTTCCACTCACCCATCGCATCCCCTGCTGCGGCTACCTTCTCAGCGAGAAACCCACCCTCCCCCATATTCGCCGCGATGCCATCGACTACTATCATATACCCCTCTCCCAAATAAACAACATCAAAGCAGGCATTGACTGGACAACAGAAGACGGCACAATCATCCCCAACCATCTTCTCACCACCCCTGCAGCTCCTCCACGCTCCTACGCCTACTGCACCGACACGCGCTATCGCCCCCAGCTCGTGCCTCTCATCCAAAATGTCACCTGCCTCTACCACGAAGCCACCTTCCTCTCCGACCACCTTTCCCTCGCCAAGAGGACTCATCACAGCACAGCCATGCAAGCAGCCACCATCGCCCGCGATGCCAACGCCAGCCGCCTCATCTTAGGCCACTTCTCTTCGCGCTACAAAGATGAAGGCCTCCTCCTGCAAGAAGCGCGACAGCTATTCGCCAACACTATACTTGCAGAAGAAGGCCTCAGAATATCACTATAACTTAATATCGCTATAGCATGATATAGTCTATAGGGTGTTTATAATATAAAAACTATTCTTTCCCGTGCTCCTGAGGAATCTTTTTGCTCACTGGCACATCCGTCATGTCACCCTGAATAAAAACTCTTGTAAGCTCCACCTTGCCATTAGTCTGAATGGTGATGCTCTTCTTAAACTTTCCAGGCATCTTGCCCGAACCATCGTAAGTAACCTTTATCACGCCGGTTCCGCCTGGCGCGATAAAATCCTTGGGATAGTCTACTACCGTACACCCGCAAGTCACCCTAACTGCGTTGATGACAAGTTTTGCAGAGCCTACATTAGTAAACTTAAACTCACAAGTCTGCACAGGATCATCCATACTAAATGTACCCATGTCTACCATCATCCTTTCGAACTTAATCTCCGGATATTTCTTCGCCTGCACGCTCACTGCACACAATACGAGAGAAAGCAATAAAACAAGTCTAAATTTCATAACAGTATTATTCTTTTCTGTTTTTATTATGCAAAAGTAATGCAAAAATCCATTTAATGAATCACTGATGCTTAACTTTTCATCTTTTTTTTGTAATTTTGCGAGGTTTTTTGGGCATATACCCTATTTAATGCCATTCAAAAACCACCAAGATGCAATTCATCAATCAGCACGAATAATATATGCGAACAATATAATCAATCAGTGCGAATAATATAAAACAATAATAAGAAATGAACAAAAACACCATCACGGCCTTCGCCCTCATGGCTCTCGTCCTTTTCGGATTCATGGCATACCAGAACCACACGATGAGCATCCAGCAAGAAGAAGTCCGCATCCAAGACTCTATCGACGCTGTCAACGCAAACAAAGCGCTCAAACAGCAGCAGGCAAAAGCCGACAAGGTCAAAGAAGAAAAGACAGACACCCTCAATCCGCTCTATTCAGCCAGACAGGGGCAGCCAGGCACTCTCACCATTGAGAATGAACTCCTCAGGGTCACCCTCACCAACAAGGGAGGACAAATGCAACGTGTCGAACTCAAAGACAGCACTTACAAAAGCAGGCAAGGAGACAACGTTGTTCTCTTCGACAAGGGCGACCAGAACATGAACATCATGCTTGACGGCAAGGGTGCCAACATCGCCACCTCTGAGTTTTACTTCACACCAACCAGTATCACTCCCGACGCTGTCACCATGAGCCTGCCTGTAGCCAACGGCTCCATCGACATTATCTACAGCCTTAAGCCCAAGTCGTATCTCCTTGACATGGACATCAGAGCCAACAACCTTGAAGGTTTCTTCCCGTCCAAAACAAAAAGCCTCGACATCGAATGGAAGGAGGACATGAAGCAGCAGGAAAAAGGCTACGATTTCGAAACACGCTACTCCACCGTCACCTATCGCGACACCAAAGGCGACACCCACGAACTCTCATCTTCAGGCAGCGATGAATACAAAGATGACTTCGAACTCAAGACCAAATGGATAGCCTATAAGACACAGTTCTTTGCCCAAGTACTCGTGGCCGACCAGCCACTCACCGTCAACAACATGTCATCAGAGCAACTGGAGAAAGGTTCAGGCTATCTCAAGCACTACGCCACACTCTTCACCGCCGACTTTGACGCAAAAGGCATACGTCCGACAAGTTTCCATCTATACCTCGGTCCCAACAAGTTCTCAACTCTCGCCGACAACGAAGACCTCATATCTAAAGACGCCGACCTTGACCTCCAATCGCTTGTCTACATGGGATGGCCAGTCATCAAGTGGATTAACCGACTCGTATTCCTCTATGCCTTTGACTTCCTCACCGATTTGGGCATCAACATGGGCATAGTTCTCATCCTTCTGACCATCATCGTCAAGATACTCGTATACCCCCTCATGAGGAAATCATACCTTTCTTCTGCCAACATGCGAGTGCTCCGACCAAAAGTGGAGGAAATCAATGCGCGCTATCCCAAGAAAGAAGACGCCATGATTAAGCAGCAGGAGATGATGAAACTCTACAGCGAATATGGTGTAAGTCCCATGGGCGGCTGTCTTCCAATGCTCATACAGATGCCAATCTGGATTGCCCTCTTCAACTTCATCCCCAACTACATTGAGATGCGCGGCGAATCCTTCCTTTGGGCAGACGACCTCTCCACCTACGATGATGTCATCAACTGGGGATTCAACATTTGGGGCATCGGCGACCACATCTCCATCTTCTGCGTCCTCTGGTGCGTAGCCACTATCATCAGCTCAGTCATCACACAGAAGCAACAGTCTTATGCCATGACACCCGAACAGCAGCAGCAGATGGGAATGATGAAATGGATGATGTACCTCATGCCACTCATCTTCTTCTTCTCATTCAACAGCTACAGCGCTGGTCTCAACTGGTACTACTTCATATCCTCAATCATCGGAGTTCTCATGATGTGGTTCCTCCGCAAGACAACAGACGATGCTGAACTCCTCGCAAAGCTCGAGCGTCGCCATGCAGAGCGCAAAGCTAGTGCAGGCGAGAAGAAAAAGACCTCAAGCCTCATGGATCGCCTGCAGGCCATGCAAGAGAAGCAACTTGAGATTCTAAAACAGCAGCAAGAAGCCCAGAACAACAAGAGCAACAAATAACCTGCCGTGCCACGACAATGCCTGACTCACAGTGCCAAGCATCCATACTCCGCCAGGTCTGGTTCACAGCACCAAACATCCCTGCTCCACCAGATCTGGTTCACAGCGCCAAACATCCATGATCCGTCTGGTATGCCATGCCCCAACCCCCTGCTCCGTCAGGTCTGCCGCGTTCCCAACGCGACACAAAATAAATAATAACCCAACTCCACAATGACCAAGAACATCCTTTTAGCCACTCTACTGACGATGGCCACAATAGACTCTGACGCCCAATCATTCATTGGGCGTCAGAATCCGTCTATACACAACCGCTCCCTCACACCCGAGCTCCTCTGGGCGATGGGGCGCATTGGCTCATCCGACGTCGCCCCCGACGCAAAGAGCATAACATACAATGTCAGCTATTACAGTGTGAAAGAGAACAAAAGCCACACCGTCATCTACACAATCAACACCGACGGCACAGGCGAAAAAATGCTGACCGAAGCGAAGACCTCTGAAGTGTCGCCCAAATACATAAGCGGAGGCAAACGAATAGCCTATCTCGGTGTATCTGACGATGGCAACATGCAGCTCTTCGCCATGAATACAGACGGGACAAACCGCAAACAACTATCCAACGAAGCCGAGGGTGTGGACGATTTCCTCTTCTCTCCAGACGAGAAGAAAGTCATCCTCATCAAGACAGTCAAATACGGGCAGCGCACCAACGACATATATCCCGACCTCGACAAAGCTTCTGGCCGTGTCATCAATGAACTCATGTATCGACATTGGGACGAGTGGGTAGAAAACATACCACAACCATTCGTAGCTGACTTTGACGGCCAATCAGTGACCAATGCCACCAGCATCCTCGCCGACGAGAAGTTTGAATGCCCCATGAAACCCTTCGGTGGAATTGAACAGCTCGCATGGAGCCCTGACTCAAAACAAATAGCATATACATGCCGCAAACTGGAGGGCAAGGAATACTCATGCTCCACCGATGCTGACATATATATATATAATGTGTCAACAAAGGAAACAACAAACATCTGCAAGGGCAAGGACTACGTGCGCCCAGCCATCAACCACACGGAGTCATTGAAAAATCAGAAAGTCAACGACCGCAACTATCCTGGCAACGTGGTCTCAGGATTCCTCCTTTCAGGCTACGACACCAACCCTTCCTTCTCCCCCGACGGCAAGTACATAGCCTGGCAAAGCATGGAGAGAGACGGCTACGAGTCTGATGTCAACCGCCTCCTCGTCATGGAACTCGCCACTGGCAAGATACAGAGACTCGCCGACAAGTTCGACACCCCAGTCGACACCTACACCTGGTCGGCTGACAGCAAGATGATATACTTCATCAGCACATGGCACGGCACCACCCACGTCTACACCGCCGACTTCAATGGCAACATACGCAAGATAACAGACGGACTCTTCGACTACTCATCCGTACAACTTTGCGGCAACAAACTCCTTTGCGGCCGCCACAGCATGCGCAAGAGCCACGAGCTCTATCTCGTTGACCCATCCTTGACCCCAACAGGCAAAAAGGTTAATCCATCCAAACTCTCGCCCAATAAAAAGGTTATACGCCTCGGCAACAACACATGGGACTTTGAGGATGGCACCATCAAGGAGACTGGCGTGACAGCCAACGTACAGCCAGTGACCAACGAGAACAAGTATTTCTATGACAATATCGACTGGGGAACCGTCGAAGCGGAAATCAGCTCATCCTCCGATGGGAAGAAAGTCCTTTCCTGGATTATCCTTCCACCCAACTTCGACAAAACCAAGAAATACCCCACTCTCCTCTTCTGCGAAGGCGGGCCACAATCACCAGTCAGCCAGTTCTGGTCATATCGCTGGAACATGATGATGATGGCTTCACAAGGCTACATCATCGTAGCCCCAAACCGCCGCGGCCTCCCCGGTTTCGGGACAGAATGGCTTGAGGAAATCAGCGAGAATTATGGAGGTCGCTGCATGGATGACTACTTCGCGGCCATCGACCATGCCGCCAACACCCTTCCTTACGTAGACCGAGACCGACTCGGATGCGTAGGTGCTTCCTTCGGAGGCTACTCGGTCTATTGGATAGCAGGCCACCACAACAAACGCTTCAAAGCCTTCATCGCCCACGACGGCATCTTCAACCTCGAACAGCAATACCTTGAGACAGAAGAGATGTGGTTTGCCAACTGGGACATGGGCGGCGCATACTGGAACGGACACCCCAAGACATTCGAAAACTCCCCCCACCGCTTCGTTGACCGATGGGACACACCTATCCTCTGCATCCAAGGAGAGAAAGACTACCGCATCGTGACTTCACAGGCCATGTCGGCCTTCAACGCAGCGCGCCTCCGCGGCATTGACGCAGAGTTCCTCTGCTTCCCTGACGAAAACCACTGGGTGCTCAAACCACAGAACGGCATCCTGTGGCAGCGACGATACTTCAACTGGCTCGACCGCTGGCTCAAGTCTAACTAAAATGGGCATCCTATACCTTGATTAAACGAAAACACTAAATTCATAGTCCCCCATAAACCTTCCTCAATATGAAAACAACACTCCAACAAAAACTCTCCGACTCTCCAGCCATGCGCTGGACAGCCCTCATCATTGTCTCTGTCACAATGATGTTCGGCTACTTCTTCACAGACGTCATGTCCCCCCTCGAACCCCTCCTTACAGCAGCCAAAGGCAGCGAAGGCGGTCTTGGCCTTGGATGGAGCTCGTCCGAATACGGATGGTTCTCAGGAGCCTACGGCTTGATGAACGTCTACCTCCTCCTGCTCTTCTTCGGAGGCATCATCCTCGACAAGTTCGGCATCCGCTTCACAGGTGTGCTCTCCACAGCCCTCATGTTCGGCGGAGCCCTCATCAAGTGGTGGTCCATAAGCCAAGACTTCGGCGACTCAACCATCTGGGTACCCTTCGGCGGCAACGTGCAAGCGCAAGTAGCCTACGCAGGACTCGGCTTCGCCATCTACGGCGTCGGAGCAGAGATAGCCGGCATCACAGTCAGCAAAGTCATTGTCAAGTGGTTCACAGGTCATGAGCTTGCCCTCGCCATGGGGCTTCAAGTGGCTCTCGCCCGCATCGGCACAGCCGTAGCCCTGGGCGCATCCCTCCCCATCGCCAAGTCACTCGGAGGCGTAAGCACCTCAGTAGGTCTCGGAGCAGCCTGCCTCTGCATCGGCATGATATCCTTCATAGTCTACAACGTCATGGACAAGAAAGAAGATGCAGCCGCAGCAGCCAACGCAACCAGCGAGAGTGAAGAAGGTTTCAAATTCTCTGACCTCACCATTCTCCTCACCAACAAAGGCTTCTGGTACATCACCCTCCTCTGCCTCATGTTCTATGCCGGCGTCTTCCCATTCCTCAAGTTTGCCACCAAGCTCATGGTCTTCAAGTATGGCGTAGACCCCGAACTCGCCGGCCTCATCCCCGCCATGCTCCCCTTCGGCACCATCTTCCTCACCCCATTCTTCGGAAGCATATACGACAAGAAGGGCCAAGGAGCCACACTCATGATTATCGGCTCCATCCTCCTCACCATCGTGCACATCACCTTCGCCCTGCCCGTCAGCAATGTCGTCCTCGCCGTAGGTGTCATGATAATCCTCGGCATAGCCTTCGGCCTCGTGCCCTCAGCCTTGTGGCCGTCCGTGCCAAAGATTATCCCCATGAAACTCCTCGGCACAGCCTATGCCGTCATCTTCTACATACAAAACATCGGCCTCTCCATGGTGCCCATGTGGATAGGCGCAGTCAACGATAAGAACACAGACGCAAGCGGCATCATCGACTACACCGAGTCCATGACCATCTTCGCCGCCTTTGGCGCAACAGCCATACTCATAGCCTTCCTCCTTCTCCTCGAAGACAAGAAGAAAGGCTACGGACTCCAGAAGGCCAACATCAAATAGCAACATCCACTAAACTACAAACCAAATCCTAAATATCACAATGTTCGAATCAATCTCAACCCCATGGATCGTAGCATGCTTCATACTATGGTTCTATTTCCTGCTGAACTCCTACAAGGGTCAGCCTAAAGGCCTCTGGGTACTTGCCCTGGCCAACACGGGCGAGCGCTTCGGCTATTACACCATGCTCGCAGTCTTCGTATTCTTCCTTGGCGACAACTTCCATTTCGATTCCGCCTGGGCATCAGAAACATTCTCAACCTTCCTGAGCGTCGTGTACCTCCTGCCACTCTTTGGCGGCATGCTTGCCGACAAGTTCGGCTACAGCAAAATGGTCGTAATCGGCATCCTCGTCATGTTCATTGGTTATCTGTTCCTGTCCCTTCCATTGGGCAACAACACGACAGCACTGGTAGCCATGGGAGGCGGCCTGCTGTTAGTCTGCTTAGGCACAGGCCTCTTCAAAGGCAACCTCCAGGTCATGGTAGGCGACCTCTACAATGCGCCAGAGTTCAAGGACAAGCGCGACTCCGGCTTCTCCCTCTTCTACATGGCCATCAACGTAGGAGCACTCTTCGCCCCAACAGCCGCCATCAAAGTCATGGACATCGCCCAAGCATCATTTGGCTACTCAAAAGAAGACTCTTACCACTTCGCCTTCGGCGTTGCCTGCGTGTCCGTCATGGCCTCCATCATCATTTACTACCTTGGCAAGAAGACATTCGCCCATATCTGCAACAATACCAAAGAGGTGAAAACAGAAGTCAAGAAAGAGACAGCGGCAGTTCCGGAGAACGACACGATGGAACGCATCATCTGCCTATGCCTCGTATTCGCCGTCGTCATCTTCTTCTGGATGGCATTCCATCAGAACGGACTCACCCTCTCATGGTTTGCAGCCGAATACACAGCCACATCATCCACAGGCATAGAGTCCATGATGTTTGATGTGCGCAACCTCCTCGCATGCATCTTCATCGTGTATGGCCTCTTTGGCGTATACCAGCAGAAAGGCAAACTGCGCATCATGGCCAGCCTTCTCGTCGCAGGCGGCATAGCCTTCCTCATAGGCATGATACCAGCAGACGGCAATATCGTGAAGGTCGATGCCCCCATCTTCCAGCAGTTCAACGCATGCTTCGTGGTCATGCTCACCCCCGTCAGCATCGCCCTGTTCAGCTGGCTGGGCAAGATAGGCAAAGAGCCCAAGGCGCCAGTCAAGATAGGCCTCGGCATGCTCGTCGCAGCCGTTGCCTACATCATCATGGCCCTGGCATGCATCGGAGTGCCAGCAGCAGACCCTGTGAACCACACGGCCAAAGCCGCATTGAGCCCCAACCTCCTTGTCAACACATACCTCATCCTCACCTTCGCCGAACTGCTCCTCTCCCCTATCGGCATATCCTTCGTCACAAAGGTTGCGCCGTCTAAATATAAAGGCATGATGATGGGCGGATGGTTCGTGGCAACAGCCATAGGCAACAAGCTGGTGAGCATCCCCGGCCACATGTGGGGCATGGAACTCCCCATCGTATGGGGCGCACTTGCAGGCATCTGCCTCATCGCAGCCCTCTTCATCTTCTCCATCATCAAGAAGCTGAACAAGGTGGCATAAGCATGCCCGTCACCTAAAATCACAAGATTACACACTAAAAAAAAGATTACACTCCTTAAGAGAAACTCCCGCAGCCCATTCGCTCCGAACGGGCCAGCGGGAGTTTCTCATGCTGCATCACTGCCTCAATCACACAATCCAAACACATCCTCACCAATATTTTCTGCAAAAAAACATCTCTCCCCCTGTCACAAAACACCATCCACTGCGTCTTCAATACAGAGACTCGCAAGAATAGCTACATCACATTCTCTACACAAAACATCTCCCACCGTCAGTCAAACAACCCCATCACCCAATGCACAACATATCACAAGAGGCCATCACCAAACTTCGTCCGCATCTTCTGCTCCATGCCCGCCGACTTCTGGGCAACGAAGACGAAGCGGAAGACGCTGTGCAAGACACCCTGCTGAAACTCCTGCAAATACAGAACCAACCTGTGAGCAACATAAACTCACTGGCTCAAGTGATAGTACGCAACAAGTGCATTGACATCATCAGGCGAAAACACCACACAGTGGACGTTGACGAGTGGGACATCGCCGACACGACATCCTCAGACAGCAATGAGACCATACTCGACCAAATGCTCATCACCATAGACACGCTGCCCACCATGCAGCAGACAATTCTTAAAATGAGGCATATAGACGGAATGGAGATACAGGACATAGCCGCCATGCTCGGTACAAGCGAAGAGGCTATAAGGCAAACGTTGAGCCGTGCACGAAGAAAAGTTTTCCAACAAATGAAAAAAGGAGGAACAACAATATGAACATAAATGACATACCCAAACTCATAGACAGCTTCCTCGATGGAACTACCACCTTGGAAGAAGAGCGAAGACTCTACCAGTTCTTTCAGGAGCCCGACATTCCTGCCGAACTTGAAGAATACCGCTCCATGTTCATTGGCTATAGCCAGCTTGACCACTTAGACACGCCATGCCACCAACCATCCGCGCCGCCTTTGGCGCCCCACTGGCTTCGCACTCTCAGCATAGCATCATCCGCCGCCGCAGCCATTATCATCGCCCTCGTGCTCCTCATCCCCCATGACACCTCCCAGCCATACATCCTCTACAGCAATGGACGCACCATCACAGACGAAAGCATCGTGATGGACAATATGGAGAACACCATGAACCAACTGTTCTCCGACTATCAAGACAATGACCTCGAACTGCAAATGAACAAACTCCTCACATCAGAATAATCAATCACCCATGGCAGAAATATTCACTCACATCCGCCTCCACCTTCTTCTCATCGCCCTCAGCATGGCAGGCCTCGTGTCAGCACAAAACGAGCGGTTTGCGAGCCTCGACATCGTCAACTGCAAAATCGAAGGCATCGGAGAAAAGGCATGCACCATCATCAGCGGAGAAAAAATCCGCAAGTTCCATCTCACCCACTTCCGCAGCATAGAAGGCACAGCAACTCCTCAAGCCTTTAAAGCCATCAACCGTTGCATAGCGGCCGACGAGATGTCAGCAATAGACAAAGAAATCAAGCGGAAAAACGGCCAAACCACATTTGCCCTGCTCCGCTTCCGCCATCCCGACACGACAAAGAAGAAAGACATCTCCTGCTACATCATATACCAGCGAAGCAGCCCCACATCATTCACTTGCGCCTACCTCGAAGGCACAGCCACAATCAGCCAGCTCAAAGAAACCTTTCAGCAATAACAGGCACACATATACAGAAACAAAAAAACATTCTATCAATCTTCATAACACCCCAGCCACATGAAAAGCAAATCACTCCTGCTGACCATAGCAACAACCCTGGCAGCAACCAACACAGCGACACTCAACGCCGTAACACTTTGCCAACAAGACAGCACATGCACCGACACCATCAGCAACATGGTAGTCTATCACCCAGACAAAGTGTCCATCCAACGCACCGACGAAGCCATCCACATAGACATCAAGGGACAAGAAGGCAATCCGGATTATCATTACAACTCTGTCATCCGACTCAACGACCAGTACACAGAGACAACAGCACTCTCACACAATGAGCGCGAATGGAACTTCCTTCTTCCCTTCACACGCTCTGACAAAAAGGAAACCGATTCCCAACACGATGGATATCGGGACCTTTCACTATCAAGCTTCGGCGTTGGCCTCGTGGGAGGGATAGACACACCCGAGGGGATGAACATAGACATGAGCGAGTCATGGGAATTTTCATGGGACATACTCGAATTGACAAACTATCGTCGAGAAAGCCGATGGACATTAGGAGTAGCCTTTGGAGTCAACTGGAGAAACTATAGGATGACAGGCGCAAAGCGATTCGTCAAAGAAGACAACAACGTCATCCTCAGCGACTACCCAACCGATGCTGAACCAAAATTCTCGCGCCTCAAAATGTTCAGCTTAACCATTCCATTCACCCTCTCATACGCACTAAGCCCCGACATCTTCCTCAGCTTCTCCCCCATCTTCAACATCAACACTTACGCAAGCGTGAAGACCCGCTACAAGATCAATGACGAAAAACAGAAGGAGACCTTCAAAGGTGTCCATCAAAACAAGATAAGCTTAGACCTGCGCGCATCCGTATCTGTAGGCAACACAATAGGATTCTACTTCAAATACACCCCATTCAACATCCTTAAATCAGACTACGCACCTGCATTCAAGGGATACTCTACAGGAATCTTCGTGGGACTATAAAACATCCTCCGACTCAAGCTCCGGCCAACAATATGGAGGGCTCACGCCCATGTCCCAACCCCCGCAAGCCCAACTCTCCAAACGGGCCTGCTCACAACCCCTCGGGAGCTTGCTCACAACCCCTCGGGAGCCTGCTCCCAAGCACCTGTGAGCAAGCTCCCGAGGGGTTGTGAGCAGGCGAGCCATAAAGAGTGAGCCAGCCGCCTTTGGACAGAGAGCTTTCTCCCCCTTCGCCAGCAGAAGGCCACAGCACACATTGACACAGCGAACAAGCTGTATTATAATCATTTATACCATTTTTCCACAATCACTTACCACCTCTTTCCCCCTTGGAATCATTGTGCTATCATCTTATGGATTGAGCCAATCTCTTTTTGAAGCAAGTCAAGAAAACGGACGGCATGGGCACCATCTATCTGGGTGTGATGGAACTGGAACTAAGGTGGTGATTTGCATTTCATCAATCAAACCGTCTCCAACAGACTACCCAAACGGGATGGATGAACCACAATATAACGCAGACGAGCTATTTAATCATTGGGGGTGGCCATGAGTTGAATGGGAAAGGAGCAATCATGACAATGTGTTCAAAAAGATAGCATTGAATTGGTAAGAGAATCCATTTGATACGTTTTCACGCGTTTCACTTTACACTATTTTTGTCGAACAAAGCTAAAAACTTGCACAAAACAACAAAGTATCAACTCAAAATGATGTTGTTTTAAAATTATTTTTGTACTTTTGCAAATTATAGCTGCCTTATACATATATATAATATAGCGAATATAGGCATTGCCGTTTTGAACGGCTGTAAAGGGAAAAGATTATTTATAGAAAACAATGAGACATAATATATATATACTTCCTATGGCAATGGTGTGCACGGGACTGTCGTCATGTTTTAAGGAGGAGCCACTCAATGCCGAGTGTGACATTCTGAAAGCATGGATACATGCGGAAAATCCAGAGATGCTGTTCAACAACTTGTCGGACACGCTGGTTTCTGTACAATCAGATCAAACCGACATTGTTTTCTCCATGCAGGCCGGAGCAGACATCTCTGCCCTTGCCCCACTATTCCAATTGACCGACGGGGCTACTATAAGCCCAGAGAATGGTTCGGCGCATGATTTCTCCAATGGTCCGGTGGTCTATACCGTGACATCGGAAGACAAGAAGTGGAACCGTGTCTACAGAGTGTCTGTAAGTGCCTTGCTGCAAATTGGCAAAGAACTTCATTTTGATTTTGAAAACAGCAGTCTGACTGATAAAAAATACTATTCGTGGTATGAGAACTGGCTCACCAGCGATGGAACATCATCCGAAGCTCACATCTGGTCAACGGGAAATCCCGGTTTTGGCATCAGCAATGGTTCAGCAAAGGCTGACGAATATCCCACCGTACCAGACAACAACAGTTTTGAAGGCAAGGGTGTGAAGCTCGTAACAAGGCGCACAAGCAAACTTGCCGACATGGTGAAGAAGCCCATAGCAGCCGGCAACCTGTTTATAGGCAGGTTTGACGCACAAAACGCATTGCAAGATGCCATGAAAGCAACCAAGTTTGGATTGCCGTTCGGATTCGACAGCAAGCCCATAAAGTTTACTGGCTATTATAAATATGCTGCGGGAACATCATACACAGACAAGAACATGAACGTGCTGGACATGGTTGACAAGGGCACCGTCTATGCTGTGCTTTATGACAACCACGACAGCGAGGGTCATCCTGTGGTACTCCATGGCGACAATGTGCAGACGAGCAACCAGATTGTGGCGCTTGCCCAGTTGCCCGATGTCTCAACCACGACAGAGTGGAGTGGCTTCTCCGTGGATTTTGTCTATCGCCAGAATATTGACAAGGCTAAGCTCAAGACTGGTGGCTACAACCTTGCAGTGGTGTGCTCATCAAGCACCAATGGAGCTTTCTTCATGGGGGCTGTCGGCAGCACATTGTGGATAGACAAACTGACAGTGGTATGTGAATAGTCGTTATATTCAGAGGAAAACAAACATGAGAAAATATATATTATCAGCATTATTGTCGGTTATAGCTGCGCTGAATGCATGGTGCGAAGACAATAACTTGCTGCACAACTACAGCTACTACGCACGTGTAGGGTATAATCTTGGTGGCACAGCCCCAATAGGCATGCCAGCTTCAATCCGCACACTGCACTGTTATAATCTTTGTCCGAATTTCACACTTGGCTTTGACGCATTCCATCCATTTAACGATAAATGGGGAATAATGTTCGGGCTGCATTTCGAGAACAAGGGCATGGATGTCGACGCAGGCGTGAAGGGCTACCACATGAAGATGGTGCGCGGAGGTGAACAGCTGGAAGGCGTTTTCACAGGAAACGTTGTCACAAAGGTAGACCAGAGCCTTGCCACTGTCCCAATCCAAGCCACATTCAGCCTGAATGAAAAGCTGCGCATGAAGTTAGGGCCATATTTCTCGTATGTCACCTCAAAGAAGTTTGAGGGTATGGCGTATGACGGTTACCTGCGCCGCCAAGAGGAAGGACATCCTAAGGGTGACCCAACAGGGCAAAAGGTGGAGCTTGGACATGACGAGGGTGAAAGGGGCGAATATGACTTCTCCGACGACATGCGCAACTGGCAGTTTGGAATTGCCATCGGCGCTGACTGGTATATCACCAAGCGATGGGGGGCATCCGTCGGACTTACATGGGGAGTCAGTGAGGTGTTCAAGAAGAGCTTCACTGTCATTGAGCAACGCATGTACCCAATCTATGGAACTATCGGAGTAATTTATCAATTAAAATAATTTTTATATGAACATGAACAAAATGAAAAAGTATTTTTATCTTTTCGCCGCGATTTGCACAATGGCAATGTTTACCGCCTGTAGCAGTGACGATGACGACAAACAGCCTGCTCCAGGAGAAGTTTTACCAGAAATAGTAGGCACATGGAATTTGGCTCCTGCAGAATATGAGGATGATGGATGGGGAGGCCTAGTTGTCGTTGGCGGCCCAGTAGTCATTGACTGGCAGTGCACAGAGGGAACTATCCTCAACATTCCAATGGGTGAGGGTTACAACCTTCCTTTAGAGATAAACACAACCCTTGCTCCCCTCACTGAGAATCTGGCAAACACCTATATGCCAACCTTGCTGCAAAGTGTAACATTCGAGGCTAATGGTGATATCACTGCCGTTTATGGCGAAGACAGCAATGATGAGGGTGATGACGATGAAGAGGATGACAACGACGAGGTGGGCTACACCGAGGAGAATGCCACTCACGTTTGGAAGACTGCTACAGGATATGCTCATTGGAAGCCAACGTCAAGCAGTGATGTCATCTATGTATATCTTGATTCAGAGAAGATTCTTGCATCAGAGGAAGATGCTGAATCAAAAGGCGCGCTTTCAGAAATCCTCGACATGTTCAAGGACGGCATTCCTGTTCACATCCGTTGGAATGCAGACAAGACAAGTCCTTTCTTCTATGTTGACCTCGAGTATATCAAGCCAATGATTTTGGGATTGAGCGGATTTGCTTCAAAGCTGCCAACTGATGACATGGACGAGGAGGATTTGCAGACTGTAGCCATGCTGCAAGGCATTCTTGGACAGATGCCAGAGATAATGGACAACACACAGAAGTTCGAGGCTGGTTTGCAACTCGTGAAATAAGCGAATGAACTTTTACCTTAATTCCGCAGCGTTTTTTCTTGTGAGATGATTTGACGTGTAAAACTGACAAGGTTTTGCGCTACGGAATTAAGGTTTGAATAAAATCGAGTAGGAGGGAAACGACTTCGTTTTCCAGGACATCTGCAAAAACATTAAAATTCAGTCCTTTTCCTTCGCCCCCCAATATGTCTCTTTGCCAAGTTTACCTCCTTCTGCAATAGGTCAAGAAAACGGGCGGCATGGGCACCATCCATCTGGGTGTGATGGAACTGGAACGATACGGTCAGCTGAGTTCTGAACCAGCTTCTGCGGTAGCGTCCCCATATCATAAACGGATTATTGAACACACCGCTGTACATTCCCACAGCCCCGTCGATTTCATATTTAGCCAATGCCGACGTGCCGATAACCATGCTGTCGGTGATGTCATGATTCTCACATGACTCAGCCACCTGCCTCGTCAGCCGAAGGTAGTCTGCGTTGAATCCTGCCATATCGTGGGAAAACGGAATGTCACACGAGCTGACCTCCCCCATCTTGTTGGCGACAATCGTATTGACGGCTATCGAATCATAGCGGACAAGCCTGTCGCCGACGGGCAACATATAGAACTCTTTCACCTGACTGGCTGCCCTGCCTATGCACCAGCACATCAGCATGTTGAATTTCAAGCCTCTGCGTTTGCTCACTTTCCGCAGGTTACTCACATCAATGGTTCGAAACAGTGTCACCATCGGCATCGGCGCTTTCATCCACATCTCGAAAGCGTAGGCGCGGGTTGTATCCGCTGGATTTACTTCTTGCATAATCTTTTTTGGGAGCAAAGTTACGCAATTATTTTCATGCGCAATAGAATAAAAGGGACATTTATAACATCCGATGGCTAAATGGAATGACGACAAACTAAACATACGGGATTTGTATCACAATTTCTGTAGTTGTTCGTCTGACTGTGAGCTTTCTGCCATGCAGACTGTATTGCTTTCGCAAATTGACAAGCCCCATTCCATTCTTCGTCCCCACGCATGTGCGCAATTGCAGGTTGTTGGAAACGATAATGCCTTCTTTGCTGATAACTATATTGATGATGAGTGGAGATTTTGTGGTGGCGGTGTTGTGCTTGATGGCATTTTCCACCGTCATTTGCAGACTTGCAGGGATGACAGTGTGATGATTCTGCATGCCATCGCTGCTGATGATGACCTGCAAGGCTTCACCGAAGCGTATTTTCTCCAGATACAAGTAAGCCTCCGTGAAGCGGAGTTCTTCTTCCAAAGACACAGTCTGGCGGTCATGGGTTGTGAGCAGATAACGATACACCTCCGCCAGTTTCTTTGCGAACAGATTGGTCATGCCTGCATCCTGGTAGGCAAGCGAGGCTATCACATTCAGGCTGTTGAACAGGAAATGTGGGCTTACTTGGTTTTTCAATGCCTCAAACTGATAGCGCATCTTCTCTTTTTCCATTTCGGCAAGACGCTGGCGGCTCTCCACCTGACGTTTGTCATAGCGATATATGGTGAGAAGCAGAACGATGATGGCATTGCAGAGGGTACCGATTATAACACTTGACAGGAAATTGAACGGAAAGGGGATGGCTATCCATACTATATAGGCGAAAATGCATACCAGCAAAGGTGAGCCAAACATGGCAGTCAAAAACCTGGGCATAAACTGCTCTGGCATGTCTCCACGACGCAGCGGACGGGTAAGGATAAGGTGATCCAACCATGCCATAAACAGGAATACAGGCACATTGCCAATAAGGTTGCGGAGAATAGTGCGCCATATCAAATCACCGTTGCCTGCAATGATGCCAAACGAGCAAAAGCACACAGAGAGGAGCAAGGCAGACAGGAGAAAGAACATTATTGTAGACCTGTCGGATTTCCATTGCAAAATATTGGGTTTCATAATGCTAATTACTTTGAAGCAGATTATCTTGCGTCGTCCAACCATCGGAGAAATTCATCGGCACGGCTGCGACTGACGATTATCTCATGCGGACACACAGGATGGAAATGCAGCAATAAGCGTCCAGCAAAATATTTGCTTATTTTGTGTATGCTGCGTATGTTGGCTATGCAGTTCCTCGAAACACGGAAGAAGGCTTCCGCATCAATCATCCGCTCCAGCCGATCAAGCGGATAGTCTATGATATAGCGCTGACCAGAGAACAAGTGCAGATATGTATATTTTTCCTCGCTATAGAAGAATGCCACGTCAGCTGTCTCCACCGAACGAAACGTGTCGCCAGCCTGTACAAGAAAACGATTCTTCCTGCCGCCCGACATATAGTCCGCTTCCAGCTTGCGGTACTCCTGTGTCGATGAGCGCAGGCAACACCGCCGCTCGTATTTTTCCAGTGCGGTTCCCAAATCCCTCTCGCCTATCGGCTTCAACAAATAGTCGATGCTGTTCACCCGAAACGCTTCCAGAGCATATTCATCATAGGCAGTGGTAAATATGACGGGGATTTCCAAAGAAGGGCATTGCTCAAATATCTCAAAACTCACACCGTCTGACAGACGTATGTCTATTATCAGCAGGTCGATGTTTCCTTCCTGCAGAAAACACACCGCCTGCTCCACGCTTTCTGCCCATCCTGACAACTCGTATGCCGGACGCAGCTTGCTCATCATGCGGCGCATCTCTTCGTAGGCCAACCGCTCATCTTCCACAATTAGATATTTTGTCATAGTCTTTCCTTTTTTATAATAACGTATAAAGTCGCTTTTTTATTACACGACATATCAGAATCCATAACGCAAACCCACGGACAGGCGTAATGAAGGCGCAAAACTGAGTTCGTCATTGTCGTCACCGAAACTCTTGAAAAAACTCTTCAGACTCCTGTCTGTAATGTCGGTTGTGCGCAGCCACATACCGCCCACACCTGCATAAACGCTTGCCTTGCCGAATAACCGGTACGAGACATTCAACCCAGAGCTTATCATTACAGACGAATAGAGCTTTTGTCTGCCGTCCACACGCATCACAGCCGACATGCCGTCCATTTCCATTGCCGTCAGCTGCATCCGCACATTTTTCCCAAAATGTGTGGAAACCTGAACCTTCAGCGCATCTGACATGTTGATGAGAACTTCATATTGTCCATTTGTCCTCCAACTCAGATATCCCATCGGCATGACAATGGGTATTCCATACGAGTTGGTCACTCCACCGCCAACGCCCACGCTAAAGTTGTCACGCACACGATAGACAAAGATAAACGCCCCACTCGCCAACAGGCTCTGCCAGCTCACCTCGTCAGGCGATGCATATATGCCGCCTCCCAATGAGGCAATCAGACTCCACCGTTCAGATAGTGGACGAACATGCGCCACGCTGAGGCTTGCGTTCAGTATTCTATCTGGATTCCAATCTTGCGCTCCATCCCTATTGTCCATCATACCGTATGATGCCGCCAACGTCATGCTCCACCCTGTAGGTTGCTTACTCTCATTCATGGTTCTCGATAGTGGTATGGTGTATCTTCCAGAAATACGTTGCAGGTTGCTCTCCCCATACTTGTTCCCATCTTTGTCCTTCAATGAAGACGATGTCAAATAATCATAATTCACATACCCCTGGCTAAATCCAGATAATCGGAAACTTGCCAATAAAGAAATCAATAAAAGTTTGCTTCTCATCAATCTATTTGTTTTTAGAATAATCATGAGGCAAAGGTAGTGCTTTTCATTCCATCAGGCAAGTTGTTTCCGACGGACCGCCGAAAAGAGACGGATGAAACTCCATATTATGAGGACGAGTTGCTATGAAAAAAGGGTGTGCTACCATTCTTTCCATTTGCTTTCTTTGTGGCTACCGCCAAGTGACCATTTCATCCGATAGGCACAGTCAAGTAAAATACAGCAAGAAAAGAGCAGCCTACCAGGCATATTTATTCTTATGCTCAATAGAAGAAAAGAGACATTCACACGGGAGAGGTGAATAAATCGGAGTATGGCACGCAATAATCCGGCAGCGACTTGGGCGTGTGTCCGCTCATTGCCTTGAAGTCGCGGATGAGATGCGACTGGTCGGCATAGCCGCAGTGATAGGCGATATAGGGATAATCACGCGAACCGCACTGCAGCATCCTCATTGCCTTCTGAAACCTTACCACTCGGGCATATTCCTTGGGATTCATGCCTACCTGCTCACGAAACACCCGCTCATACTGTTTTCTGCTCAGGCAGGCATTGCCGGCAAGAACATTTACCGAGACGGACGGCATGCGCATAAGCTCTCCTATAGAACTGCCTATCCTCCGCATATTCAGTGTAGGTCTTACCTTTGTCAGTAGCCATTGCTCAAGTATGCCAACAGACTCGCCGCCGCTTTTACAATCAAATATCCTTGCAGCAACATCGTTAAGTTGCTGGTTCTCTATATCATAGCCCGAAATCTCCTGATTGTAAAAAACTGACGGCGGCGTGCCGATAAACATTCCGACGGTATGCGGATAGAACACCGCCACTATCATGTCCAGATTTCCGTCAGACTGAATATGCACCGGAAAATTCACCTGTCCGCTTATGGTAAATGCGTTCTGAGAGGCAGCGAACTCAGGAACATACAGCGGCGACTTGCGGTGGAATATAATCTGAGGACAGCCTATGGGGAATGTCAGGACGCTGAAAGGCTCGTCGCTCTCCAGCATCCAGTAATAGCGCACATACGGGCGCAGCTCCTCTCGCGGTTGGATGATTTTCATAAATCTTTGTGTTTCACCAGATCTATTACACGTCGGACAAACTCTGTCTTTGCTTCTGTGTAGCCGTCGCGGTTGTTTCTATATGCTGGCAGCAGAGACTGTTTCAACTTTTCATATTCTTTAGCTATCTGCGGATTGTCGATAAGGGCAGTGCGGAACAGAACTTCATCATTGTCTCCAATTCTATGAAAATGAACATGAAAGACCTTATCAGCATATCCTTTCGGAGTATAGCCCTTGTTGAAACTGACTCTCCTTTCGGAGTAAGACATACAGATGTATCCATTATTCTCCATCAAAGTTCTTATCGGCATCCACTCCAGACAGGTCTAAACCTCTACAAGAATATCAATTATCGGCTTGGCTTGAATATCCGGTATGGCAGTGCTTCCGATGTGATTGATTATCGGATTATAATCTTCCAACAAAGCCGAAAGCTCCGTGATTTCTTCACGAGCCCATTCCAACCATCGGGGATTATGTGAGGTCAACACTATCGGGAAAAGCTCCCAAAGCTCTTCCAAAGTCATATCTTTCAAATCCTTACACATGATATTCATCTCAATACAGTCCCAAGTTTCGCCCAAACACGAATAGCTTTCTTTTTCAGTCTTGCTGACACGCTGAAATCCCGCCGCTTCATAGCAATGAATGGCAAAAGGATTGTTTTCAAAGACACCAAGTGACACTTTCTTGGCTCCAAGCGTTTCAAAAGCGTATTTGACTGCCATTGCAACAAGGGTCTTTCCTAAGCCACAACCACGTTTTGAATCATCGACAATAACGAATCCCAGTCGTTGCTCAGTCGGGTTATCTGCTGGAGTGCGCAGGGTGAAGTACCCGACAATATCATTGTCGTCCATCATTGTCAGGGCGCGCGAGTGCTGTCCGTCAATATACCTCGCATGATAAGCGTTCATGTCTTCGGGCGTGACAGGATAATGCTCATACCTGTCGGCGCACCACTGGCGCATAAGATACTCACTTTTAAGCCATGATGTAATAGCCACAGCATCTGAAGGCTGATATGGACGTAAAGAAAGATTCATTCGTTATGATTTTGTTCGGTTATTCACATATCTGCTTATTCCCATTGCCGTCCACCCGATAATCAGATAGACCGTGGCGTATATAATAAACCACACCTCCCTGATGTCGAAAAACAGCCACGTTCCGGCAATAAAAGCGATAGACGATACCAAAGGCAGATTCCACATTTGACGGATATTCCTACCGCAACGGAATCCAAGTATGGCGGAATATATCGGATTGACAATGAAGAACAATATCATGCACAATGCCATTCCTGCATCGGCAGGGGCAAACTGTGCTGCACAAAACGGCAATGCAAACATCACCGCAACTGTAACGGCAAGCCACACCATGATTACTCTACGTTTTTCCATAACAGCATAGAATTATCAACACAATAATCAATCACGCCACGGTCTTTCATCCACGACAGATAAGACCTGACATACACGCCAATCTTTGCCGGACAATTTATATAATAGCTCTGCGAGCCTACTTGCTGGAGTTCGTACATATTCTATTTCCGTAAAAGATTAAGTATTTCCGAATGTTGTCTTTGATATATTGAAGATTATGATGTCCTGGGAAAATATGGTGCTCAACACCGATTTCGTGTGCTTTCAATCTTCTGGATAGGGATTCAACAGCGTTGTAGAACCCTCCTTCGTCTTCGTCACCCGCATCAAGATACCACAGCTGCTTCTGGTGTTGTTCTTCAAAGCCCTCAAACTCCATCGGACTGTTTTTATGAAAACCGCTTTCATCTCCATAATAGGGAATATCCGCTGCATCAACTTCCGTTTCAATAGCCGGCATGTGTCCTCCTATGAGTGAAAACAATCTGGGATATTCCAATCCGTAATGTGTGGCAGCAAATCCGCCCGCCGATGCACCACCTATAAATCTATGATTTCCATTAGGGATAGTTTTAAAATGACAATCTATGTACGGGACAACCTCCTGAATGAAATAGTCCTCATATCTTCCCATATCTATCTTCATTCCATTTGAAACCTCCTGATGCGAGATATCTGCCGTATTCAATCCCCTCTGTTATCCATTCTCGGACAAACAATCATCATCGGACTTATCTGCCCAGAAGCTATAAGTTCGTCTACAACAGATTTAATATCAAGCTCGTCAATTATGCTTTCATTCCCGCTTCTTCCATGCAGAAAATAGAGAACAGGTAATCTCAATTCCCCGTTATCGTATTCATCGGGCACATAAATAGAAAAAGCCATCTGCTTATCCAGCACTTCACTATGCATGTCAATATATTGAACCTTGCTCATGATTTATTGTTGTTGCGTTTTTATTGATAAGTTTTGTTGCGCTGATGTCTCATAATAATATAATGCTTTTGGCCTCAAATTTACGACTTTTACTCTAAATGAATGAGGAAATCTACTGAAAATTACACTTTTCCAATGGATTGTACCCCTGTTTTTTACACTTTTCCAGGATTTAGGCATATTATATTTAGATAGGAAACACATATTTATATTTAACAAGTCCCACACATCTTCCAGACCCTCCTTCTAAGTTTGTCAAACGGGATAATACAAGCCCGATTGGGTTAAAAAGAGTTAAGCACGCTTCTTGAATCATTGTTTATTGAAAATATAGTTTTACATTTGTACAAAATATCAACAAGACTATTTATTAACCTTTAAAAAGACATTCCAAAATGAAACTTCTTACAATGTTAATGAGCCTGTTTATCTCTTTTTCAGTTATGGGACAGACCAAAACAACGTACATGATATATGGCCATGTTGCAGACATGGACAACCGCACACCACTCAATAGTGCATGGGTATATCTGTTCGACAGCAACATGACCCTCATCGACTCCGTGCAATCAGTCAGAAAGAACATGAATGGGAAAGACGGAGGATACATGTATCCAAAAACATTCCCCAAGGGCAAATATTATCTTAAAATCGTACACCCTGGTTACTACTCACCCATGATACCATTTGTAGAGGAATCAGATGCGGAACCTCTGCCGACAATATATCTGAAAAAACAATCATCTGAGGGAGCGACAGCAGAAAAAGAATATGCATGGGAACCTACAAAATTAGATATACTGAAAGAATCTCCTGTCTATGCAGGCGATATGACAATAAAAGAAAAATTTGAATATGCCAGTCCAGATGATTCATTGCTTGCACGTGCGAGAGAAGAGTTCAATCTTGACAGTATTGCCGGCAACGGAAATGATGTGAGCAAGATAAAGAATCTGCTTTATTGGATTCATGACAACATCGCACACAACGGAAGCAACGGTTTTCCAGACGGGGCGCGCAGCCTTTCAAACATCTATAATGCCGCAAAAAGCAACAATTGCGGATACAACTGCAGGGCTTTGGCAATATGCCTAACAGAAGCACTTCTTGCAGAAGGTATCCCTTCGAGATATATCACTTGTGAATCAAAGGAATGGGACACAGACAGCGATTGTCATGTGATATGCGTGGCATGGAGCTCATCTTTGAACAAATGGATTTGGGTAGACCCAAGTTTTGCCGCTTATGTGACCGATGAGAACGGACTATTACTGCATCCTGGTGAAGTACGCTACAGGCTGCAGCACGACTTACCGTTGGTGCTGAACAAAGACGCCAACTGGAATCACCAGAATTTACAGACCAAAGAGAATTATCTGGAAACCTACATGGCCAAGAATCTATATATACTCTCTGCCAACATGCTCAATCAGGCCGAACCAGAGGGAATCAGCAATCATCACCAAGGCAACCACGCCGCTCTTGTACCACAAGGCAGCAACTATACGAATGCCGCCGTGATTTCCACCGATGAAAAATGGTTCTGGCAAGCTCCAGCAAAATAAAAGCGAGACTCTCCATAAATTGTTATTTTCAGATAGGATGACACATCTGTCTATTTTTCATTTAGGCACGATGTCTGCATCGCTGACTTCGTCTTCTTCCTCCTCACTCTGGATAGTTAAAGCGAGCTTGACTTTCATCTCATTCGAGCGTCAGTCCCTTCATTTAAAAGAGACATCTGCTGCGTGATAGTCTCAAAATCGCCTCAAGCTAATTTATAGAACACCCCTTAATTTTATTGATTATCTTTGTATAATGTCTCTATATCGCCCGATTGGATAGCAGGAATTGCTTTCTGGATCTGTTCCTTCTGCCAGTCCCACCATTGCAGTTCCATTAACCTTTCTATGACATCGGGCGCAAACCGCTTGCGAATCTCTTTTGCAGGAATACCGCCTACAATTGAATATGGCTCAACGTCTTTGGTTACAACGGCTCTTGTGCCAATAATCGCACCATCACCGATGGTTACTCCAGCCATGATTACAGCACCATAGCCTATCCATACGTCATTGCCTATCACTATATCACCTTTATTATCCCATGCCGACGCGACCTCCGACTTAAGCAAGTCCCATTCCTCAAAAAACAGCGGAAAGGTGTATGTGGATAGTGATTTCAAAGTATGGTTGGCACAGTTGAAGATAAATTTTGCTCCGCAAGCTATCGAGCAGAACTTGCCGATGATGAGCCTGTCATTATTTATGGGATAATGATAGAGCACATTGTTCTTTTCAAAGTCGCGCGGGTCATTCACAAAGTCATTATAGACGGTGAAGTCTCCAACTTCTATTGTATGACGGGTGATGACCGACTGGAGATATACAGTTTGCGTATCACCAGTCCTGGGGTAAATCTTGCTTTTATCCATTTTGTTCAAGGATTTTAATGATGCTCTTCTTAACTTGCGTGAGATTGCTGTCGGTCAATATTGGAATCAGTTGTTGTATTTCATCGATACTTTTGTTCCACCATTGCAGTCTTTGCAATAAGCCGGTTAACTCATCGTCAAAACGCTTTCTGATTACTCTTGCAGGATTGCCCGCGACTATTGTGTATGGCTCGACATCGTGACCTACGATGCTGCCGAGTCCGATGATGGCGCCATCGCCGATATGAACACCGGGCAGTATGGTTGCGTCCTGCCCAATCCACACATCGTTGCCCACTACCGTGTCGCCTTTCAATGGAAGGTCCTCTGCAGCAGGCGGTGTCTCGGTCCATCCTTCCATGATATAGAAAGGATAGGTTGATGCCGCATTCATCTGATGGTTCGCACCATTCATTATGAATGTCACTCCCGACGCTATCTGGCAGAACTTGCCTATAATCAGCCTGTCGCCGATGAAATCATAATGATGCAATACATGCTTCTCAAAGTCTGTATCGCTGAAATACGTGAAGTCACCGACGATTATATTCGGGTTCTCTACGGTCGGCTTGACGTATGTAACGGTCTCGCAACCCCTAACGGGGAAAATCATGTCAGGATTCGGTTGCATTTGCGCTCCTTTTGCGTTCTTGTTAGTTCCCATATTATTTGATTTTGCATCATCTTTCCTAACACAAAAGACTCTATGGGGCATATCCACTCCACGATAATGCTTGACAATAGTATCTGTCAAGGTCATGCCGTTGCGAATGGCGACATTCTGCGAGGCAACATTCGTATCCCGGATAATGGAATATAACGCATCAAAACGCAGCACGTTAAACCCGTACTCACGACAGGCGGTAGCGGCTTCTGTGGCATATCCTTTGTGCCAGCACTTATGAGCCAGCAGATAGCCGATTTCGGGAACTTGTCCTCCCTTGTATTCCTGCATCGTGATGCCGCATTGTCCTATCATTTCGCCGGTGTTTTTAAGAAACATGCCCCACAAGCCGAAACCATGCTCCTTGTACCGTTGCAGCTGCTTTTGCATCCACGCAAGAGTCTCCTCGTCGCTGAAAGCCCCGTTATAGGCATACATCACATTCTCATCTTGCAATATTGAGGATAATGCCTCAATGTCTGAAAGCGTCATTTCCCTCAACAACAACCTGTTCGTCTCTATCAATATATTTGGCATAATTATATTTTTATTTCAGATTTTTGCGAATATCTACACTCTTGTATGTAGGAAGAATTCCTTTTGTCTCAGCGCAATGATGGGAAACGGATTGCCTTGTGAGTCCGTCTCCATCCTGTCAAACTCCACGAAGCCCAACTTCCCGTAAAAAGCCCTTGCACCGGGATTCTGCTCGTTCACATCTACAAATACAGCCTGATGGTTCTTTACCGCCATATCCACCAGCTGTTTGCCGATTCCTTTACGCAAGTACAGGGGCGAAACGAACAACATCTCAATCTTCTCATCCTGTATGCCGATAAAGGCTGTCGGGGCATCGGCATCGAAGGCTACATAAAGATGTCCGATGCTTGCCAGTCCTTCCGTCACGCATGGCTGCAGGTTCTCAATATCCGTCTCCTGCAAAAAATGATGAGTGGCACGCACGGACGCTTCCCACAGTTCTGTCAGCCTGTTCAAAAGACTATTATTCCGTTCAGACGGCGGTACATATCTTATGCCTGCTGGTCTTGACATATTTCTCTTATTTATAAGTTTAGTATTGATATTAGTCCACCGCAAAATCCTCTGAGTGAAAATTGCTGTAGAAACGTCCTGACACGGCTGTGAATTTAAGCACACAGTAATCCGGGTCGGTAATACCTTGTGAATAATATTCCGTATCACCGTCACGCCAAATCATTTCCTTGCTCGCGTTGTCTGTCAGTACCTCCATCGTACCACGTAGCATGACTCCACGGAAGAACCTGTTGTCACAGAAATAAATGCATGCCTTGTCGTTCTGCAAGAATTGCCGCACACGCATGGATGATGTGTTTGTTGTGAAATAGAAGGTCTTGATACCTTCTCGTTTCCTTGGTTGCAGCATCGCCTTGATGCATGGATAGCCGTCGGCATCTACAGAACCGATGAATGCCGTCTTAAGTTCGTCGGTCATATTGCCGACGGTCTGTTCTGGATTACGCATAAATTCTGTTGTGTTAATGACTAAATATCGTCTTTAATCGTATTATTTCTTTCTTGATTTCGGGAAAGGCAATTCTTCCCATAACTTTTCGATAACTTTCAAAACCTTTTGCCGGTCACGGAAATCGAGGATATATCCCTCTTTCGAACCTTTATATGCACAGCCTGTTTCGGCATCAGCCATCAAATCGGCAATGCACGGCAGCTTTTTGACAAATGCCGTGTTGTCACAAGCCGTTATCACGCATTTGTCATTTACATAAATGACATAGTCGCCCATCATCTTGCGGGAGCGTACTTCTCCCAAAGGAGCAAGTGCATCGCAGACGAACTCTATAAAATCGGTAGTACAAGCCATAGTTATTATGTTTTAATGTTTATAAATTGTATCTTAATCCAACTGGAAACATTCAGGGTAATGCACTGTGCCTGTAACTCCGCTCAAGGCATCGGGCAACAGTTCGATAACCATACAGCACTCCTGCGGGGCATCAAAAGGAAACCTTATACCGTAGTCAATAGCCTTACGGTAGCCAAAGCGCGGATAATAATCTTTATGTCCAAGCAATACCGTCGACCCGTATCCCATTGCCCTTGCCGCCTTGTGGGCTTCTTCTATCAGCATCCCACCTATCCTGTTGTTCTGGTAAGCCGGATGGACGACAAGTGGCGCAACAGCCAATGAAACTGTAGTAGAGTTTTCAGATACTATTTTTACCTTTGTAAGCAAAATGTATCCTACTATAACTCCCTCGCCATTGACCGCAACTAATGACAATTCGGGTATGAATGTGTCCGAACCGTGCAGCCGCTTGACCAAATATTGTTCTTGATGGTCGCTTTCCTCAACGTTTTCAAAAGCCTTCTCCACCAAATCGAGAATGACTGGCAAATCCCCTTGTCTCTCCTGCCTTATTGTTATGTCCATATCAGCCATGTCTTTAATGTTTCATGCAATCCCTAACAGCTCAATCTCAAATATCAGCGTAGAACCTCCAGGGATGCCTGGTTGTGAGAACTTGCCATATCCCATTTCCGCAGGGATATACACTTCCCACCGGTCGCCCACGCACATCTGCTGCATGGCGATAATCCAGCCTTCTATCAAATCGCAGAGACGTATTGCCAACGGTGCTCCTCCACGACTGCTGTCGAACTTCTTTCCGTCAATGGTCCATCCAGTGTAGTGTGCCATTACTATGCTGCGGGGCGAAGGATGCCTGCCGTCGTTCCGTCCCTCCGACAACACCTTATAATATATACCTTTCGGAAGAGCCTTCACTCCCTCCTCCTGCGCTTTGGCCTCTATCCAGGCTTTGTTTGCCTGTGCATATTCTCTTTTGTTCATGATGATTATCTATAATTAATAGGCCTCAAAGCCAAAAAAATTACTGTAATATGGCATCTCTTTCTCTGCAAGATTCTTTATACGTTTCCCGGCGAATTTTGGCTTCAAACAGATAGTATTCAGCAGCCATGTTTCAAATATAAAACTTGGTGTAAAATCCACATCCTTTGTGTAACCTGTTATCATTCTTGCTTTCGTAAGATATTTGAATCTAAGGACTTCGTCATTAGTCATACAAAGCGTACTACAACTTCCAAAATGAACATTTCGTCCTTCAAAAATACCATTATGTTCTTCCGCAAAAGTCAATAAATTCAATTTATTCTTGTTTGCAGCAAAGCAAATCTCTCCTGGGTTTCCGTGAAAGCATAAATATACATTGTCAAAAGATGCATAACTCGGTTGAAGCAGATGTGAAATATAATATTCAAAGTCGGAGGATGTTGCGACTTGTCTGAATGTGTATTCAATCTTTTGTGCGTTTTGGAGAAAATCAAGCAAGGTTAATACTGTCGATTTCTTTTTTAAATCATGAATGGTTTGATCCCATTCGGTTTCTAAACAAAATATCTTATTCATTGTCTTTTATTTTTACGTTTATAAAACGGATGAAGAACTTACTACAGTTGAGCAATATTCTGTATTAAACAAACAGTTCGTTGCCCTTTCTCGTGGCACACAATGTTTTCAGTTTCTCTGTCACCACCACCTCCACTTGCCAGATGTTCCTTGCTTTAGTCGGACAAACGGAGAGACAGCGCATGCAGGAGATGCAGGCTTCCTTGTTGACGCTTCTTAGATTGTCGGCAGGTATGGCATCGGCAGGACAGAGTTCATGGCATGTGCCACAACCTGTACACCGCTCATCTGCCGTGGGGAACGGTCCTGTGTTGCCTGCTCTGTATGGACGGTTGCCCGGCAATGATAAAGGCTTATATGCGTCTATACCTTCCACCTTATTTATTATAGCGGCTCCGAAAGCAGCCAGTTCCTTGCGGTCTTCTGCATCGGGTCTTCCTGCGGCATACACCCGGGCGATGCTATGTTCAGCAACGGCACTGACGGCGGCAACAACACGGAATCCCATTTCCGTTGCCACATCCTGCATTTCAAGCAGAGCGTCATCGTATGCCCTGTTGCCATATACCGCCACAACCGCACATTTTGCGTGGTTGCTTTGAATACGCTTGAGCCTATCAACTGCCAAGGCTGGTACACGTCCGGCAAACACTGGCATGGCGATAATTACCAAGTCCTCCTCATGTATTTCCGGCACTATGATTTGCCCTTCCTTCATACATAGGTCTGTCACAACTGGCCTCGCGTCAATACCATCGCATATATATTCGCAAACTCTTCTTGTCCCTCCTGTGGGGCTGAACATTATTTGATGAATCCTCATTTGTTTTCTATTTTGATATTCTTCCTATTTATCTATTATAATCCATCTACCACCCTTTCTGCCTTCTCTTTTAACAATTCCCTCGGATGTCAATGATTTGATATGGTATTTTACAGCATCCTTAGACACATTCGCCAATGTCGCCAGATATTCTATGGTACATTCCGGTGTTTCTTTTATTGTTTCCAACAGTATCTTGCGAATAGCGATGGTCTTTTCGGGTAGTTTTTTCGGGTAGTTTTTTCGGGTAGTTTTTTCGGATGTTCTTTTCCAACATTAGTGGCTTTTCCCAAAGTAAATGTCACTAAAGAGTAGTCTATGGCAGAAGTTATTTCAACATCCTTGCCCGTAAGTTCTTTCCAAAGAAGAATCTTTTTCATACCGAAACCCACATTCTCCGACAATCCAGCGAGACGGAACATCTTAGCTATAGATGGATTACGGGGACGCTATATCATTTGATAAGATTGCTCGCCAGTTTGCAAGGGTACTGCAAAACTACCGGCATTCAGGAACTCTATACGGTTGGTGTATGCCCTTATGCACGAATGTAGGGGACTGAAATAGTCGGTATGCATACAGGCATTTGCAAGACATTCCCTCATGCATTCAAACTGACTGAGGTCATCCACCGCCACGCCATCGGCATTAAGATGGAATGCGTTATCGCAGAAAAGGCGCAAGCGAGGAAGTAACGCCCGATAGTATTGCCATAAGTTCTCCTGTGGCTCTATACGGAATGTGTATCTTGTTGGAGCTTCCTCAACGTTTCTTCCCGGCACCTCTATATAATCCATCCAGAAAGTTGGCACCTCATGGTCAATGTGTTTTCGTTGACCAAGCATCAATAACCCTCCATAGGTCAGTTCTCCTTTTCTATTCATCGCGCCAATCTGATAACAGAAGTCCTCCATCAACATATTCTGTGGTACGTATGAAGGGTTATGCTGTGCCACTTGTGCCCGATAGGAACGTAAAGCAGGCATATCCAATAAATCCATACTGCTATCAGTAATAGGCATTTCTGAACGAACCGCAAAAGACTGCTCCCTATACATTGCCGACAATTCGCTTTCGGTTGCCAGTCTGTCACCTGAACCAGTTCTTATCGAAGTCATGCGGTCAACCTCTTCACGTGAGCCAAGACAGAACGAAAGGTGAATAAAACCGCTACGGCAGACAGGATTGTCTGCAACATCCACTTCTGGTCTGCTAATTATTTCCAGTCTTCCACCATCGGGAAATGTAAGAAAGTATGTCCGCAGTCCCGTCCGTGGATTATGATACAACTCATTGGATGTGGCACCAAAGAACTCCGTGAAGAACTTTCTCGCGCCCTCCAAGTTTGCGACATACATCGCGATATGGTCTTCTTATCATATTTATTTTCTTATATTATTCTGTTGGTATAAGGTCTCGCATTTCTAATTTTAATATTCACTTTAAGCGGGAAACAGATTACAGAAACTTTACTTGGTAGACTAAATGTTATTTGATGAATCTTTATTTCCATAAACCTAAACCATTCTACATATTCATATACATAACAGGATTCTGTCTTTTTCCCCAAAGATTAGAAATATTCATTTGCAAGTATGGTGAATCTTTGATTTCTTTTCCTTCAAATTCCCAACGCCCTACATATTCTGTATTTTCTGTTGGATACCCAATAGAAGGTTTATATACTCCGACAATTATTCCACAGCAAACGGCAAAAACAAACTCTGCCTTCTTGGCACGTTCACCGTTGAGTCTCCAATATTTCCTTGTACACTCATATAGATTAGGTCTCTCACACAGAAGATAGGTTCTGCTTATATTGAAACAGACAATCCTTTTATTCTTCTTGTTTTCAAAGAAACCATAATCTCGAAAAACCTTTTCCATAATGTCTATATATTGAATGTTATTTAGATTTTAATTGGGTATAGTAAGGTAAATCTCAGTCATTATTCCATCTTGCATCTAAATCACCTTCATAAGCATCTGATAATCCACTTTCAACATCATCTTTACTCCAACCATCGTAATAAGCCTGTTCGTCACCATAAGGATCGCTCCAATTATCAACGTCATTCATTTTCTCATCTTCATAATCCCAAAAAGAAGTTTTGCGGTAGTGTGTTTTGGGACAATTCTTCTTTTGTTGAGAAGGCTTGAATGTAGGCAAAGATGTTTTTCCTATATCTTTTTTCTCGATTAGCAAAGGGAATATCTTTCCACTGCTATTGCAAACAATTGCAATAACAGGTTCTTGTGGAATAGCAGATACTGCAACACATCCTATGTTGGTTCCATAAGTAAAGAACAAATGATAATCATTGGGACTTGATTTGACAAAGAGTTTCTCACAATTTGTCAATTGTTTGAATTCTTCTACGGAATATACACATATGTATTTCAGCCCATCTAAAATATTACGTTTTTGCATTTCACGTAAATTCAAATGTTCCTCTTTCTCTCCGATAAAAGCTTTTAGTGAAAAAACGTATTCTTCTTTTATTGCCCAAATCTTATCATATTTCAATGGAACAACAATATTCCCTAAAGTATCTATAATTCCCCATTTTTCCTTTTCATGTATAAAATCAAAAGACATCACGCGGGCAAAGCCACAAATAAATTGAGGGTCACACCATGCATATTTAGCAAAAGGTACAACTTGTTTGTTAGTTATGTCAATATAAGCATATTGATATTGTTCATTTCGTACCAATGAAAGACCACAACTAAAATCATACATTTCCATATATTGTGGAGAAATAATGATTTTTCCTGTATTATCCTTGAGACCAAAGAGACCGTTTTCTTGAAAGATTATATATTCTTTATTCATGATGATTTTATAATCAGTCAGTTCAATCAAGTTTCCTTCAAATCCCTTGATGCAACTCTCGTAATATCCGTCACCTGTAACGCGCGGGCCTAACAGGACTTCGTATCCATGTGAGGACAGAATCGAAGTCATGCGGTCAACCTCTTCACGTGAGCCAAGACAGAACGAAAGGTGAATAAAACCGCTACGGCAGACAGGGTTGTCTGCAACATCCACTTCTGGTCTGTTCATTATTTCCAGTCTTCCACCATCGGGAAATGTAAGAAAGTATGTCCGCAGTCCCGTCCGTGGATTATGATACAACTCATTGGATGTGGCAC
>JAXJBE010000085.1:0-3108 GCA_036303125.1 Bacteroidaceae bacterium
CTTTAGGGTCATATCCGAAAATCACGCAATCAGTTGTGACTGCTGGATGCGGATATTTATATATGTAGTTCCCTTCCATATTTGTGTAATATTAACGCATATATATAACTTTTTCGAGACCTCCAAATATATGTGTAATTACCACGCAATACATATTCGTTGATATTTGGAAAAGCCCTGTGCGCGTGACCCCCGAAGCCCAGTGCCGTTGACCCTCGCGGTCCAAAATTCACTGACCCTTTAAGTACCATATAAAATTGACCCCTACCTAAGTGATATAGGCAGGGGATTTTTTGTAGTTTTAGTGTCCGTCCTGGCCGGCGGGAAACTAAAACATCACAAAATTATGAAAAATCTAAAGAACATTCTCCGTTGCTATGCAATGGGAATGGGCCTCAAGAGTATCAGTACGGCTTTTGAGGTCTCTCGAAATACCGTGCGCAAGTATGTGCGGCGGTATCAAGAGAGTGGTCTTTCTATAGAAAGACTATTAGCGATGCCAGAGAGTCAGGTAATCGACATGTTTGTCGATGGCGTCTCTCGTTCGCGAACTCCATCTCCTCGTCAAGAGGAACTGGATGCGCTGCTACCAGACTATCTGAAACGACTTAGTCGCAAGGGTGTCACTGTCAAATCTCTTTATGAAGAGTATGCCAGCAAATATCCAGATGGATATAGCCATACTAGCTTCAAAAGACGAATCCGTCATTACAAGCTTGAAGTAAAAGCCATTGGGCATGTTGAACACCTTGCTGGTGATCAGATGTACATTGACTTTGCAGGAGATAAACTTGAGGTAGTAGACGAACTTACAGGTGAGGTTCAGACGCCTGAAACCTTTGTGGCGGTTCTTCCATGTAGCCACATGACGTATTGCGAAGCCGTGTGGTCCCAGAAGAAGGAAGATCTTATTGCGGCTTGTGAGAATGCAATGCATTACTTTGGCGGAGCCCCAATTGCGATTGTTCCAGACAATCTCAAGTCAGCTGTGACACGCAGTGACCGTCATGAACCTGTCATCAATGAAGAGTTCGCTGCTTTTGCTGAGTTCTACAACTGCGCTGTCTTCCCAGCTAGACCTCGTCATCCTAAAGACAAAGCTTTGGTTGAGAATGCGGTAAAGCTAATCTATCGCAGCATCTACAAGGATGTAGAGGGGCTTATCTTCCATGATCTTGACTCTTTGAATGCTGCTATCCTTAAGTCTTTGGATGAGTTCAACTCTCGAAAGATGTCAGGACGTGGCCAGTCTAGGAAGGAACTCTTTATTGAGATGGAAAAAGACTATCTACAGCCACTTCCAACGTTGCGTTATCAAATGAGAGAACGTAAGACTGCGACTGTTATGCGCAACAGCTACGTAACCTTGAACAAGCATCATTATAGCGTTCCGATAGAATATATCGGCAAACGAGTGGAAATCATCTATGATGCAGATACCTTGCAGATCTTCTACGGAATGAAACTCATTACAACCCACACTAGGGATGATAGACCGCATGCGTATACTCGTAAGGAGTCTCATAATCTGCCGGGAAGACATGGTAGCTATGAGAAGGATCTGGATGAAATCTATCAGCGTGCAGCGACGATAGATAACATTGTCTTGACATATCTCAAAGAAGTGGCGGAACTTAAGAAGTATCCGCCACTGGCGTTCAGGGCCTGTAAGGGTATCATGTCGCTAGAAAAGAAATACGGCTTAGACCGCCTTGTGGCTGCGTGTGCCTGTGCTTCGCAAGGACGTCGCTATGGCTTCAATGAGGTAAAGGAAATACTGGACAAAGGAGAAGATATAGACTTCTTGTCTCCTCAGCATGGCGAAGAATGGGAAGCTCCACGCACTCCTGCACAACACAAGAACATACGTGGACGCGAATACTTTGCTCCAAAGTCGAACAAGAAAAACTAAACAAAAGATGGAAATAAATGAAAAGACTGCTCCTATCACTCAAGAGAAGGATAGGAATACAATCTCACTTGATCTAATGCGCCGCATGAAACTTCATGGAATGGCAGCTGCCTTTGAAGAGAGCCTCTCTTCTACCTTCGCCGAGACAATGACTCCGGACAGCTTCCTTAACTGGCTGTTATCTCGAGAGTGGGACTACAGATCAAATGCAGCCATTGAGCGCCTCACTAAGCAGGCTTCTTTTAGGTACAAGGCGTACCCAGAAGACATAGACTTCACAATCAGCAGAGGTCTTGATCGCAATCAGATGGAGAGACTTATGACACTTGAGTTTGTTAAGCAAGGTCGCAACCTCTTTATCACCGGATCTTCTGGAACAGGAAAGAGCTTCATCGCTACAGCTCTTGGATACAAAGCATGTAGTCTTGGTATACGCACTTTGTATGCTAATGCATCAAAGTTGCTCGGAACTCTTAAGGTAGCAAAGGTGAAGGGTACGATTGATGCGGAGTTGAAGAAGATCGAGAAGTGTCCTTTGTTCATCATGGATGATGCCTTCCTTGTGTCACTCGATGCAAAGGAACGTTCAATCCTTCTTGAGATCATCGAAGATCGTCACGAGAGAAAGTCAATCATAATGACTTCTCAGCTTCCTGTATCCTCGTGGTACGATGCTATCGGAGATCCAACGGTTGCAGATGCAATCCTCGACAGAATCGTTCACTCAGCTCATCAGATCGAGCTTGTCGGAGAGAGTCTTAGGAAGACAAAGGCACGTAAAGGAGACAAGTAGGGCAAAATAAAAATGACCCCGCCGGCTAGGACTTTATAGGGGTCATTCTAAACTTGCTTTCGAGGGTCAACGGCACTTGGGCTTCGGGGGTCACGCACACAGGGCTTTTCCAGTGTATGAGACCTTAGAAGTGGAGAAAGAGTTGACCGGCTGGCAGTCCTTCAAGATGAAGATGGGTGGCTGGTTCCTCGGAATCCTCATCATATTGATAGTGTTCGCGATACTATATATTGTTAAATTCCTTAAACCTTAAAACTATGAAGTACGTTCCTTCAATCGCCTTCGACGAAATGTCAGGCTCAGCAAAGGGTGTAACCGCAGCCAAGGTGCGCGGTCGTAAGTACATCCGTAATCGTGGCTACGGCGGATCAGTCCGCACAAGTGCCCAGGCAGCAGTGAAGTC
>JAXJBE010000086.1:0-1841 GCA_036303125.1 Bacteroidaceae bacterium
AACACGGGTTCGATTCCCGTAGGCGCTACTCAAGGAGAAGGATACCCACAACAAGGCATCCTTTTTTAATGAGAGAGATCTTATTTACAATTCTGAGGAGAACCTCATAAGCGGTTCCACTTAACACTGCGCTTTCGTCTAGCGGCTAGGACACATGCCTCTCACGCATGGAACACGGGTTCGATTCCCGTAGGCGCTACTACCAAAAAGGATGTTTCTACCAAGAGACATCCTTTTTTCATTAACCTCCCACCGCTCTGTCACAACGGCTCACCCGACAAAGCAGGGGGAGAGATTCCACAAACCAAAAGAAAAGTTATACATTTGCACCATGAACATAAGGACTCTTAGCATTGGCGCAGTTATGCCATCAGAGATACTTTCGAATTTCGAAATGGTACGTGTCGAAGAAGAGCCGTCCCTTATCCGCATCTATCTCATTGATTATGCAAGGCCGACTATTTTTGCGAGTGAGAAACGGTAACGGATAATCTCGGCTCACCCGACAAAGCAGGGGGAGAGATTCCGCAAACCAAAAGAAAAGTTATACATTTGCACCATGAACACACAAGGACTTTTAGCATTGGCGCAGTTGATTCTGCCATCAGAGATACTTTCAAACTTTGAAGTGGTACGTGTTGAAGAAGAGTCGTCCCTTATCCGCATCTATCTTGATGAATCGGTCAGGGCCGAATACAAGGAGAACCCCAAGATAGAATCCAAGGGGTTCTGTGATGCCGTAACCATACGTGACTTCCCGATTCGCGACAAAGGAGTCGATTTGATAGTAAGAAGGCGCAAATGGTATGACAGGCAGAACAACCGATACTTCTCAGACTCTTATGACCTGAAGGCCGAAGGAACCCGCTACTCCAAGGAGTTTGCGGCTTTTTTAAAAGGAGTGTATGGAGACGATCCCTACGACCTCCCGTTCGCTTGACCGCTTTTACCATATAAACGGCGACACGTTTGAGAAGCAATACAAGGAAATCCTCAGCGGCTACCATGAATGGCCGGAACTCTCACATGCGGAAGACTGGCTCGTCTTTCCCGAAAACATGGGCGAAAGCATCTGCATTGACGAAACGGCACCAAGCAAAGGGGAACTGTACACGATTGTCAGCAACAGAGCTTCACGGGGTGGCAAAGGGACCATCATTGCCATTGTGAAGGGTGTTGCCGCCGACACTGTCACGGAAGCACTCAAGCGCATTGACGAGGAGAAGAGGCTGATGGTCAAGGAGGTCACCTTGGACATGTCGAATTCCATGCGGCTTATAGCCCAACGCTGTTTCCCGAATGCGATGCGCACCATAGACCGCTTCCATGTACAGAAACTTGCCTGTGATGCCTTGCAGGAAATGCGTGTCGCCCACAGATGGGATGCCATCCAGGAAGATACGGATGCCAGGGAAGAGGCCAGATGCTCGGGCGAAGCATACAACCCTATAGTGCTTGCCAACGGGGACAGCCACAAGCAGCTGCTGGCACGCAGCAGGTATCTGCTTTTCAAGTCCGCGGACAAATGGACGGATAGCCAGAAGCAAAGGGCGGAGCTGCTCTTTGAAGCATGCCCGGACCTTAAAGAGGCCTATTCTCTGACGCATTCGCTCAGAATGATATTTTCCAGGAATACCGCCAAGGATGCAGCGAGACTCTCGCTTGCACGCTGGTACAACGAGGTTGACGGCTCCGGCTTTAAGAGCTTCAATGTCATTGCCGGCACTCTTTACGAGCATTACGATGAGGTCTTGAACTTCTTTGTCAACAGGGCGACAAATGCCTTCGCAGAATCATTCAATGCGAAGATAAAGGCATTCAGAGCGTCCTTGAGAGGAGTG
>JAXJBE010000087.1:0-4325 GCA_036303125.1 Bacteroidaceae bacterium
CCTTGGCAAGGTTGTGCTCTAACAACTGAGCTATTTCCGCAGGCTTATAAAGGATTTGTCGATTGGAGAATCTATTGGTGTGCCCACGACAAGAATCGAACTTGCACGTCTCTCAACACTCGCACCTGAAACGAGCGCGTCTACCATTCCGCCACGTGGGCAACTCAAGTCTTATGGAGCGGAAAACGAGACTCGAACTCGCGACCCCAACCTTGGCAAGGTTGTGCTCTACCAACTGAGCTATTTCCGCATATTCCTGCTTGGTGCATAGGAGTGGAAAACTTCGTATTCGCCACGCCTCAGCGTTATTCTCTGAGCACCTTCTCTCAAGTGCTTTTCTGTTGCTTTTCGGCTGAGAACTCATCTCTTTCCCGATTGCGAGTGCAAAGGTACGACTTATTTTCAAACCAGCAAAGCTTTTCGGGATTTTTTTCGCAAAAACCTAAAAAAAACGTTTTGTCCCCACGTGCAGCGCACGTTATATGCCATATATTTCAATCATGGCATTTCATTGCTACGGCTTTAGGCTTTACAGCATTCCCTTGCTGCTGGGAAGCTGGTATTTGTATATGTCTCGCTTGACAGCCATCTTGATGCTGCGTGCGAGAGCCTTGAAGATGCCTTCAATCTTGTGGTGTTCATTGTCGCCTTCGGCCTTGATGTTAAGATTCATCTTAGCCGCATCGCTGAAGGACTTGAAGAAATGAAGAAACATCTCTGTGGGCATGTCCCCTACCCTCTCGCGCTTGAAGTCAGCATCCCAGACAAGCCATGGGCGTCCGCCGAAATCGAGCGCAACTTGGCAGAGGCAGTCATCCATAGGAAGAGTGTAGCCGTAACGCTCAATGCCGCGCTTGTCACCAAGGGCGCGGGCGATACATTCGCCGAGAGCTATGCCTGTATCCTCTATCGTGTGATGCTCATCGACATTGAGGTCGCCCTTGACATGGATGTGAAGGTCTATGGATCCGTGCTTGGCTATCTGTTCGAGCATGTGGTCGAAGAATCCAAGGCCCGTGGAGATGTCACTCTGTCCTGTGCCGTCGAGATTGAGAGATATATCTATGTCGGTCTCTTTGGTGGTGCGTCTGACGCTGGCCGTGCGCTCACCGGCGAAGAGTATCTCCGTGATTTCATCCCAGGAGTGGACGTTGTCGCCAAGGATAAGGTACTTGCATCCGAGATTGACAGCAAGCTGCTTGTCTGTCTGACGGTCTCCGATGACGTAGCTGTTGGCCATATCGTACTCGCCTGTCATGTAGCGCGTGAGCATGGCCGTGCCTGGCTTGCGTGTAGGCAGGTTATCGGCAGGGAAGGAGCGGTCGATGAGGATGTCGTCAAATGTTACGCCTTCTCCGCGCAGGGTGTTGAGCATGAGATTGTGAGTGGGCCAGAAGGTGTCCTCAGGATAGGAACTTGTGCCTAATCCATCTTGGTTGCTCACCATGACGAACTCAAAATCAAGTTTTGTGCGGATAAAGTTGAGGTTGCGGATAACACCTGGAAGAAACTCGAATTTATCAAAAGAGTCTATCTGCTCGTCTGCTGGTTCAACGAGGATGGTACCATCGCGATCGATGAAGAGGGCTTGTTTCATGTTGTCGTATTGTAAGTGGCAGCGGTCACAGGGAGGGAGTGACGCCATTAGAATCGTTATATATTTCGTTATATATATTGTCTAAGGGCACTGAGAAGTTTTGAGTTCTCCTCGTTGGTGCCAATGGTAATGCGCAGGCAGTTGCCGCAAAGGTTGACCTTGTTGCGGTTGCGCACAACGATGCCCTTGCGCACAAGATATTGATATATGCCATCGGCATCGGTCATGCGTGCAAGGAAGAAGTTGGCATCGGTCGGGAATATCTCCAGACATTGAGGGAGGAGGGCGAAGGCACGGATAAGTTTAGCACGTTCCTCGACAATCATCGAGATATGGCGCTGGAGGAGCGTGAGGTTGGAGAGGATGTCTTGCGCCTTCTTCTGTGTGAGGACATTGACATTGTAAGGATACTTGACTTTGTTGAAGAGGTCTATGATTTCCTTGCTGGCGAAAGCCATGCCGAGTCGTATGCCCGCCGCCCCCCACGCTTTAGAGAATGTGGCAAGGGCTATGAGATTGGGATACTGGGCCAGGTCGAGGCGCAGAGGACGCTGAGAGGAAAAGTCGCTGTAGGCCTCATCGACAATGACTATGCCGTCGAAGGAACGAAGGACGCGCTCTATCTTGTCGCGTGAGAAGGCATTGCCTGTGGGATTGTTGGGCGAACAGATGAAGATGAGTTTTGTGTTCTCGTCGCAGGCGGCAATGAGACTGTCGGGGTCAAGGTCGTAGCCGTCGGCAAGGGGCACCTTGCGGTATTCTATATCATTGACATCGGCGCACACCTCATACATGCCGTAGGTCGGGTCAATGGCCACCACATTGTCAATGCCTGGGCGGCAGAATATGCGGAAGGGCAGGTCTATGGCTTCATCGCTGCCATTGCCAAGGAATATGTTGTCTACGGCGACGCCCTTGAGAGGAGAGATGAGCTGCTTGAGCTGCTCCTGAAGGGGGTCGGGATAACGGTTGACGCCGTTAGGATATGGATTTTCGTTGGCGTCAATAAAGACGTCTGCTTTCATGCCTTTGAACTCATCGCGGGCGCAGCTGTATGGTTTGAGTGCCCAGATGTTGGGGCGGACGAGGGCTTGGAGTGCTTTCATAATGGAAGAGAATTAGACTGGTGGGCTTGGAAAGCCCGAATAAACCGGAAGGGGCAGATTCAAGACAGAGAGGAAAGACGCACGGTCATGGCATTCTTGTGGGCATCAAGTTGCTCTGCCGCCGCCATGAGCTCTACGGCAGGGCCGATGGTGCGCACTCCCTGAGGCGTGAGTTCCTGAAAGGTTATCTTGCGGCAGAAGGAGTCGAGGTTGACTCCGCTGTAAGCCTTAGCGTAGCCTGATGTAGGCAGAGTATGGTTGGTGCCTGAAGCGTAGTCGCCTGCTGACTCGCATGAGTAATTGCCGAGGAAGACGCTTCCCGCATTGACTACTCTCTCGGCAAAGGCAAGATAGCTATCTACAGCAAGGATGAGGTGCTCGGGGGCATACTCGTTTGTCATGTCGACAGCTTCATCCACATTGTGCACGATGATGAGTTTGGAATACTGGAGTGAAGCGGAGGCAAGATCCTTGCGAGGCAAGAGTTCGAGTTGGCGATGCACCTCTTCGTTGACGCATTTCGCCATGGCCTCTGACGTGGTGATAAGTATGACCTGCGAGTCTCGCCCGTGTTCAGCTTGTGAGAGGAGATCGGCAGCGACAAATACCGGGTTAGCTGTGTCATCGGCCACCACAGCCACTTCTGAAGGTCCAGCCGGCATGTCGATGGCTGCATCGTGCAGACTCACCTGCTGCTTGGCTGCCATGACGAACTGGTTGCCAGGGCCAAAGATTTTGTCGACCTTAAGCACAGACTCTGTACCGTAGGCCATGGCACCTATGGCCTGCACGCCGCCAGCCTTGAAGATGCGGCTCACGCCTGCTATCTTGGCTGCTGCAAGGATGGCCGGGTTTACTTTGCCTTCACCATCTGGAGGGGTACATAGCACAATCTCGCGGCATCCCGCAATCTTAGCAGGAGTGGCGAGCATGAGCACCGTGGAGAAGAGCGGAGCTGTGCCGCCTGGTATGTAGAGACCGACTCTCTCGATAGGCACGGACTTTTGCCAGCAGACAACGCCAGGAGCAACTTCCACCTTTTCACCTGTGAACTTCTGAGAAGCGTGGAAGGTGTATATATTATCGTGAGCCAACTGGATGGCTCCCATGAGTTCTGGGCTAACCATGGCTACGGCTTCATCTATCTCTGCCTGAGAGACGGCGAGAGTGTCGAGCTTCACGTGGTCAAACAATTCCTCATATTCCTTGACTGCGGCATCGCCCTCCATGCGCACTTTGTCAAGAACGGTCTGAACCGTGGCGGCAAGTTCGGCGGCATCTCTGTGAGGACGGGAGAGGAGAGTCTTCCACTCTTCGCGACTGGGATATTTTATTATGTTCATTCTGTTGCTGTATTGTGGACAAGAGCAGCCTTCGTTGCCTTGGAGCCGCGGTGTCTATCGTTCGTTTTGTTTAAGGGGTGCTCTGTAAATTAGTATTTATGTTTTATCGGGGTTTGTCCTTTCGCTCGGTCGATTTTGGCCTCTCACTTGCATCTGTCTCTTTTACATTCGTTAACGCATGTTCGGCTGCGTTCGGCATAGTGTTCAAATAAATTTGACACTCTGCCCTCACTTGCACGAACATTCAGTCACGATGCCCGCATCGCTCCTTCATTTAAA
>JAXJBE010000088.1:0-33413 GCA_036303125.1 Bacteroidaceae bacterium
AGATAACGCAGCCTTTCGTCCCGTTCCTCATCGATGGTTTTGTCAAACAGCCCGAAGCTTTCTGGACTCTCATCTGTGGAATATATCTGGCTGTCTTCACCCAATGCGGCATGGAAGGCAAACAGTTTCATCTTTGCCTTCTTCTCCAGTTCTATTGTCTCGTCAACTTTCGCCGTCGGGAAGAAATTGAATATATGTACCTCCTTGGCTTTGCTGCCTATGCGGTTCACACGTCCGATGCGCTGCATCAGTCTTGTTGAGTTCCAGGGAGTGTCGTAATTCACAATGACGTTTGCCCGATGCATATTCACGCCTTCTGCCAATACCTCAGTAGTGATGACGATGTTGTAGTCATTCTTTTTCTCTCCCTTATAGTTGGCGTCAAAGTTGGCTTCGAGAGCGGGCATTTGGTCATTTCTGTTGTCGCTGTGAACCGTCAATATACGGTCGAATCCCTTTTCCTTCAGGTTCTCAGACAAATATTTGGTTGTTTCCTTACTTTCTGAGAAGATGACCAGCTTGCTCTCCTGATTGATGGACTTGTCGAACAATTCATCAAGATAAACATCGACAAACTTGTCCAGTTTGGGGTCGTAGGTTATCTTGTCCCATGCCTTGACCAATCTGTCCAATATCTTACCGTCGTGCTTCAGTCCTTCATGAAAATCACCATCAAAATCATCTACCGTGCATATCTCTATCGTGGGGTCAGTCTCTTTCGACTCTTCTATCAGTTTGATAAGCTCCTCTTCCTTGCCTGCACTCAACAGTTCGTTGACTTTCAAGTTTGGTGCTATGTATATCACGCCTTTGTCAAACATGTTTAGCATGACTTGATTGGCTTGATGATATCTGTGCAAGGACTTCTTGAATGCGAAGAAACTGCTGTCTATACGCTTGACAAGCAAGGTCTTCATAATGCTTGCCAACTGCGTAGAAGTTTGGTCTGCCTTGGGATATTTCTTCTTTTTCTCTTTCACAAGATGTCCTATAGCCTGATAGCGGTAATACTTCAGCCCGTCTGTCTTGTCACTCAAGCATTTAATTGTATCATCATATAAATGTTCCAAGTCTTCGTCTAACTCGTAAAACATTTTGTGTGGAGCCTTGACATCAGGGAAATATACTTTCTGTTCCTCCAGATCCTTTCGGTATGCCTCGTTCTCCATTAAGTCAGTACGTGTGCGCCGCACAGTTAATGGCTCTACAACCTTCACGCGGATTTTCTCGTATATGGCTTTTATTCCATTTGAGATAAGCTCAATGTCATTCAAATCCTTTGTCTTCTTATATTCGTCTATTTGTTCACGGAAGAAACGCTGCAAGTTGCCCTCTTCCAAAGTGCTGTCCTTGGAGTCTTGAAACAGATAAATCAGATTGGCTATATCCTCTGGTCTGTTGTTCAGGGGAGTGGCAGATACAAGTATCACTTTCTTGTCGTGCAGACTGCCGTCGGCATGGAGCGCCTTTGTCTTGCATAACTTCTGCAGCTCGTTATACATGGATGCTGTGTCACTTCTGAACTTGTGAGCTTCGTCAACTATTACCAAATCATATTTGTCGGGATTCTTCAACTTGTGCAGGCTTCCGTTTGTGACAATCTTATAATTGTCAAGTTTGAACTCATTCATTGTCCTTTCCCATCCTTCTTTCAGGGCAGGAGGGACGATGATTAAAGTGTGTGAGCGGTGCATTGGGAATCCGTTGTCAAAGAAGAATCTCTTTGCTATAAGAGCTGACACAATAGTTTTGCCCAATCCGACAACATCGGAAAGGAAAAAGCCGTTGTGCTTCATCATCTTTGAATAACCATCGTTCACAGCGTCAACCTGATAGGATAGCTTTTTATACCCCTTGGGCAAGTCTGACACTGAATTAGGGTCGAAATCCAGACTCTTCCCAAAATATTCCAAAAGGAATTTCAGATAAACTTCGTAAGGCGTGAAATCAGGATTGAGATATGAGTCTGTCTTTATCGCTTCAATATGGGTAATGTCAACGGCAACCGCTTCTGTCCATAGTCTCTCAAATGTCTCGGTGGCAAATTGAATATCGTCATCATATCTCAGCTCCACATTAAACTCAAAATTCTTTTCAAGCCCAGCCTCTGTCAGATTGCTTGACCCTGTAATGACAGAGCCATAACCATGAGGATGATACACTTCCTCTCGGAATATATAGATTTTGGCATGTATGTTTTGCTTGGGATGAATGCGCATCTCGATTCTGCCGGACACTATGTCTTCTATGAACTGGTACATCCCGTCTTCCACTTCCTTGTCGTATCTTGCCTCCTGGATATTCTTTTTGATGTCATTGAAGAACTCTTCTTGCGCCTGTTCTGCATTGGGATTGAACAGCAGTCCCTGACGGTTTGCCTGATAAGTCAGTTTATCTACATTTATTCCAACCAAGATTCTGATATGTGGGGTCTGCTGGATGAACTTTCGGATTCTAAAATATCCGGAAGCCCTGAAATACCCTACAAGCACATCAAAGAAATGTACTTTCTTATACTTGAAGACTCCTTCAATCTTTTCAAGAAGGGTATTCTCCTTTTCATTGGTGAAGAAATTTGTGCCCATATCAGTCTTTTGCTTTATTTGGATGATTTAATGTACAAATATAGTGACTGCTTTTCAAATGACAAAATAAATCTCATGTTTTTTGCTTTTTAAATCATTCAGCGTGCGTTACTTATTTTCAATCACTCCGATATATATCCACAAATGCGGCATTTCATTGGCATTCCATTTTCTTATTGACTCTTTTTGATTTTGTCGTGCTTTATCTTGCCGTGCTCCATCAGTACGATACTGTGATTTCCTGATATTATAGATAAGACAAAGGTGACGCAAGGCAGATTTATATCTGATTCAATATAAAAATGCCGTGTTTTATATTTTTTATATTAGAAATGATATATAATTTGAGTGGATTTTGTAATTTTGCATCCGAAAGAATATATTTTTCGTATGGAAAAGACCAAATTAGCTATAAAAGTAAAGGCTCTGCGCAAGGAATACGGACTTACGCAGGAAGATCTCGCCATGAAGTCGGGTGTTGGGCTTTGTTTTGTCCGTAGCCTCGAACAGGGGAAAGCTACTTTGCGTATGGACAAGGTCAACCAGCTGCTTGACCTCTTTAATTACGAGTTAATTCCAAGTAAGAAGTCATGAGGCAGGCAAAGATATATTGTAAAGACAAGTTTGCTGGCATCCTCGTAGAAGATGGTGGGGAATATCGTTTTGTCTATGATCGAGACTACCTTGTTCAAAAGGATGCGCAGAGCATAAGCCTGACTCTTCCCATGCAGGAGAAGCCATTTGCCAGCCCTGTCTTGTTCCCGTTCTTTGATGGACTTATCCCAGAGGGCTGGTTGCTTGATGTTGCCTTGCGCAATACGGATATAAGCATTCTCGATCGCATGTCGCTTCTTTTGCTGTGCTGCAAGGAGTGTATCGGCGCTGTCAGTGTAATACCAATCAATGGAGGAGAAGATTGATGTGCAGATGTCTATATTGCTATAAAGAACTGGACGAAGGGCAGAAGGACTTTCATCCTGCTTGCGTGAAAAAGTTTTTTGGTACCAACGAGATTCCGATGCTTGATTATAGGCACGAGGATCTTGACCGGCTTGCTGAACAGGTTATCCGTGCCCAAACGTCGCTGACTGGTGTGCAGCCTAAATTGTCATTGAATTTGAATAAGCATGAAGGCTGTAGCCGATTGACCATCGTTGGATTGTGGGGCGATTATATCTTTAAACCACAGAATGAGGCATTCTCAGAATTGCCCGAGAATGAGGACTTGACAATGCATCTTGCAGAGGCTGCGAGGATAAGCGTTGTGCCGCATAGTCTGATGCGGCTGGCGGATGGTAAACTCGGTTACATTACCAAGCGTATCGACCGTACGGAGAAGGGTGAGAAGATTGACATGGAGGATATGTGTCAGATAACGCTTCATCCCACGGAGTATAAGTATAAAGGCTCGTATGAACAAATAGGTAAAGCCATTATGCAATACAGTGATACACCGAAGCTTGACCTCATCAACTATATCCAGTTGCTCTTGTTTTGTTTCGTCACAGGCAACAACGATATGCACTTGAAGAACTTCTCTCTTTATCGCCCCAAGAAAACCTACCGGCTCACTCCTGCATACGACCTGCTGAATGTGGCAATAGCCAATCCTATAGACAAGGAAGAGCTTGCCATGCCGCTTGCAGGACGAAAGGCAAAGCTGAAACTTCCTGATTTCTTGCAGGCAGCCAAGACAATGGGGATAGAGGAGAAAGTCATCCTGCGTCTAATAGGCAATATGAAGAAAGTGCTCCCCGAGTGGCATCGACTTATCGGGGAGTCTTTCCTCAGTGAAAAGAAAAAGGAGCTGTATAAACTGCTTATAGCAGAGCGACTGAGTCGCCTGGATATTCTTTAGGGGTGTTCTATAAATACTGATTTTATAGAATACCCCTTTAGTGCATACCGTCTTTCAGCCTATTTCATCTTATCATTCTTCTCCACTGTCCACTTCTCCCGTTGTGCAAGGCCGCATGGGTTGCCTTCGAACATCTTGGCTGCTTCCTTGTCGCCTTTGAGCTGCCAGTTGAGCCATGCGAGGGCGGGCACCGTGAACTCTCCTCCGTGGGCTTCGCGGTAGGTGCCTCCGTGGCCTACGGGATAGTTGGCCATGAAGGCTGGGACATGGGTGAGGCGGTGGAAGTCATCCATGCCATTATTGTAGGCTATGTCTGTCTCGCCTCCGAGAATATAGATGACAGGGCAGTGGACATCCTTTAGCTTGGCCTTGCTGGGCATAGGCATCCCTGGCATGGCTGTGGAGGTGTCGGTGAAGAGGCCGCTGTTGCATATCATCAATGTGGTGATGCGCTTGTCGGCACAGTTGTAGAGGGTCTGAAGTCCTCCGCATGACATGCCTGCCGCTGCAACGTGCTTGGTGTCCACCTTGCCGTAGAGAGGGCTCTTTTTGTCTTTGTTCTGCGCGAAGGCCCAGTCGATAGACTCTATCTGCTGCTCTGCCGTGGAGCGGTCTCCTTCGTATGGCGAGTCATCCTTGGGGAAATGGCCTGTGGCGATGACGAGATAGCCGTGGGATGCTATCTCATTGAGGAACTTGTAGTGTTCCCATGGTGAGTTTGAGCATGCTCCGTTGCCCCAGACCATGATGGGAAGCGGATTTTGGGCTGAGAATGCTGATAAATCTTGCGGCATGAAGACGGTGTGGGCTTCAAGGCCTGCGACTTCTGTCATGATGCACTTGTGCTGTCCTGTGCCGCCCTCTTCGACGATGCGTGACTGAAGTTCCTGAGCGCCTGTGAGAGAGGCTGTTAGGATGGTTGCTGCTGTGAGCATTGTGCGCATGGATGCGCATACGGTCATTGTTTTCATGTGAATGGTTGTAATGGTTTTAGGGTTAAAGATATTTGGATAATTGTTGTCTGGTAAAGTCCTCCTTGCTCAACTCTCTTTATGCGCCTGCTCAACACCCTTCGGGAGCTTGCTCACAACCCCTCGGGGGCCTGCTCCCAGCCCCTCGTGGGCAAGCTCCCGAGGGATGTTGGGCTTGCTGGATTTAGAGGACGGGTTTGCTGGTATGGCGAGGCCAGCGTTTAGTCCGTTGCTGATGTTGCGTGGATGATGGTTGAGTATCTCTTCCCGCAGGTGGGTGGTGTCGATGTGGGTGTATATCTGTGTTGTTGCTATCGACTCATGTCCCAGCATGGCCTGAATGGCGCGCAGGTTGGCTCCGCCTTCGAGCAGGGAGGTGGCGAAGGAGTGGCGGAAGGTGTGGGGTGAGACGGTTTTCTTGATGCCTGCTTTTTCCACAAGGTCTTTGATCATGAGGAACACCATGACGCGCGTGAGTGGTTTCTTGCGGCGGTGGCTCACGAAGACGTAGTCCTGGTACTCGGGAGGGATGGGCAGGAGGTTGCGGTCCATGAAGTATAGTCCTATCTCGTGTACGGCCTTGGAGGATATGGGTACAAGGCGTTGTTTCGAGCCTTTGCCTTCTACCTTGATGAATTCGTCTGAGAAGAACATGTTGCTTATCTTCAGATTGACCAGTTCGCTCACTCTGAGGCCGCAGCTGAAGAGTGTCTCGATGATAGCCTTGTTGCGTTGCCCTTCTGGCTGGGTGAGGTCTATGACAGACTCTATGGCGTCTATCTCGTCTACAGTCAGCACGTCTGGCAGATGTTGCGGTTTTTTCGGAAACTCGAGCATCTCCGTAGGGTTGACCTCCAGCACATCGCTCAGGATGAGGAAGTGGTAAAAGCTGCGCACTCCTGACAGTATGCGTGAAAGTGAGACGGAGGATATGCCTATGTCTGCCATGAGGGCTGAGAAAGAGTGCAGGTCGATTAGTTCGATGTTGAGGACATCGAGCCCTTCATCCTTGACAAAGCGCAGGTATTTGTCGAGGTCGCGCATGTATGCGTCTATAGTGTTGACGGAGAAATTCTTTTCCAGTTTCAGATACTGGTAGTATCGTCTCAGCAGTCTTTCTTGTTCTTTTTCTTCCATGGGGGCTTCAAATAAAAATGTTGCCGAGTTCCAAGAGTCTGATTATATCAATGTCGCATCTGTTATCCTGAGCCTGTAATAATGGCATTGTAAAGGCGAATGTGGGGAGGGGCGCCTGTGTTTAAGCAGGCTTGTTCCCTTCTATAAACCATTTGGCAGCTTTTGTTTTCATGCTTCATGCTTCATGGCTGATATCACTTGTCAGTGGAACAGATACTTGTATTTTTCTACAAGAACGAGGATTGCATCGTTGATGTTGATAAGTATCTTCCATCGGAGGGGGAACTTGTAGTTTAGCCTGTCCTTGCGCCATGCGGCTATATAATTATATGAGGAGAATGTGAATTTGCTGCATTTGGCCACGTCATCGTATATCTCTGGGCAAAGTGACTTGACTCTGTCGTCCAACTGTATCAGCTCGTCATTTGGCAAAGAGTTGTATATCAAACCAAACTTGAGAGTGTAGCCTTCATTGTAGACGAGTTGCCTCGCCATCTGGGCATGTACTTCGGGAGAGACCTTGTCCTTGACCTGTTCCCATACGTCTAACTTGTGGTTGGCGACAACAAGATAGTGGCGAGCATTGCGCATCATGACAGAATGGTCCATTGACTGTCCTTCCCGGCCTGTCCTGTAGCAGTAGATGTTTTTGTCAGCGAAACTCACGGTGCGAACGGCGGATAGGGGAGTGAAGCGCCATACGTCATCTGTGTAGCATACCCCTTCTGGCTGATGGTAATCAATGTCATGGAGCATTTGGGTGCGGTATGTTATAGCGTGCATCATCACACCTCTGAACTTTCCTTGAGGTGCCAGCTCCTCTATCTTGAATGTTTTGCCGTGCCACTCTGGGTATGTGCGGTAGCGGTATGGCTTGCATTTGATGGTTGCTTTGCACCAGTCGGTGATAACCATGTCGCTGTCGCATGTGGTGAGATAGGTGAGGTAGTCATTGAGGTCTGCTGTGTTGAATTTGTCATCAGCGTCAAGCACCTTGATGTATTTCCCTGTTGCGACAGAGAGTCCTGCATTGACGCATGAGCCGTAGTGCCCATTGGGTTTGTCTATGACTCTGAATGTTTGAGGATATCTGTCGCTGAAAGTGTGCGCTATCTGAGATGAACGGTCTGTGCTGCCATCGTTGACGATGATGACCTCAAGGAGCTCATCAGATTTTTCTGTTATCAACGAATGTAGGCACTCGTCAAGATACTGCTCCATATTATAAGTCGGGACTACGACTGTCAGTATTTTTGCCATGATGTATTGTTTTTTTACAGATATTGGTCTATTCCCTTATTTGCCCTTTTCTTATTTGTTCTGATTGCTTCGTCCTCTATAGCCCCATTTCTTTTGCGTGTGACGCTGCTGTTAGCATCCCCAGGGTGGTAGAGGTGGACGCATGGAGCCATGCCTGTGATGTTGAGACGTTGGATGCCGTTGTTTGTGAATCGAACGGTGAGTTCCGTATCCTCTCCTCCCCATCCTTCTATCTCTTCTTCAAATCCATTGACGGCAATGATGTCGCTCTTCCAGAAAGACATGTTGCAACCTCGTATCTTGCGTGTTCCCTTGGCTCCCTTGAGGATGTGGTATAGGTAAGGGATGCGTATCATGGTGAGGGGACGTTTCAGACCGATGGTGAACGGTGAGAACTTGTGGTTGAGTGTGACGCATCGTTGCTCTGTGGCGAACTTGGAGAGACGCGCTCTGCCGCCATTGATGAAATGTCCAGGACATCGGGCGGACTGGTGGTCCTGGATGAAATGGCGAGAGATGACTATGTCTCCGTCTATGATGATGATATAGTCACCTTTGGCTTTGGCGATGGCCACGTTGCGTGATTTGGCCAGGCGAAATCCTTCGTCGGGTATCCATGAGTGGATAAGCGGCACTGGGAAATTGGCCGCATACAAGTCTATCAGGTTCTTTGTCTCTTTGCCAGATCCGTCATCTGCTATGATGACTTCTCTGGGCAGCACCTTCTGTGAGAGGATGCTTTTCAGGACAAGCTCCAGAAATAAAGGGCGATTATATGTGGTGACGATGAGGGAAACGTCTTCGGCAATCTTTTTCATATCATGTGTAATAGTTAATCATTTGGGGGAAATGCTGTGGCGACAGCGATGGCATCCCCATCGCTGTCGTGGCTATAGCTTTTATTGCGAGAGGGGAGATGAGTGGCTGCGTGTTTATCAGTTTTGTTCTCTCATTTGTTGTTTCTCTTCTCCCTTTCTCTCTCCTCATTTTTGCTTTTCTTCTTTCTGTCTTTGTCGGGCTTTTGTTTTGTTATCTTCAGTGGCTTCTGCTTGGGGCGAGGAGTGGCTGTGGGATCCCAATCTTGGGTTATCTCCCATTTTGCTTTGAGGTTGAGAGCTTCGGGATAGTAGAATGTCTCCTCGGGGTGGAGCTGTGTGTCGTAGTCGCCTGTGTCCCACTTGCCGTTGCCGTTGCGGTCATAGAACATGCGCAGGTAGTAGGTGCCCGGGTTGATGAAGTAGAAGTCGGCTTTGCCGTCGTGGGCTTTGATGGTTTTGACAGGCTTGTCACTGCCATCCATCAATTGTACGATGGCTGAGGTGTCGGCATTGTGAAGGATGACGAAGAGGGTGGAGTATGAGTCCAGCTTCTTCATGTTTACCACAATCTTCCTTGCTTCACACCGCTTGCCGTAGATGTTGACAAAGGCTGCTGTGTCTATATTGATTTGGTAGACAGAGTCGGGCTCCCATTCGGCATAGAGACGGTATCGATTGATGTTGTCTGGCACAGGTCGGAAGAGATAGTTGGTGGGTCGGAAGATGGTGTCTTCCTTGATGCTGAAGTGTATCTTGGAGAGGTCGAAGGAGTCAAGCGGCTCTTCAAAGATGAAGTCTACGTTCTTGTCTGGATCCATTGATGATACTCCGCTTAGCTTGTATTGCAGGAACTCTTCGGGCATGGGGGGAATGTCAATGTCTTCGTCTTCCTCGGCTTTTTTCTTGCGTTTTTTGTCTTTGTCTTTTTTCTTTCCTTTGTCGCTGCCGTCATCATCTCCTCCAGTTATTTCGTCTGTATCGCTGGGGGCTATCTCTTCGGTGTTGGCTGTAGCATTGTCTTTTGGGGCGGCATCGTTTTCGCTTGTTGCGAGAGCTTCTTTCTCAGACTTGCGTGCGGCTCGCTTCTCGTCCTTAAGTTTCTGCTTGTATTCTTTCACCCATTCCTCATACTTCTCTTTGGCTTCTTTTTCCATCTTGGCTTTAGTCAGTTTGGGCACGAGGTAGAGTGTGTCTGTAGTGGGGACAAGATGTCCGAGTGTGTCGGTGGCGAGGAAGTCAAGCTTGATGTTGAGTGTGTCGATGTTGTAGACAAGTGAATCTCGTATCCAGTAGTGGATGGTGTCCTTGCGTTCGTTGGTGTCAATGATGAAGGCATCCTCTGCGTTGAAGTTGAGTCCTGTCAGTCGTGGCAGTGTGTCGCTTGGGGCTGTGAAGAATAAAGAGAACTTTTGCAGGGTGGGGCGCTCGGTCTTGAGCAGGAAACGGTCTTGCGCCTCGGAGTTGAAGGCCAGCAGCACGATGTCGTCTGGATAATAGTGTGTGTAGGGTGTCCAGATGATGGAGTCGTAGTGTATGCTGTCATGCCACACTGTGTCTGGGCGAATGTCTGGTTTGCTTGATGTGGACAGGATTCTTTCTGAGAATGCCACCATCTCTGCTTTCTGGTCATAGAGGTAGTTCTGATTCTGGTCTTTGAGGGCGAAGGCGCGGTACTTGCCTGGTGAGAGTCCCTTGACGATGAACTCGCCTCGACTGTCAGTGCGAGAGATGCGCTCGAAAGGGCGAGTCTTGAAGACCGAGTCATGGAGAGTGGCCACGCTGTCCTGCTCTCCACCTACCTTGTACATGCCGACGAGCATGCCCTTGATGGGTTCGAGGTTACTGGCATCAAGCACGCTGCCCGACATCTGGAAGGTGTCGACCTGAGCTCCAGTGGAGAAAGTGAAGGCAAAGTTGCCAAAGGGATTGCCCTCATTGTTGTCCTGTATGGCATCGGCAAAGTCGATGGTGTAGGTCATGTCTTGTTTGAGAGAGTCGTTGAGCTTGATTGTCACCTTGCGTCCGTCGGCTTCTATTTCTGGTTGTTCGATTTGAGGAGGTGAGATGACGACTTTCTCTGACGGGTTGTCCACCTTCACTATCTCGTCAAACTCGATGACAATCTTTTTGACATTCTTCTCGTTTGCCGCGCCAAGCTTAGGCGATGTGCTTACAATCTTTGGAGGTGTCTCATCGTAAGGGCCTCCATCAGGACTGCCTATGCGAGCGCATGCGGCGGTGAGGGCCATTGTGAGCAGCAGAGCCACAGTCAGCGGGAGGGCTAAGAGTGGCTGTGCTGTAATGAGTCGTCTCGCCTGCAGGATGTGGCTGAGCATGAGTCGTGTGAATGTGCTATGGCTGTTTATTGTCTCCATTGTTTTTGGTGTTTGGACAGGGACTTGCTGATTGTGAGTGAAAAGTATAAATGCTTACTGTCCGTTCATCTTGAGCAGCTCGTCAATATATTGTCTGGAGTTGCTTAGGCGTGGTATCTTATGCTGTCCGCCAAGTTTGCCTTTGCTTTTGAGCCATTCATCGAAGAGGCCGGGGCGAGCTACGATGATTTCGAGGGGCTGGAGGGTTATGTCCTTATGGCGCTTGGCCTCGTAGTCTGAGTTGATGGCTTGCAGCGAGCGGTCAAGGATAGTGGCGAACTCCTTTGTGGAACATGGCTTCTTGGCGAAGTCGATAATCCACTGGTGGCGGCACTTTGCATTGCTGTCCATGAAGATGGGAGCGGCTGTATAGTCTCTGACTTGTGCACCTGTGGCTACGCATGCCTGCAGAAGTCCTTTTTCTGCGTTGTCGACGATGAGTTCTTCACCGAAGGCATTGATGAAGTGTTTGGTGCGTCCTGTAATGCAGAATTTGTAAGGGTCTTTTTGTGAGAACTTTACGGTGTCGCCTATCATATACCTCCAGAGACCACAGGAAGTGCTGATAATCATGGCGTAGTTGACACCAGGCTCTATCTCCCACAGAGGCACTATCTTGTTCTCGTCTACGGGGTATCCATTCTGGTCGAGATTGTCCATGGGGCAGAACTCATAGAATATTCCGTAGTCAATCATCAACGTCATATTGGGGTCGTTGAGGTCTGTCTGAATGCCGAAAAATCCTTCGCTGGCATTGTATGTCTCCATATAGTGCATGCCAGGCAGGCCAATAATGTTCTTGTACTGTTCGCGATAGGGAGTGAAGGCTACTCCTCCGTGGAAGAACACCTCAAGGTTTGGCCATATCTCGTCGAGGCGGTCGGCGCCTTTGAGTTCCATTACTCTCTTGAGCACGCTGAGCATCCATGACGGCACCCCGCTGATGTTTGTGATGTTCATGTCCATGGCGGCGTGTGCTATCTTATCGCGCTTTTCCTCGAAGTCGCTCAGAAGGGCGATGCTCTTCTTTGGTACACGTATGATGCGAGCAGCATTGGGAATGTTCTCGATGAGGATTGCGCTGAGGTCGCCAACAAGGCTGTTTGGAGTGTTGAGGTTAGGGGCATGGCTGCCGCCGAGTATGAGGCTTTTGCCAGAGAAGAGTTTGCTCTGTGGGTTGATATTGAGGTAGCTCACCACGCAGTCTGTACCTCCGCGGTAGTGGATGTTTTTGAGGCCTTCGCCGCTGACGGGGATGAATTTGCTCTTGTCGTTGGTGGTGCCTGATGACTTGGCATACCATCTTACTACTCCAGGCCAAAGCACGTTCTCCTTGCCTTCACGCATCTGGTGAATGTATTTCTTCAGTTCTTCGTATGTGTTGACATGCACTTTTTGCCTGAATAGTTCGTATGTGTCAATGTGGGCGTAGTCGTGCTCTTCTCCCCATACGGTCTTTTTCCCCCGGCGGATGAGATGCCGCAGAGTTTTCATCTGCAGTTCCTTGGCGTGTGTGGCATATTTGTTGAGCTGTTTCTGTCTTTTGGAGAAGTATATTTTATTTAGTATTCCTGTAGCGTTCATTGTTGTTTTGAGTGTCTGTTTGCATGGGCTGGGAAACAGTGGCGTTTGGTGAAACAGAGATTATACAGCTTGTTCTGATTCTTCATTTTTACCTGCTTTAGCCTTTCTGAGTCCAGCCTGGAGGTTCTTGTCTTTCTTAACCTTTTGCAGAGCCTGCTTGGCTGCTTCCTGATCGCTTTCTTTCTTGCTGTAACCGTTGCCCGTTCCGCATGGTATTCCTTCGATGTAAATAAGTGATTGGAACATTGGGGAGTTGCTTTCTTTGTCGCGGCTCTCCTTTTGTTCAAATTGGAAACGGTACTGGTGCTTCTGACACCATTCGATGAGTGCACTCTTGAAGTTGGATGGCCTGCGTGCCACCTCATCGATGTTGACATATTTCCTGAACACCTGATTTTCGAGGAATCGCTGGCAATAGCTGTATCCACGGTCGAGATAGATGGCTCCGATGAAGGCTTCGAAGGCATTGCCGCCCATGAAGCTGTTGTGTGCGGCGGTGGCTGCTCTGGAGTGCTTGACTAGAGAGTCGAGACCTATCTTGTGGGCCAAATTGTTGAGGGAACTGCGACATACGAGTCGGCTTCTCAAGTCGGTGAGGAAGCCTTCCTGCTTGTTGGCGTAGTGTTTGTAGAGTATGTCAGCCACGATCGCTCCGAGAATGGCATCGCCGAGATATTCGAGGCGCTCGTTGTTGACATTGACCGTGGCAGGAATTTTATATCCTTCTTTGCGGTGCTGTTTGCGCAGGTCATTGCGTTCTTTCCCTTTGGCTTGTTTGCGGTACTGTTCGTATTCGTTCAGGGCTACAGACTTGTGCAGGAGAGCCAGCTGGTAGAATTTGATATTATGTGGACAGAAGCCCAGGATTTCTTTTATCTGCAAAAAAGGCTTCTTTTCAGACACGAAAAGAAGCCTAATGTTATCTAGTAGATCTGAAATCACCATCTTATTGGTATTTCTTGAAGATTACACTTGCATTGTGACCTCCGAAGCCGAATGTGTTGCTGAGTGCAACGCGCACTTCGCGCTCCTGAGCCTTGTTGAAGGTGAAGTTGAGGTTGTAGTCAATCTCTGGATCTTCATCTCCTTCCATGTGGTTGATGGTTGGTGGCACAATGTTGTTCTTAACAGCGAGTATGCTGATCATAGCCTCTACTGCTCCGGCAGCACCGAGGAGGTGTCCCGTCATGGACTTTGTTGAGCTGATGTTGAGCTTGTAAGCTGCATCGCCAAACACATCCTTGATGGCTTTTGCTTCAGAGATGTCGCCGACATGAGTTGAAGTGCCGTGCACGTTGATGTAGTCAACGTCTTCAGGCTTCAAACCTGCGTCCTTGAGTGCGCGCTCCATGACGAGTTTTGCACCGAGACCCTCTGGGTGAGTGGCTGTGATATGATATGCATCGGCTGACATGCCTGCGCCTACCATTTCAGCGTAAATCTTCGCACCACGCGCTTTGGCGTGTTCCAGTTCTTCGAGAATTAGGATGCCCGCACCTTCACCCATCACAAAACCATCGCGGCTTGCGCTGAATGGTCGGCTTGCCTTTTCTGGGTCATCGTTGCGAGTAGAGATGGCTTTCATTGCGTTGAAGCCGCCTACTCCTGCTGCCCATATAGCAGCCTCAGCACCTCCTGTGACAATAGCATTGGCCTTTCCGAGACGGATAAGATTGAATGCGTCAGCAATGGCGTTGGATGATGAGGCACACGCTGAAGTTGTTGTGTAGTTTGGTCCGTGGAATCCATACTGAATAGCGATGTGGCCAGACGCGATGTCTGCAATCATCTTCGGAATGAAGAATGGATTAAATTTGGGACCGAGCTGAGGACCTGTGACAGCATAGTTGCCTGCTTCTTCTTCAAAGGTCTTGATGCCTCCGATGCCTACACCGAGCACAACTCCAATCTCGTTCTTGTCTACAGCCTCATTGGCCAGAAGACAGGAGTCTTCAATAGCCATCTTGGCAGCGGCAAGTGCATACTGAGTGTAGATGTCCATCTTGCGGGCTTCCTTGCGGTCGATATAGTCGGCTGCATTGAAACCTTTCACCTCGCATGCGAACTGAGTCTTGAACTGTGAAGCGTCAAAATGAGTAATAGGTCCAGCGCCGCTCTTGCCTGCCTTGAGGTTTTCCCAAGACTCCTCAGCAGTGTTGCCAAGTGGAGTCAGAGCGCCAATACCTGTTACAACAACTCTCTTCAATTCCATAATTACTTAGCGTTAGCTTCGATGTAAGCGATAGCATCACCTACAGTAGCGATTTTCTCGGCCTGGTCGTCTGGAATGTTGATGCCGAAAGCCTTCTCAAACTCCATGATGAGCTCAACTGTGTCAAGTGAGTCAGCACCGAGATCGTTTGTGAAAGATGCTTCTGGCTTTACTTCTGCTTCGTCAACGTTGAGCTTCTCAACGATGATTGATTTAACTCTTGATTCAATTTCAGACATAATTGTAATTTTTAAGTGTTAATATTATAGTTGTTTCTTTTTCTGTGCATTGTCACACGCAAATGCGCATTTCTACACGTTTCGGCTGCAAAGTTATAAAGTTTTCTTTGAAACACGAACATTTTTTCGTTACAAAAAACAAAAATCTGCACAATTAGAGCGCTAATTGTGCAGATTTGGACTTAAGAAGGTCTGTTTTATACTCTGTAGTTTACAAAATCATTCATCGCGGTTAGCGCGTTTGCGCTCAAGGTGGTCGAGGATAATCTTGCGGATTCTCATGCTTTTGGGAGTCACTTCGACATATTCATCAGCTTTAATATATTCGAGAGCCTCCTCAAGAGAGAGGATTACTGGCGGAATAATGCGTGCTTTCTCATCGGTGCCGCTGGCGCGCACGTTGGTGAGCTGCTTGGCTTTGGTGACATTGATGACGAGGTCAATCTCGTGGACATGCTCTCCGACGACTTGCCCTGCATAGACAGTGTCTTGAGGTGAGATGAAGAATTTTCCGCGATCCTGCAGGTGGTCGATGGCATAAGCGAAGGCTGTGCCAGACTCAAGAGCGATGAGCGAACCGTTGGTACGGCGCGTCACCTCCCCCTTGAATGGCTGATAGTTCTTGAAGCGATGAGCCATAATGGCTTCTCCTTGGCTGGCTGTCAGCACATTAGTGCGCAGGCCGATAATGCCTCGTGAGGGTATCTCAAACTCGATGTTGACTCTCTCTCCTTGTGCCTCCATGCTGGTCATTTCCCCCTTGCGGCGTGTGACCATGTCAATCATCTTGCTGGCGAATTCCTCAGGTACGTTGATGGTCAGTTCCTCTATAGGTTCGTGCTTCACACCGCCTATCTCCTTGAAGATGACCTGCGGCTGCCCCACTTGCAGCTCATAGCCCTCTCGGCGCATTGTCTCAATGAGGACAGAGAGGTGCAGCACGCCGCGGCCGCTGACAATCCACTGATCGGTTGTGCCTTCCTTAAGTTGCACGCGTAGGGCGAGGTTCTTTTCCAGTTCCTTATAAAGGCGGTCGCCGATGTGTCTGCTGGTGCAGAACTTGCCTTCTTTGCCGAAGAATGGTGAGTTGTTGATGGTGAAGAGCATTGACATGGTAGGCTCGTCAATAGAGATGGTAGGCATGGCTTCTGGAGTTTCGAAATCGCAGATAGTGTCTCCAATCTCAAAGTTGCTCAGGCCGATGACGGCGCAGATGTCACCTGAGCACACCTCTTCTGTGGCTCTGTGCCCCATGCCTTCAAAAGTGTGGAGCTCCTTGATTTTGGTCTTTTCCATTGTGCCGTTGCGGTGAACGATGGAGATGTTCTGTCCTGACTTGAGACAGCCTCTGTGAACTCGTCCCACGGCGATGCGCCCTGTGTATGTGGAGTAGTCGAGAGAGGTGATGAGCATTTGTGGAGTGCCCTCAAGCTGCTTGGGGGCGGGTATATTGTCGATGATGACATCAAGAAGGTACGTTATGTCGTCAGTAGGCTTGTCATACTCGGGCCCCATCCATCCCATCTTGGCTGAACCGTATACGACGGGGAAGTCAAGCTGTTCCTCTGTGGCATTGAGAGAGCACATCAAATCGAAGACCATCTCGTAGACTTCCTCTGGACGGCAGTTGGGCTTGTCCACCTTGTTGACCACCACCACAGGTTTCAGACCTATCTCCAGAGCCTTTTGCAGCACGAAGCGTGTCTGTGGCATAGGACCTTCGAAAGCGTCGACGAGGAGGATGCATCCGTCGGCCATGTTGAGCACACGCTCCACTTCACCGCCGAAGTCTGAGTGTCCAGGAGTGTCGATGACATTGATTTTTGTTCCTTTGTAATTTATTGAGACATTCTTTGAGAGGATGGTTATGCCGCGCTCACGTTCCAGTTCGTTGTTATCCAATATGAGGTCGCCTGTCTGCTGGTTTTCGCGGAAGAGGTTGCCTGCGAGCAACATCTTGTCGACCAAAGTGGTCTTGCCGTGGTCGACGTGTGCAATGATTGCAATGTTTCTGATGTCTTGCATGTGTGTTAATTTAAAAACGAGTGCAAAGTTAGGCATTTTCGTTGACATGGAAAGTTCCGTTCGCTAAAAATATATGGTGGTAGAGTGCATATTGAGTGGTAACACCTCAATTTTGAATGCAGTAACGCACTTTTATGCTTTAAAATTTTCATGTCTGTAAATATTCACGTACCTTTGCGCCCGATTTCTGGCAGGCTGGCAATTCGGCTGAATAGAATACTGGCATGTCAGATAACATAATTACAAATCATTAAACACATCAAAAACAACATGTACTTAGATTCAGCAAAGAAGGCGGAGATTTTCGCTCAGTATGGCGCCTCTGCTACAGACACAGGTTCTTGCGAGAGCCAGATTGCACTTCTCACTTACCGCATCCAGCACCTCACAGAGCACATTAAGGCTAACCACAAGGATTATGCCACCAACCGTTCTCTCGTGAAGCTCGTAGGTCAACGTCGTCGTTTCCTCTCATACCTTAAGAAGAAGGACATCAACCGCTATCGTGCTATCATCAAGGCTCTCGGACTTCGCAAGTAATATTGCTTGCGAACCTCCAATAAGAGACAACCGCTGCCATCCGTATGGAAGGCAGCGGTTTTTTGTTGCTTGTAATTTATTGCTTCTGTATAACGAATATTCGAATCAAAAATTATAAGTTAAACTAATTTTGTAGATAACTTTATGTATATAGTATTCCATAGCTACAATTGCATATAGACACATTTTCCCTAAGGTGTACAAAATATACATCCATAGAAATCTACTTGTTACTTGCTCGTGACATGGTTGACTTTTCGCTTATTTCAATCTTTTTGACGAATTAAAACAAGAAAAACAGGCAGGAATACAAGGTGGAGAAATATTTTTTTACTACATTTGCATAGCAAATATACTTTTTTAATGCATATAGCAATGCGCAAACTAACCTATGCCATAGTGGCTGCACTCATACTAAGCTGCCGCCCATCTCCTCCGGACGAGAGCATATTTCCTCCGGACATAGAGGTGAAAGCTGGAGATATAGTCTTCCGAAGCGGCACAGGGATATTTAGCCAAGCAGTGCTTTGTGTAGAAAACGGCACATACTCACATGTGGGCATCGTAGTGGACTCTGCCGGAAGGAAGATGGTGGTGCACGCTGTGCCTGATGAGCCAGATTATCCTGGCGACCCAGACAGAGTCAAGATGGAAACCATTGAGAATTTCTATAATACACGACGGGGCTCATCTGGAGCGGTAATGCGTCACTGCGATTCTGAGGCTGCCTCCATTGCGGCGCAGGCCGCTATGGAGATATACCACAGCAACACGCTCTTTGATCATGCCTTTGACGACAAAGATACAACGATGCTCTATTGCAGCGAACTGGTTGAGAGAGCCTATTTAAAGGCTGGCTACGACATAGCTGAGGGAAGGCGGCACAGATATAACATTCCTGCCATCAGCAAGAACCCTATCATTATGCCATCAGACCTCTACGAATCCGCCCAGCTCAAACTTATAGCGAATTTCAAGTAAGGCATTGTACCCCACTCTCATAACATCAGCAATTCTTTAACAAAACCATAACAACCAAACAAAAAACCTGAATTATGAAAAAAGTACTTTTATCATTCATCATCGTAGCATCGGCCATCGTGATGCTAAGCTGTAACGACAGCAACTCTCCTAAGAGTGTGACGGCAACATCTATAGAGTGTCTCCAAAACGGAGATTATGAAACTTACGCAGACTTGCTGCTGATAGAAAAAGACGGCAAGGAGGTTCACGATGTGGACAAACAGAAGATAGCCGACATCCTCAAAGCCAAAGCGTCCTCTGCAATAGAGAGCAAGGGAGGCATCAAGAGTTATGAGATCCTTGATGAGACTATCGACGAGGCCAACGGCACGGCTACCGTCAAGTGCAAAATTGTTTACGGTGATGGCACATCAGATGAGTCTGATACCGATCTCGCGCTCAACGAGAACAAAGAGTGGAAATTGAAGGTGGAGAAATAAGATGTTTCCCTGTAAAACAGACAAATAATGGAGGGTGCGTCAAAAGTAGTTGACGCACCCTCATTGTGTTTTTATGCTCGTAGTGTAAAACCTATGCCCTGTTTTGTCTTTTCTACAGGCATCATGGCTGCGGCTTCTGATATGTCGGCAGCAATAATGACGGGCTCTGAGGGAGAGGATGCGGAACTGGTCAGTATGCGTGATGAGAGTACGGGGATAAGAGCATTGTCAATGAACTGCTCTATCCAACGAGCATTGCTAAAGTTACGGTCGCGGCAGGCTGAACGACTGGAGATGAACGACATCAAGCTACTGGACGCTTCCTCCGTCAAACAGATGTCGTAGGTGGAGAGATAGTTATAAGCTATCTCAAACAGTTCGCTGGCAGAATAGTCGTCGAAATGAATATGGTAAGGGAAACGCCCTCTGAGTCCCTGGTTGGCAGACATCATCATCTCCATCTCCTTTTCATATCCAGTCATAATGACAACCATGTCCGGTGATTTCTGAGAGAGGAGAGTTAAAAGGCATTCCAAAACACGGTAACCGAAGTCCTTACGATCGGCCGTTGTGTCGCATAGAGTATAGGCCTCATCGATGAAAAGCACATTGCCCTGCGCCTGACGGAGCACATTGCGCACATTTTCTTCCGTCTGCCCCAAGAATCGACCAACAAGCTGAGAACGCTCGGTAACCACGACCTCCCCCTTAGACAAAAGACCGAGAGTATGGAAGACCTTGCCAACCATCTTGGCTACAGTAGTCTTGCCTGTACCAGGATTGCCCGTAAAGACCATGTGATAGACTCCCTTGTCTGCAATTTCTCCTACCTTCTTGCGTCTCATGGCATCAAAGCGAGCCTTCATGGCTATGGTGTTCAAGGTTTTCTTGACATTTGAAAGTCCAGTCATAGCATTGATCTCATCAAGGCAGGAGGAAAGGCAGGACGCATTGATGACAGATTGCCAGTCGATATCGCCAGACTTAACAGTAGTGAGAAATTCACGCAAAGAGCACTGCTGTTCTTTCATGTTGGCATACATCCTTTGTCTGAACCGTGGCATAAGAGCCTTTGATACAAAGTCGGCACACCACCCCATCTCGACGCATCCAAGTGTTCCGTCCTCCAAACGCTGGCTGATGCCTCGGTGTATGAAGATGGTTGCATGATGAGACAGATGCATATCCATGTCAGATAGGACATTGTGTACTCCGCAAAGAACGTCATCGGCCGAAAGTGCGGCAAACGCCAATCGGTTCTCTTGAGGCACATGTGACATGAGAGTGGGATAAGCACGTTCCAGTTGTTCCATCACGACACGTGTGCCATGGAAGGTGAGCCGAGGCGTATCGCCATCCATCATTACACTTTCTATAACTTTGGCAATGGCATGTCCTCTGTCCCACATCAAACTGTCTGCATTAAGGAGGATGAAGGCCTTGTTGCCACTGCTGAAGCAGGATGCAGCAGATTCGGTGGGGTCTGTAACGGCATAAGGAGAAGCCAGAGTGTCTATATCAACACTTTCAATGTTTGTGACACCAAAAGCCGCTGTCACAAAGAATTTAATAGCCTCTATCTCTCGTTTTGAACTGTTACCGTAGAATATATAAGAACAACACAGATTGATGTCAGCTACATTTTGTTGATGCCTCAAAGCATTATGCGCTGAAGCCTGTAGATGTTGCAGCGCTTTCCTTTTTATCTGTTTGCAGCCTTCCATCTCACAGAGGCGAGCTAAATCGGACTGCGGCTTGCATAGGTCTGCAAGGATATATTCTAAAGAGGAGGTGTCAAGCCTTTCGATATGCAGTGGGACTCGTTGGCTGCCATCTGCGGGAGTGAAAGAAGCATGTGCAAAGGGAATGCCGTTGTGAAAAAGGAATAAGGTGTAGTTTTTTTTAAGCCACGGTCTGGAGGCCTCCAATTGAGTTGTCAATGTGACATTCGAACGCTTATCTTTCAGCCTCATTTTAGCCCAGCCTGCGGGAACAAGAGAAGAATCGAAGCAACTTATCTCGTAAAGGTTCAAAGAGGTCACTTCCGCCCCCATCTTAATATCTACCACAGCCCTTCCATCGCCATTCTTGTTGCGGAGAAGTCTGAAACTTGCCTCTCTGGGCATTACATGGGGAATGTCCTTGCCGCTGGGGAGCATCTTGAAGGAGAAAGTGTACTGATAATCTTCATCTACGGGCAAACCGCATAGTGACGACGGCACAGCATTTAAAATCTTCAATATGTAACGTCCTGCTTTGAGAGGTTTGACATCATCAGAGATGTCAAATGTGCAGTAGTCACCATTATATTCAGGCATGAAGTCTTTTTCGTATAAAACCTCGCCAGTATCTTCTGAACACAGCCTTAAGGTGAGGAGGGACGGAGCTCCTCCGTCTTTACCCTTTATATCATTGACACCGACAGTGAAGTCGAATAGGGAACTGCAATATACGTATGCATCGTTGGAAACTAAAGGCAATCGGGTGCTGTTGACACAGACAATCAATTCATCGAAAGTGTTAGCAGTTTCAATAGAATTGTGGACATCGGAATCAAGCGATGTCTTGCTAAATACATAATCTTTCATAACAATAATGATAATTAAGTGGAAAAATAAAAACATAAGCTATAGACCCCCAAAAGAAAGGACATGGTTATAGCAAAAAAGTGTACAACATGTCAAAGAACACACGTCATGCAGGCAACCGTCGACATGAAGTCATGTCGGAGTTGGCAACATTCAGCTATCGCAAAAGAACAAACTTGAGACGATAGCCTTGCATGATGGTTTTCTTTGATGTTGCAATTATCATTATTGTAAATTGTGATATGAATATATCCCTTAAAGGTATTTTGGTGACAAAGGTATGCTTTTTATCTTTAACTGCCAAATTATTGGGAGAAAAATATCGTTCCAGAGAAAAATCTATTGATGCTTGGTAAATAACCACATCTTAATTACAGATTTTTCTTTAGAGGAATGTGTCTTTCCCTCTTCGTTAACTGAAACCAGTAGACAGTATTATAATAGTTATGTTGAATCAGACATGAGTCATCAACTGGGAGTAACGTCTGTCTCTTTGTTTGGTGTGCGGAATGCCATCTATGGCTTTTGGGCGGAGGCATTTTGCTGGCGGCGCAGCCATTCCTCCTTAGTGCGGCTCCAGCGCTTATGTGTCCAAAGCCACATCTCGGGATGTTTCTGTATGTCCGCTTCAAGCAGGGCGAAGTAACGGTTGGTGAGAGTGTTTTCTTCTGTTGTGGCAGGATGATCCTCCATCGGGATTATGTCCAGGTGGTAGTAACCTCGGCGTGGACGACTCATGCGCCCGTACATCATGAAGGCATCAACCTTGCGGCCAATGTGCTCAGCACCGATGAAAACTGCGGTGTCGTGATTGAGGAAGGGCACGAAATGGTGGATGCTTCGCCACTTTGGCTGCTGGTCACTGATAAAGCCGACAAGATACTTCTCGTTGCTGCGTCTCATCTGTATGATGCGCTTGAAGGTCTCCTTCATCTCTATGTTGAGACCTCCAAATCTGCTGCGGATATGGCAGAAGAGACGGTTCACTGGACGGTTATAGATATGATGATATATTTGTGCGGAGTGTCTGCCGGTAAGCATGTGGAGGGCAATAGAGGCTATCCATTCCCAGTTGCCAAAGTGACTGAGGTAGAGAAAGCAGAACTGCTGGCCGCCATCGAAACGCTTGTTCATCTCGTCCAGGCCAGTGAATGTCATGCGCCTTTTCATGTCTTTCTCTGATATGGAGAGCAGTTTGATGACCTCTACGAAGTTGTCACACAACTGGTGGTAGAAGCGGTCTTCAATCTTCTTTATCTCTGCGTCTGTCTTGTCGGGAAAGGCTGATTTCAGGTTTTTGCGCACAATCTTTGTCCTGTATTTACGCTTGACGAAGAAGCAACACAGGTCAGATATTGCGTATAACATCCAAAAGGGAAGAAGGCTGATGAGCCACAGGGAGCCTTTCAAGAGTTTGTATCTGTTCATGTGGTGAGTAGGTGCTCAAAGATTAAGTATTTGTTCAGATTAACTTATAAATGGTTGCGGCTTTGCAAATGTGGGCACAGTGATCGATGTCAAAAACACAACATTAGTCCTGTGACCTTATAATCTCTTCAGCCTTGGCTACCACGTCAGCAGATGAAATGTTCATGCAGCGCATGTCGCCAAAGACGCAAGGCTTGTTGCCGTAGATGGAGCAGGGCCGGCAAGGGAGGTCGAGCTGCATGATGCTGTCCTCTTTCTGTCCGAAGCCTGTAAAGCCTGCCTTAGGGTGTGTAGCTCCCCAGATGGAAAGCACGGGAGTGCCGAAGATGGATGCTATGTGCATGTTGGCAGAGTCCATAGATATCATCAGGTTGAGCTTGGACATGAGCAGCATCTCATTGCGCAGGCCGCCAAGTTTGCTACATACGCAGACTATCTTGCCTGTTGCCTCTGGGCCTATTGGCTTATATTCGGCTTCCCACTGTGAAAGAGTGGCCTTCTCTTTGTCTCCTGCTCCGAACAGCACTACCTTATATCCCTTGTCAGCAAGGAGGTTTACCACCTCGTGCATCTTGTATAGGGGATAAACCTTCTGCTCGTGAGCAGCAAATGGTGCCACTCCAATCCATTTCTCTCCCTCTGCTTTGGAGCCTAAGGCATTGTTGAGAGAAGAAAAGTCCTCGCGCTGGAGGTTGATGTATGCAGTCTGATTAAGGTCGCATTGCAGACCAAGCAGCTGAAATGCCTCCACATACCTCTGTGTCATTTTCTTGAGTGGAGCATGTGTTTGGCCGCATCCTGTCAGTTCGTGCTTTTCCTTCCGGCCTTTGTCTATCACGGATATGCGTGTGCCTGCCATCCTGAAACAAGCACGCAGGTATTTTGTTCGGAGCACATCGTGCAGGTCGGTCACCGCGTCAAAGTCATATTCTTTGAGTTCTCTGAATAGTCGGGTTAATCCTGTTATACCTTCATATTTGGACAAGTCCACCCCCCTCACCATCACGTTGGCTGGAAGCCATTCAAACATGGGGGCAAAGCGGTGGCGAGTCACCATTGTGATGCGCAAGTGAGGATTTTGTGTGGCCAGTGCCTTCAGCACGGGCACGGTCATGGCGACATCACCCATGGCGCTGAACCTCATTACGAGTAGTTTCTTTATTGGTCTGGATTCGTTGATACTGAACATTAGAGCGGGGTTGTTGTTAGGGAGCAGTGCAGCATTCTATAAATAGGACTTTTAGCACTTGATTATGATTTTGCAAAATTAGTGATAAATGACGACATGCGCATCCATTTTTTTTTGATTTTTGCTGATAACCGTTGTGCTTTTCCTTTATTTATAGGTTTTGTTTGAGTTTTCTGTACAACTTAGATTCTCCATATCACCTGCACCTGTATGTCTTCACGGTGGCTTGAGTTGATGGTTTCGAGTGCTGAACCTATCGCCTTGCGGTCGAAGTAGATGGTTGATGACAGCTTGGCATTGAGGGTGAGGCGCTGGTGAAAAGATGGCAGGGATGCGGCAAAAACGAGGCGGATGCCTTTGTAGTAGTAGGATGAGGAAGCGAACGTATAGGGTAGGTTGGTCTCATAGCCGTATAAGCGAGCCTCATAGCTGTCTGTGAGGAAGAGGGTGGAGGATATGTTCACCCTTCGTTTGCTGGCTGGATGACTCCACCTTAAGTTGCCTCCTATGCTGCATCCACTGTGCGGTGTGGCAAAACTTGTGATGATGTATGTGCCGAGAGCGGTTGCGCGTAGCTGGAGGGATGATGATAATTGATGTGTCAGCTGCCACTTGATGCTGTGCGAAGTGCGCCATCCGAGCAGCAGAGTCTCTTTGCTGCCCGAATCGATTTTGACATCCTTCTGTTTGCTTTTCATCTTGTAGCGCAAGGTCATGGTAGTGTAGGCCGAAGGGGTGTAAGTTGCCTGTGCCATGACTTCAAAGGCATGCGAACTGGCCGACACTCCGCTTTTCATCCAGGGAAAATACATCAGGTCTACATGAGTGTCGAGAACAATGTCTTGAAGGCTCCTTGACGACCATGCGGCCATAACTCCTGCCTCGTTCTGCACGGCTGCATTCTCTCCGAAGGCTTTACCGTTGATGCTGTTGAACTGAGCTCCGTAATATCTGCCGATGAGGGAGAACGTGTTGGATGAGTTAGCCTTCCATCTCAGACAGTTGAGCGTGGCCGTGCCATTCTGCTTCTCAGTGCCGCTCATGGCTGTCTCTCCGCTGAAGGTGATAGTGCGGTGCTTCCATGAGTAGGCAATGCTGCCGACAATGAAGCGCCTGCCTTGTGCATTATATTTGCGGTATGCGCTTGACTTTGTATTGCAGGAGGGGAGGAGAGGATGGCTGAGAAAGGTGGTAGCGAGTGTGGCAGACAGTTGTAGGGGGTGTATGCCCCAGTGAACGTTTGTTCCAAAGTCCGTTATATGGATATTCCCTCGCTTGGATTTCTCCAATGTGGTGCGGTGGAGTCCGTCGGTCTTGAGGGAAGATATGCCTGTAGAGTCTTTTCTTATTGTTGCGTCAGCAGGACGGTAGGAGGCATAGGCGGACAGTTCCCATCGTCCAGATTGCAAGGTGACGGCGGCTCCTCTGAAATAGCCAGACTCTGACATCGACGAGTGGGGAGTCATGCCTTTGTCCATTCTGTCCAGAGATGTTGTCATCATCATCTTCCCCAATTTGGCCGAAGTATTGATGGCCAACCCCTTACCGAAACTAATCTTGTAGCATCCGGCTATAGCCTTCTTTACCAACCCAACCTTATTGATCATGACAAATCCAGCCCAATAGTCCACTCCAGTTTCTCCTGCGTCTTTCTCCATTTGCAGTCCCGCAGACAGGTGGTCTGTGCTCTTCATTGCATAGCGCATAGAGTGGCGGTATCTGTCTCCCCGATAAATCTTGTTGGGCGATTTGTCCAGCACTTCTTGGTCTACATGTTTGTATCCAGCCTTTGTGTATAGCGGTATGCTGGTGCTCCAAGCCACTTCTTGCTTGCTTTCTTTAACCATCTCTCTTCTTGAAGGCATCTCGAAAGCGTCTCGATGGTTTATTGCGGAGAAATGTCGCAGCAGTTTGCGTTGTGTCGCATTGAGAGAAGGTATCATCATCAGTTCGCCAAGCGACAGCATCTCTCCGTTGCGGCTGATATAGTTGGTTATGTCTGTCGCCTGCTCATCGGAAATGAATGGCAGTTGGGCTATCTGTTCAGCAGATGCAGTGTTGATATCAAAAGGGTGTTGATAGAGTCCATATAGTTCTTCCAGTAGACTTTCCTCCATCATGTCTTCATCCACGTTCTCACTGACCATCTCCACTATGTCGTCCCATGCAGCCTCTCTCGTCTTTTCCGTCTGCCCATGAGTCACGCAGTGGACAGCGAAGATGATAGATGAGGCAAGGATGCGGATAAAAGAAATGGGCAATAACAGGTTGTGGGTATCTTTGGATGCCCCATTGCCTTTGTTTATGTATGAACTCATGATGTGGTGGTTTTAGATATACCCAAGGTTACGAAAATATGCTTAGCCCCAAGTTGTGAATAATAGAATTGGTCGGATGCCTCAATAATCTTGCGAAAAAGGTGTGAGGATAAATCATTTGTATGGGTGGCCTATGCAAGAATTATGTGATGCAAATATAATGCTTTTATTCCATAATTCGATACACGGCATAAGCCTTTTTGTTGTTTCTTGTGAAAATCACTTGTTTCTATGCAGTTGTTATGCTGAAAGGCAATTATTTCCACATACCATGATTATGACCTAAATCAAAGGAAAGTAAAGAGAAAAATCTTTTTTTTCTTTGCCAGTTCAAACGAAAATCATATATTTGCACCAACATAAAAAGATATATGCCTATGAAACTAACTGTAGCTAATCCGATTTATGATGCTGTCTTCAAATATTTGATGGAAGACGAGCGTGTAGCCAAGACCATAATCTCAGCCCTGCTTAAACGAGAGGTTGTTGAGGTAGAGGTGCGTAAACATGAATATACAAATGGCAGCAGAGACAAGATTTCCATGTTTCGTATTGACTTTGGAGCCAAGGTGAGACAGGATGACGGTTCTCTCAAACTTGTACTCATCGAGCTCCAGAAGACATGGCTTGAAACAGAGACGCTGCGTTTCCGCCAGTATCTCGGTACTCAATATGCCAATCCTGATAATATAATCAAAGAGTCCAACCCCTATGGCTACGGAATACCGATGGTAACGGTATATCTACTGGGACATTGTGTGGGCGACATAGAAGAGCCCGTGCTATATGTCAGCCACAAGGCTTATAACTATGATGGCGAGGAGGTTAAGAAAGGTATGCCAGACCCATTTGTCGAAAGCTTAGTCCACGACAGCATAATCGTGCAGATACCGCTTTTACATGGACACGCAAACAACAGGCTCACAAAGGTTCTGAGCGTGTTTGACCAGACCAATAAAGACATTAAAAACCGTCAGGTCATCAACATAGATGAGGATGCCTATGATGGAGACTTAGAGATGAAACACATCCTGCACCGGCTTTTGTCTGCTGCTTCCGACTGCAAACTTCGGCAGGACATGAATGTGGAAGATGAATACTTTTCTGCCATTGAGAACAGGGATACTGCAATTATGATGAGAGATAAGAAAATTGCAGAACAGGATGCTCAGCTTGAACAGAACAAGGCCCAGCTTGAAAACCAGAGGAAAGCTCTGCTGGCATCAGCCAAGGTGATGAGAGATGCGGGCATTCCGTCAGATCAGATTGCAGCAATGACAGGTCTTTCAAAGGAAGAGCTTAGCGCATTGTGAGAATTTTCTCCTTCTTGATTTTTGATTCCCAGTTGCGCGGTTCTGTAGCATCTTATATTCTTAATAAAAGCACAAAAAGAGGCGAGCCATGTGGCTCGCCTCTTTGCGTTAGAGTTGTGTAGTTATATGATTACTTCACGTTTACTTTGATTGTCTTGTTGCCCATCTTCACGATATTGATACCCTTGACGAGTGACTTAACTCGTACGCCAGAGAGGGTCGTGATGATTGGAGCAGCGTCTGACTCAGCAACCTCAGTTCCTTCGATAGATACAGGCTTCGAGCTGTTAGCGCCGTAGTATGTGAGAGTGAAGTCATCGAAGACAGACCAGTCTGTATCGAGCTTAACAGTCTTCTTCACGCCGATACGGAGCTTTCCGTTCTCGCCTACTTTGACGATGACAGTATTGAATTCATCAGTCGGGAGATAGAAACCAGCTTCCTTCCAGTTAGTGAATGCTTCCATTGTATTAGGAACAGATAGACCGCTATCTTCACCTACATCTACACCGCCTGCAGGAGCTTCACTGCTTGCTACAGCACCTGCGCTGAGAGACATGATAGGAGCCTTGCATGAGTCACCTTCGCCAAGTGCGTAAAGATATGCATTGTAGTTGCTCTTGTCGCCTTCCTTGAATGCCTTGTAGTCGTTGGCGATGCTTCCTTGACGGTAGTATGCTGATACAGTAACCTTGTATGTACCTGCTGGGAGGCCAGCGAGATCCTGATAAGTATCATAGTTCATGTTGTAACGCTCAGCGCAAGTAGACTTTGTGCCGCCAGCACCGAAGCTGTCACCATTCCATCCAGTGAAGTCGTCTATTGTGTCGAATGATGGGTTGACGATGACAGACGTTAAGTCGATTGGATTGTCGTCAGACGCACCTGTTGTATCTGGCACTTTTAGCATTGCAGTTGCAGTCTTGATACGGTCGAGGTATTCATTGAGCTCTGCTGCAGACATGTTAGTCGCATCCTCTGCTGTGACGGCAGCGTATGCTGCTTGAGCTTCGGCAGATGCAGTCTCGTAGTAATCGCCAGCGACTCCGTCAAGGTCGTCAAGAGCTGCTATTATTGCAGCGTATGCAGTTGCGCTTTCTTTGACTTCTGCAAAACCGACATTTGTTGCCTTGAGTGCATCCCACATAGCGTCAGCGTCGTTAGACTGGCCAGCTTTTGTAGCTTGATTGATATAGTCTGTGAGGTCTGCTTTAGCCTTGTCATTGAGGTTATCCTCGTTGTTCTCGAGGAATGCTGTCATGGTTGCAACGTTGCTTTCGAGCACAGGTCTGATGGATTCTACAGTCTTACCTTCGTAAGTGAGTTTGAAGTTTGACCATAATGCCCATACATGAGTTGACTTGTAGTTGCGGACACCAATTTTCATCTCGCCGCCTTCTACGAGACCGTATGTTTTAGCCTCATAACGTCCAGCAGAGAATGCGATGGATGCTCCAACCATACCGTTTGGAGTATACCAGCCATTTTCGTTGACTGTTGTCTGGTCACCGAGATCCCATCCTGCAGGTTTGTCAGTTGAATTGTCTGCGAAGAGTGGGTTTTGTTTCCATGGAAGAGAAGCGTAGTCGATGAGACAGTTATATCCGTCTTGAGCATCATCTGGATTAAGACCATCGTCAGCGACATTCTGGAGAGTGGTAGAGAACTCGTTCATGTAGATTTCAGCTGGCACACTTGTTTCACCGTCATCAAGGCGGCAGAAACCATTAAGACTGATAGAATAGATTCCGTCTGGAACGTTCTTGACTGTTTGCTGGAAGTCAAATATTGAATGCCAAGATTCTGCGCAAGGGAAGGCATCAAGGCCATCGCGGAGATTCTTATTGGTGCACTTGCCAGATACTTCAGTCCAGCCTGTACCCTTAGGAGTTTCTTTCCATGCAGGGTTGACAAGCATGCTTGTGCAGTCATCACCAGGATTGAGTGAAGTTGCGATAGCTTCTTGATAGAGGGCATCGACAGTTGTGAGATAAGTACTAATCTCTTCTGTTGTCAGAGAGTAGTTCTTGTTGGTGAGGATGTCATAGCCTGTAGGAAGTGGCCATCCTTCGACTTCGTCTTCTGTTTGCATGAAGTCGCTGAACAGTCCCCACTTTTCGCCGTTGTAACCGCCTTCTGAGATTGCATTCTCGAATGTATTCAACTTAGCGAGGAGAGTCTTGTATGCGTCAACATTGCCATTGAGTGCAGCCTTTGCTTCGTCTGCTGCCTTGACTGCTGCTATGACTTCTTCTGTTGTAGTGGCTGCTTCGAATGCGTCTACTGCATTGTTGTATGCCTCAATATATGTAGCGTTAGCTTCAAGATCTTCTGCGGCCTTTTCATACGAGTATGATAACTTGTAGAGTTTGGCTGCGTTCTCTTCTACGTTTTCGTTGCCATAATATGTGAGTTTCGTACCCTTGAATGCAAGCCAGTTGAAGTTCGCGCCCTTAATGTCAAATCCAAGTTCGAGGTCGCCACCTTCTTTGACAATAGCGATAATATTGAAGTAGTTTGAACTCCAGAGTACACTCTTTCCATTCTTGTAGTAGATGGATGTTATATCCTGAGGGTTGATGGATTCCTCACCGAAGAACATGCTGAGTCCCTCGAAAGAAGGAATTTCGCCAGCTTCGCTGTAAACGCGTACATTTGCGGTGAACTTGTAGAGTCCAGGAGCTGCATTTTTGAGTGTCTGGAAAATCTTCTGGTCAGAGAGTGTGCCGCCGCTTGCTACCCAGTCCTCGCAGAATGGTGTAACCATGTCTGTGCCGTCAGCGCCGTCGTTTGCTTCTGTAGACCATGTGTTGAGATGCCATGTGCCGACTTCGCCTGTGCCAGTGAACTCGCGTGTCCACGGGTCTATAGAAGAACCATCGCCAATGAGGTCTGTCATATCTGCAGGCTCATCGAACGATGCAAGAGAAGCCTTGTATTCAGCTATGGCGCTGTCGACCAAAGCCTTCGCTGCATCAAGTTCTTCGACAGTTGAAGAATAATTGTTATATACTGCTTCTGCTTTTGAGAAGTCTGCTGCAGAGTATTCAGCTTTCGCTGTATTGATATAGCTCTCAAGTGATTTAGCTGCTCGCCAAAGGGCTACGGCTGGCTGAACTTTCTCGTACTCTGTTGGTGAAACGAAAATCCATTTGCTGTAGAATTCACCTGTGAAGACTGGAGTTGCGACTTCCTCTCCGTCTACATCTTTGTTGTATGTCAAATCAGGGTTGTTAAGCCAAAGGCGAGTGTTGCCCGTGTCGCCTTGCCAGTGTTCTGCTACACCGAGAGGAAATGCTCCAATAGCGGTGTTTGTAATTTCATAGTAGCCGTCTGAAAGCTTGGAGATAGACCAAGTGTCGACATTAGCGCCTGAAAGGTTGTCCACCCAGATAGACTGCTCGTTATCTGCGAACATAGCCTTTACCGCTTGTTGTGTTTCTACAGAGTCGCAAATCCAGTAGCATCCAACTTCCTCGGATTCCTTGATGATAACTTTGTAGCCTTTGGAACCTACAGATGCGCGTGTGTTCCAATCGTTCGCTCCTAATAAGAAGCCACCAGCTTCAACGTTATAGAGATAGATAGTGTCATTCAGTGTCATGTCCTGAGCTGTGACTTCAGGTTTTGTCCACTGCGCAAACGCTGTACCAGTCGATAACATTGTTGCCAGAAGAAGTAATGATTTCTTCATAATACGTTAATAAAGATTAGTTAAACAAATATGATTAAGTTGTTTTTGATAAGTCTGTTATAGTTAGTTATATTGTATACGCACATTATATATATAATATGTCTCTTTTCTATGGCAATGACATGGATTGTGTCGTTGATAATCCAACGTGTTAGGCATTGGTATAGATGTCAGACACATCGGTAAAAAGGCATTGTTAGTTATGATGTTTTTGCGAATTGGCTTGCAAAGAAGTAAAAAAAAACGGTTTGGCAAAATTTTTCTTGGATTATTTTTGAAAAATATCTGAAATAATCGTAAAGCGTCCGTTTGTTTTTCATTTTTGTATAACTTTGCATAGCAATTGCAGGTTGCGTCGCAAATTTGCGGCAGATGGCTTATGAGCGCATGACAGGTGGAAAAATGTTGAATGCGTGTTGTGCACAGATATGCCCCTCTGTTATTTGAGAAACATTAAATTATTGCTAACGCTTATGGATTTATTAAGAGATGTACGAACGATAATAGCCTCGGGAGGAATAGAGGAAAGAGAATCCCGTGCCATTGCCCGGATTCTGATAGAGAAGGTGGCCGGAATGGATGTGGTCGAAGCCTTGTTGACTCCTGCAGACCAGCCTTTGATTGGCAAGGACGGCAGGGATATGAGAGAACTGCTATATGAGAGTGCGAGACGTGTGAGCTGTGGCGAACCTGTGCAGTATGTACTTGGTGAGACTGACTTCAGGAGGCGCTCGTTCATCGTGGATGAGAGTGTGCTCATACCTCGTCCGGAGACAGAAGGGGTGGTCGACTGGGCTATAGCGCTGTATACATGTGCGTGGGGCGGGAGTCGACGGAACGTCCTCGACATTGGCACGGGGAGCGGTTGCATCGCCGTGTCCTTGGCTGCCGAATTGCCTCTGGCGAATGTGTCGGCATGGGATGTGAGCGACAAGGCTCTGAACGTGGCTCAGCGCAATGCCGATGCCCACGGGGTGAAGGTGAAGTTCAAGCAAGTCGACGTTCTCGGCCAGTATATTCCGCGCCGTGGACGCCCTTATTCGATGATTGTCAGCAATCCTCCATATATATGTAAGTCGGAGGCGAAAGAAATGGAGGCTCATGTCCTCAACCATGAACCCCATATTGCCCTCTTCGTGCCAGATGCTGATCCTCTTCTCTTCTACCGCGCGATAGCCTTCACCGCCCTTGACCTACTCACCCCTGACGGCATTCTCCTTTTTGAGGTTAACAGCCGTTTTGGGGATAGGACCGCACTCCTCCTCCAGGCTATTGGATATCGAGGTGTGGAACTCCGCAAAGATATGTATGGCAATGACCGGATGGTTAAAGGAGTGTGCCCCTGACTCAATGCAAAAGTCACGCAAACTCAACACTCCAAATGAGCTTGCTCAACACCCTCAATGGGCCTGCTCACAACCCCTCGGGAGCAGGCTCACAGCCCCTCGGGAGTCGGCCCACAGAGGGTTGCGAGCTTTCGGGGATTAGAGAGTGGCTAATTATCCTTGCCAAACACCAATTTATCCCTCCTTCTTTTGGCCAATTCGGATAACATCCGTATATTTGCAGAATAAATAGAAAAACCGAAATCTTCGATAATAAAATCATATTGATATGGAGAACAAGACACTCAAGCGGCTGCCCGTGGGCATCCAGACATACGAGAAGATTGTGGAACAGGGCTGCCTGTATGTTGACAAGACCGAGTACATCTGCAAGATGATTAAACTCAGCAACTATATCTTTCTGAGCCGTCCGAGGCGGTTCGGCAAGTCTCTGCTCGTGTCCACCCTCCAAGCGTACTTTGAGGGCAGGA
>JAXJBE010000089.1:0-5614 GCA_036303125.1 Bacteroidaceae bacterium
AAGGGGTGTTCTATAAATTAGCTTGAGGCGATTTTGAGACTATCACGCAGCAGATATCTCTTTTAAATGAAGGAACTGACGCTCGAATGAGAGGAGAGTCAAGCTCGCTTGAACTATCCCGAGTGAGGAGGAAGAAGACGAAGTCAGCGATGCGGGCATCGTGCCTAAATGCAAAAGAGACAGATGCAAGTGAGAGGCCAAAATCGACCAAGCGGAAAAGATGCACCCTAATAAAAACAAAACACTAATTTATAGAACACCCCTAAAGCTTCAATCTACAGCATCATACAGTCTGAATAAGCATTCACGACTAAGTTTTTCTGGTTATTGTTTTGACATTTACAGAAAAACCATTAACTTTGCATAGATAATCACGCATCACTGACATTACGCTAATAAAACAACTCTGACATTAGCTAATAAAAACATCGTTAAATAGATGAACTTATACGTTAGATATTTCGCTCACGAGACAGTCGTGACATCTGTAGATGAAGCCATAAACTTCATTGGGACAATACCAGAAATAAAGCTGGAGAACAACGCTAAGAATCGTATCACCACATACCTCAACTCTTCCAATGTATTCCCATTCCGCCTGAAGGTGAACTACTCCAACTATATCCTCTTCCTCAAGACAGAAGCAAGCACGCTCGAAGCCTTCAAAGAAGAAGAAGCAATGCGCAAGGCTCAAAACGAGAATGGCAATCAAAACCTATATGAGCGCAAGAAGACAATCCTCGATGCCCTCCATGAAGAGAAAAAAGGCTGGTGGCTCACAAGCATCAAGTTCAAGAGAGTCGTGACAATCCCCACAACAGGCAAGTGCAAATATTTTGACACCACCTTCACTGTCAAGCAAAAAGCCAACAGCGCAATGGACGCTTACAACCGCATCATCGACCATTTGAAGAATCGCAACGATGTAGATCCGCGTTCGCAGTTTCCTTCTGCCAAAAGCTCAAGCTTCGAATACCAGTACATGGGAGAGAACTAACAGTCCATCAAGAAGCCTTCTATCAGCATAGATATACACTCACCCCCGGGTGCATGCACTATATTCAACATTCATACGGTTTTTCCGCTAAGCCCACAACTCCAAATGAGCAAGCTCACAAGGGGTTGTGGGCTTGCTCATTCGGGGTTGGGAGCAAGCTCACGAAGGGTGTTGGGCAAGCTCGCTGAGAGAGTTGAGTCTGCAGACTGGGAGTGTTTGGCCACATACAGATGGCAGCATCCCCACCACCTCAAAATGACAATGGTGATGAAAAATCCTCTATGTTTCACCTAAACAAGACAAAGTTCCCTCAAAAGCTTCACCACATTTTTGACTATTTGTTTCGTTTATTCGTTACTATCCCCATGTCTTCCAGACTCTGCCGCACGTTCAATTTCCTGTTCCATTTCCTGATAGATTATAGGAGCCGACAAGACGGTCGCTTCTGATACGTCATTCTGCGGTTTAATCTCCATTTCGGGATAGTGTCCTGCTATTTCCAGCTCCGTGATGTTCGTACCTACGGCGTAGAGATACATATCCACCACTATCTGCAAGGCTATGTCTATGTCCTGTTCACTGACGTTGAGTGCACCATGAGCCTCATCATTTCTCATTTGGCGTAGCAGGGTGAGCTTGGTGTCAAACTCCTGAAATGCAGGATTGGTGCTTCTCTTCAACCGCTTCAACGAGGGAATGGCAAAGATAGTGTCTGTCAAGGTGGCTGACATATCGGGTGTTCTGCCCCTCAACTCCCTGTCATTGCAGAGCAGATAGAGCTTCTTCAAGAATGATTCATACTTGATAAGCAACTGGTCAAGGTGCATACGCTTCTCCATAGTCTCCATGACTGATGAACGCAACACCATGTTGAGCGATTCCTTCACCACCAGTCCCATACCATCGAGCGACTCCACGGCAGGAAGGTCGAGCACCATGAAGAGATTGTCAACCGTCTCCTCCATACCCCTCATGGAGTGGGCCACATCGGCAAACCTGTCTGTGAATTGCTCTACAATGGCTTGCTTCAATGCCCTCTGGTCATACTTGGGGCGATACATGTTGCGCACCATAGTGAGGATGTCCTCCATGCTCTGCGGTGTGGGTGCGGCAGTGCCGTTAGCAGTATGTGTGGTGTCGTAGTCGAAATCCGTTTCCCGATGCTCCTCGCCATTCAACGATGACGCAAAGATGGCATACAGATGTTCCATGTTGTCTTTGAGCATCTGCTTGAAACGGTCGAGCTGCAGGAAGTCAGGACGTTTCTCAGGCTTCAGATGGGTGCGCACATATTTGTTCTGTTCCTTTCTGTAGGCTTCCATCTTCTCTTCGTCGGCAAAATTGCTGTCGGTGATGGTGGCGCAGAGGTCACCGTTCTGGTTGAGCTGCTGGAACATCAGCCCAACCTCTTTCAACCATAGCTGTGCAGCCTGTGCCGACAATGCCTCCTGGAGATTCAGTTGCTTGATAATCTCCAGTATTCGGGCTATGCTGATGGTCTTGGGGCGTTCCGGCTTGTCGTTTCCTCCCCGTCTGCCACCGCCCTTGCCTCCATCGTCCTCACCGTCGTCCTCCACGAGGGTGAAACCAGGCAGTTCGTCGCTGTCTTCCACCACATATTCATATCCTTCGTCGCCGGGCTTCCTGATGGCATCACGATAGATGCGGCAATAGATAAGCCAGAAGTCGAGGAAGGTCTTGTCGTAGTATTTCGGGGCGATGACATAGATGTCTCTCAGTGACTGTATCGTATTGTGATAGGAGCCGAAGAGCCGACGCACGGTGCGGGCTGGATTCACTTCGGGCATATACCCTGGGTCGGTCGGCTTCAGTTCGTTTTCCTCATTGTGCCTGATGGCTATCTCCTCATTCTTGTAACACTCCGTCACCCATTGCCACATCCAGTTCTCCATGTCAAGCACGAAATGGGCATCTTCCCATTCTCTCTGGAATCTGCCAAACCAATCCACATAGGGCTTCGAGGCAAGCAGTTCCTTATACATCCTTGCCACTTCCTTGGCTTCCTGTTCGGGATTGAAGCGTGAGCAGGTCATTCCGCAGAATTTCCTGAATGCCGTCTTGATGTTGGCTTGGTTCACGTTGTGCCACGAACAGTCTATCACGTGACACTCCGTCTTGTATTTGCAGGTGCGGTTCACACGGCTGATGGTCTGAATGGCATTTATGTCCCTGATTTCCTTGTCCAAGAACAGCGTGTGCAGCTTCGGCTCGTCAAAACCCGTCTGCAGTTTATCGACCACGATAATCAGTCCGTTCTTCTTTTGTCTGAAATTGCCAATCACCTTCTCCTCCGACGATCCGTCGTTAAACATTGCACAGGCAGGTTGTCCCTGACTGTCGCTATATACGATTGCTATGGGAGCATCGGCATATTTGGCATACTGTGGCTGCTTGCATTTCTCGGCATATATCTTTTTTATGATGCTCAAATAGGTGATGGCGTTGGGTATGGACGACACGGCCAGCATCGCCTTTCCCTCTCCCTTGATTTTCAGATAGACAAGGTTGAGCAGACGCTCTACCACAAACTCTGCTATCTTCCTGATGCGAGGCTCAAAGGCATAGACCTTAGCCTTGTTCTCACGGATAATCACCTCGTCGTCCAAGTCCTTGTCCTTCAATTCTGGAGGAAGGGCGAAATCAACGGGCACAGCGTATGGGAAGATATGTTCCGTCGGGTCGAGTATATAGCCGTCGGCAATGGCTTCCTGCATGGAGTAATGGTCGAAGGGCTGCCACAGGGGAGGGTCGAGCACACAGCGGTATTCACCAAATCGGGTAAGCGTCTCCTCGCTGGGTGTGGCGGTGAAACCGACGAGCAGGTTCTTCTTCTGCAGTTTCTTTCCTCCGGCGTTGAATGTCTCTTGCAGTCGGGAGAAGATGTCAATCATCTCCTTGTTGTTCCCACCAGAGTTGCTGCGGTGGATTTCATCGATAAGAAACGCCACACGCATCTTCTTCAGTGTGGCACCAGCCTTGTTGATGGCATTCTGAAGGTCGAGGAACTTCTGGATGTTCACCACGATGATTCGCCGTTTGTCGCTCAGAGCCTCGATGAAGGTCTGACTGTTATTGGCCTCCACAAACATGCTGTTGTCAATGTTCATGTTCATCATAGTGGTGTCGAGCTGGTCGCGCAGCTGCACACGGTCCACCACCATCAGCACCTTGTCGTAGGCAAAGTGTCCCTCGTAGCGGTAGTCTTTCAGTTGCAGGGCTGTCCACCCTATGATGTTGCTCTTGCCGAAGCCAGCAGCATACTGCATCAGCAGCGAATAAACAAACTTGTTGTTGTAGAACTGCTGTCGCTTGCGTATGATTTCCTCCAGCTTCTCCTGCGGCACGCCCACCCTGAGCATGTCTTGCCGCAATTGGTTCATATAGTAGTCCGGCTCTTGCTCATGGTCGAGCATCTCCTTGATGCGCCCCATGATCTTGTCGCACCCAAACTTCTGTTTGGGGCGTGGGCAAATAAGCTTGCCGCTGTTGCTGATGCGCACCTTCTTGCCATTCTCCAGTTTCTTGTACTTATACTCCAAGAAGTTGAAATAGCGGATTTCCTTCTCCACCATACGCTTGCCGTAGAGCGCACGCACCACCTCCTCAAAGGCAGCCTTACCTGTGAGCAGGGGTGAGGAAACGGGATTGTCCTTGAACACCTTGTTCATCTCCGTCTGGAGTATGTCCATGCCCTTTGGCACATCCTCACGGAAATTGGCAAGTGCCATGTCCTCAAACTGCGCTACGTTGCGCATCACAAAGGTCTGGTTGCAGTCGGAAGCAGCGAGGTGGATAGCTTTATGAAAGAGGGCAAGCAGTTCCCTGCGCTCCGTGTCGGTGTATTTTGTTCCCTCTTTTTCCTTTTGGCAGATGGACTGTATCGTGCATAGATAGTCCTTGGTCACTTTCCTGCGTCCGTGCTCTTCGGCATTCTGTCCCATGGAAACAGTTTTCAGTTCCATATAGCCGAAGTATATTCCGTTGACGAAGAAGGTGATGTCGGGACGTACCGTAGTGCTCACCTTCTCGCCGTTCAAGACAAAACGGTGTTCACTTTCCTCCACGGCACAGAAAATGTTCTTCTCAAACTCCTTGTCCTCCATCAGTTCTGAACCAGAGAGGTAGAACAAGGGAATGATTTCGTCTTCAAAGGTGATGGTCTTGTTCTTGTTCAGAAAGACAGCCACGTTGGCGTAGGTAAGCATACGCCGATAGACGGCTTCCTTCAGTGCAGCCTCCAACTGCCGCTCATCGCCGTCATGCCTGCGCAGCAGCCGCTCCCATGCCTCTGGCTCGTTGGTGCGCACAAACTCGCCCAGCACCGACGGGATAATCAGTTCGTTGCTCACGATGTTCGGGCTGACAGTCCTGTAGCCCAATCCGCCATCCTCCTCACGTCGGGAGATGAACTCCATCACGTAGTCGCGCTGTATCTTTCTTTCGTTCATAATATGCCGATAAGTTATATTTTGTTACTTCAATATAATGGCGCATGTGAAAACTTCCGTGGCAAAAAGACGGCAGCCTAACCAAAGATGGTGCATACACGATACAGAAAGAATAATTATTTGTACCTTTGCACCCATGGAACAGAAT
>JAXJBE010000090.1:0-2505 GCA_036303125.1 Bacteroidaceae bacterium
GTTGAACGCTTCCAGCAGGAGTATAACAAGAGTATGATTCAGAAAGCGGAAATCATCAAGTGCCGCAGGACTGAGTCCATCATCAATGAGGAATATGGCTTCCTCGACCGCAACAAGGGCAAGGAGAGTTTCTTGGAATACTTCAAGAACCTCATGATTGAACGTGGAAGCAGCCAGAACTGGGCAACCGCCGACATGCACTTCCACAACTACACGCATGGCGAGTGCCGCTTCTGTGACCTTACCGTTCAGTACTGCCAGGGCTTTCTCGACTACCTGTTGTCGGATGCCTGTATGCACAATGGCAAGCGCATGATGGGTACGACTGCCAACAACAACCTTACCAAGTTGAAGTGCATTCTTGCCATCGCATACGAAGACGGACTGCTCAAAGAGAACATAGCCAAGAAACTTGTGCGTGCCAAGGCTCATGGCAACAAGCGGCAGTTCCTCACCAAGGAAGAGTTGTTGCAGTTGTCTCAGACTCCTTGCAAGAGTGATGTCCTTCGCCGTGCAGGTCTCTTCTCCTGCCTCACTGGTCTTCGCCTCTCTGATTGCATCAGACTCCAGTGGGAGAACATCGTCAAGTTGGCTGATGGCGGCTGGGGAATGGACATTATCACAAAGAAGACGTCCACCGCTGCTATCCTCCCAATCAGTGAAGAGGCTCTGCAACTATGTGGTGAGCGAGGTACAGGACAGGTGTTCAAGAACCTCACGAACAGTACAGTGGCATTGTACCTCAAGCCGTGGATAAAGGCCTCTGGCATTGAGAAGCACATCACCTTCCACTGCTTCCGCCATACCTTCGCCACTTTGCAACTGGCAGAGGGAACAGACATCTACACCGTGAGCAAGCTGCTTACCCATAGCAATCTTGCCACTACTCAGGTGTATGCCGATGTGGTGGACGAACTCAAACGTGATGCGGCAGAACGTATCTCGCTCAAAATGCCAACCAAAGCAGAGAGTGACAAGACATAAGTGAATAACATAATCAGGATAACAAATGGAAGATAACAAAGCACTATCGTTCGACCAACTGCCCAGTGCAGTTGGCGAACTTCTGACGAAGGTCAATACGATGATGACTCGTCTTGATGACATTGGTCAGAGAATCGGCAATGCTCCGAGCGAGGATAACCATGTTCTTATGGACATCAGAGAGGCAAGTGCCTTTGTCCGAAAGAAGGTCTCTTCGCTCTATGCTTACACATCTGAGAGGCGCATCCCTTTCTACAAGAGAGGCAACACGCTCTACTTCTTCAAAGACCAGCTGATAAAATGGATTGAGTCAGGTGGCTCTTGGGATAAACCCCACGAACCGACCCAGGAGGAACAGGCAGATTTCGAGGCTCATCTGGCAATGTTGCAGAAGAGCAAGAAGAACAAGCCTGCCTCCATGAAGAGGGACAAGGACGAGAGATTACCCAATGGAGAAGAATGACATGATGGACAATAGACCAACGGAATCCACTTTTTTACGAAAGGGAAAAAGAATAAACATTCCTTTTCTCTTTGCTGAGTAATCCGTTTCACTTATAACCATTTTTTCAAGATGAGTAACCAAAGCATAAAATACGGAATCCTGCTGACCAAGGAGCAGCTCGATTTCTTGAAGGACGACAGGCAGGGCTTCCACCGCATGACCGCCTTCGACACTTTTGTATCAATGGCTTCCACCAAGCCGAGTTTTTATCAGAAGACAGGCTTCTCCGCTTCACTCTCCATCGGACAGTTTGCCATCTCAACTGTTGAGTTGTCTGCCCTTTGGAAGTGTGACCGCAAGACAGCGGCAAAGGTGGTGGAACTGTTCAATCAGGTGGGTATTCTCTCAACCGAGAGGAACAACCGCACCTCTATTCACACGATACTCTGCATCGCCTTCTGGTATGTTGACGGCATCAAGGAAGCCATCAAGAATCCCTTCTATAACCGTCAAGTCGTGACTTCCGCCACCCAAGAGAAATCGGTGTCCGATGTCCCATCCGATACCTCTTACTCTTCGGAAGGCAATCTCTCCGATGGCACAGGGCGGCAGAAAGACAGCAGTGTCAATCCTGCTACTACTGACATTCAACAGCCCCATGTTCCTGCCTCTTATAATACTGCTTCCCCTTCCGTTAATACTCATGTCATCGGGGACGGACTTTCAGATTCTTCTCCGATACCACAAGACTCCAAACAAAGGGAAGAGAAAGGTGATACCTATTTTGAGTATGAGGTTGGACAGCCTTCAGAAGATGATTACAAACAAGGCGAAGAGACTCCACCTGTTGAACTTCTGCCGCCTCCTGTCTATGATGACGAGGGCTGTCTCTTGCAGCCTCCAGCCGATGAGAGTATCTATGAGGAGAACACGGAGTGGCAAGACATACATAACACCCCAAGGCGCTCATGATGCCATTTCTCCTTTTCCCTTATTTCAACTATCGACTGTCCTTACTGACACGCTATCCAGGAGCCGCCACCTCTATTAGCCGTAGTTTTTTCGGAGGTCTAAAC
>JAXJBE010000091.1:0-1804 GCA_036303125.1 Bacteroidaceae bacterium
TATTAATCCGTATTTTCTTAACATTGATGTTGTGACTATCTCACCACGTCCGTGACGCTTACTCGTATTGTTCATGCCAAGGAATATCACCTCGCCGTCAACGTAGGGTTGCATCACGGGTACAGCCCTGTTGTCGCCCAGGGAGGAAGCTATGACGCCCTGCTGTGCCCTGTTGAGGATGAGCTCGCCCGCATTGAGGTTGATTGCGCCGTTGTTAGCTTGGATGTTGTCGCCGCTGTAGCTGTTGCCCTTGATGATACCACCCTCGGCATACTTGGCTGACGACTTGATAGTGCTGATGGTAGAGACCATACTCACCATTGCCGATGCTGCAGCAGCAATGAAGGCATAGACATTCGATTTTGAGGTCTTATCCTTGGCAAGTGTCTCGCCGTATGCAAGTGCTACGTTGGCAATAGCCTGACCTATAGTAGCCATGATCTTAGCGGCAGGGTCCTTAATCATTGCTATGGCACTGCTAACGGTGTTGATGGCACTTGCAGCCGTGTTCCATGACTTGGTTGTAGCCTGTGCCGCTGACACGCTCTTACCCTTGAATTGCTCGATCCTGTTCTCAACGTCTTCTATCTGCTGTTGATATGACTGCCATACCTCTGATGAGCTGGCGCCGTAGAGCTCCTGCTCTTCTTTCAATGTGGCAAGTGCCTGCTCCATTGCTGTGAGCTCTGGCAATGCCTTGACGTTGCTCATGTCACCATTGGCTGACAGGTTCTGCTTTATCACACCGGCTACGGTGTCTGCCGGATTCATTGTGCGAGGCTTGACTATCGGTTCAGGTGCTGTCATCGTGGCGGGGTACTTGCCCTGTGCCACGTCAGCCTGATACTGTATCTCGGCATTGCGTTCTTGCAACTGCTTAATCTCGCTGCGTATGGCCTCCATACGATTGTTGATGGATGCCACCTCACTGTCCGATGCCTGCTTCACCTTGTCGGAGAGTGCCTGGTACTCTGTTGTCAGCCGGCTAATCTCCTGCTGGTTCTTCTGCGTCTCTGTCGGGGTGGTGTTACCTCTGCCATTTCTACCACCGCCAGAGCGACCTCCGCCACCGCCTGAGCCAGTAGGAGTTGTCGGTATTGGGTTAACCGTAATGGTTGGTGGAGTATTTGTACTGTTGTTTTTCCTTATTGGCGCATTGATAAGTCTGTCGTGGCTGTTGATAAGTAACAATTTGTCATTGAGCAGTTTTTTGTTGTTGGCATTCTGGTTGGGTCTTGTGCTCTCGGTATAATGTCCGTTTCCGTCATCTTTGACTACGGTAGTCTGATTCTTGGCTAATCTTTGATTGATACGTCTAAGATAAAATTGATATGCCCTCTCGCGAGCATCCTTGCTGTTATAACTCATGATACTCTCAAGGATGGCATTCATACCAGTCTTAGTATTACCACCACCATTGCCACTATTGACAATATTACCTGGAAGGTTAATAACGTGTTTAATAGTATTGTACAGTTGACCGAGAGTCCCCATCGCTGAGAATGCAGCACTGGATATTGTATCGAAGATAGTAGTGCCTACATCAGATGTAAGGACGTCTTTTACTCTGCCTATTCCATCAACTACATCTGACAATGCAGTGATAAGATTGGCCTTAATTCCTGCTGCCATCTGATTCCACCCGTCGTACCCAAAACATTCGCGGATGGCTCCGTTCAGCCTCACGTTGGCATTATATAGGTCGTTGTAGGCATCACCCACTTCACCCGTCTGACGCTTGGTCTCTTCGAGGTTAGTGTTCAGTGTGGCAATGGCCTCGCCTAACTTGGTGCCAGCCATAGCA
>JAXJBE010000092.1:0-2017 GCA_036303125.1 Bacteroidaceae bacterium
AAGTAAGCATCACCAAGGTAAGCGTCCTTCTTGCCCTGCTCGATTGCGCTGCATTCAGGCACATACTTCATTGCATTGTTACATACGTCGATGCCGGCATAGAAGAGTTCCCAGTACTGGTCGAGGCAATGGTTGTCGTTTACGGCGTTGGTACCGCCGGTAGAAGAGTAACCATAGCACTCAGCAGAGAGGTCGTATGAGCAGAGAGACTTCTGCTTGTTGTCGTAACCATAGTAGAAAAGGTCAGAACCCATCTCGGCAAGACCGAGTGAAGGCTCCTTGCCCCACCATCCACGGGTGTATGCGTATGCTGAAGAGACGAGTCCGTCGATACCAGTTTCGGTCTGGTAAGCGAGGTCAGCAGTCTCACCTGTCTTGTTGTCCTCATCGAGGAAGTCAGAGCAGGATGTAGCGCCAAATCCTAATGTGGCAGCTACGAGGAATATATTGATATACTTTTTCATTGTATTGTATCGGAATTAGAATGTTACATTAACACCTACAACTACCTGCTTAGCGAGTGGGAATGTCACAGCACCACCACGCTCTGAGTCATAACCGCTGATTTCGCCAGTGGTGATGAAGTTCTTGAGTGAGAAGTAGAACTTGGCATTCTGGATCATTGCGTTCTTGAGCACGCTCTTAGGCAAGAGGTAAGAGAGGGTGATATCCTTGATCTTGAAGTAGTCTGCCTTTACCATACATACCGCATTCTTGTATGTTGCACCTGCAGCACTTGAAGCTCCTGGTGATGGGATGATGGTATTGGTGTTCTGAGGAGTCCAGTAGCTGAGCTCACCCCAGTTGGCATTGTCGTAAGTATAGAGGTTGTAACCACCGTAGTTCATGTATCCACCGAGACGAGCCATCATCTGTACAGAGAGTGAGAGGTTCTTGTAGGTGAAAGTATTTGTCATACCGAGGATAGCCTTTGGAGTGCGATTGAAGATAATCTTGTCATCATCATTGATGATACCGTTCTGATCCTGATCGACAACGCGGAGGGTACCAGGGGTACCATATTCAGTATAAGGCTTCTGGAAGTCGAGACCTGTCTTTGCCTTGAAGTCAGCAACGTACTGGTCGAACTCACCGATGCCCCAGCAGTTCTGAATCTCATACTGAGAGAAAGCAGAGACAGACTCGCCTACCTTGAGGATGTCATTACCGTCAACTACCTGGTCAACGCCATCGCGAAGCTTGCTTACCTCGTCCTTAGACATGGTGAGAGAAGCATTTACGTCCCACTTGAAGTCCTCTGTCTGTACAGGAACGGCATTGAGTGACACCTCAAGACCGCGGCCCTTTGTCTCACCCACGTTGCCGAGAGTAGAGGTATATACAGATGATGCAGGAGCAGTCATGTAGTAGAGGAGGTCGTAAGTCTTGCTGATGTAGTAGTCGATACCACCATTGATACGGCCATTGAGGAATGAGAAGTCAAGACCGAGGTCGAATGCAGAAGTCTTCTCCCATGTCAGCTCAGGGTTTGCCATTGTCATAGGAGCCTTGTTTGTAGAGTTAGGCACGATGGCAGAGATGGTAGCGAGAGTCATGTAAGGGTTGATAGCAGCGTTACCAGAGAGACCCCATGATACGCGGAGCTTCAAGTTGTCGAGCCAAGACTTGGTGTTAGCCATGAACTTTTCCTCAGAGATACGCCAACCAGCACTTGCTGATGGGAAGTAACCCCACTTGTGACCTTCAGCAAGAACGGAAGAACCGTCAGCACGGAGGGAAGCCTGGAAGAGGTAACGGTCGAGGTAAGAATAGTTGAGACGTGCGAAGAAAGAGAGCATAGCGCTCTTTACGTATGAAGAAGATGTCTTAGGAGTAGCAATCTTGCTGACATCATAGAATGAGCTCTTGAAGTAGTGCTCAGCACCTGCGTCACCTTCGATAGTGCTTGCTTCCTTCACGGTCTGTGTCATTTCGTGACCAAGGAGAGCAGTGAAGTCGTGGTCGCTGCCAATGCCGAAGTTGTAGTTGGCTGTATTCTGCCATACATACTTAGTGC
>JAXJBE010000093.1:0-25363 GCA_036303125.1 Bacteroidaceae bacterium
GCACTTACCATTCTGCAATACGTAAACTTCATTAACGACAAGCCCATTGGCAGAATTAAGTATGCACTAAATTAATTCCGCCAACAGGTAAACCATATAAAGAACAGCATTCATCATGGAACACAACAAGACACTCCGCTACATCTACAACACAATCATTATCATCTGCCTCACAGCAGGCATCATCATCGTCATCTGCCACTTCGGCCATTTCGGCAACATCGAATACACCGACAATGCCCGCATCTGCCAACACATCTCGCCACAGAGCACGCGCGTCTCAGGCTTCATCAAAGAGATACGTTTCACAGACTTCCAGCGCATCCACAAAGGCGACACTCTCGTCATCATCGAAGACACAGAATACCGCCTGCGCCTGGCTCAAGCCCTTGCTGACCTGCAGCGCGCACAGCACAGCACCAAAGCCACCGACTCATCCATCCACATCACCGATGCAGGCATCAGCGTCACCAATGCCTCCATCGAGGAAGCTCGCATCAACATGGAAAACGCGCAAAGAGAAGACCTGCGCCATGCAACACTGCTCAGCCAGCATGCCGTCACCCAGCAGCAATATGACAACATACACACAGCCTACCTCTCTGCCTGCGCACGCTACGAACAAGTTCTACGCTCACGCAACACCCAGCACGTGCAGCGCAGCCAGCAAGGACATAATCTCTCAGCAGCAGAAGCAACACTCGAACTTGCGCAAGCTGCCGCAGACCTTGCCAAACTCAACCTCTCATACTGCTACATCATAGCCACATGCGACGGCATAGCAGGCACAAAAGACATCAATACAGGCCAGCTCGTAGCCCCCGGACAAGTCTTACTCAACATCGTCGATGCTAACGACATCTGGGTAGAAGCCAACTACAAAGAGAGCCAGATGCCCCACATCCATCCAGGAGCCAGCGTCAGGATAACAGCCGATGCCGTGCCCGACACAACATTCACAGGCACCGTCGAACGCATCTCCGACGCCACAGGCAGCGCCTTCTCCCTCATACCAATCGACAACGCTACAGGCAACTTCGTCAAGGTGGAACAGCGCATCACCGTCCGCATCAACCTCAACACCCAAGACCCGTCCACTCTCTCTAAGCTTCGCGCCGGATATAACGTAGAATGCGAAGTACTCTACTGATGAGCCGCCACACACATTATATATAATAATGGCATCCATACACAAGCTACAGATTTCACACTTATCATACACTTAACACACACACCATGCATCAGACACCTCCCACCCCCGCCATCTTCGCCATGCCCATGTTCCGCCCATGGGTACCACGCATCCTTCAGCCATGGATATATATCCTCACCGTCTTCTGCATACAGTTCAGCAGCGGCATATACCTCGGAGCCCTTGAATCTATCCGCGGCACAACAGGCCTTATGATTGAGGACCTGCTCATGCTCCTCTACGCAAGCCTCGCAGGCATGGCAATATACTTCCCGCTGCTCTTCCGCATGAAGTTCCGCTTCACCAACCAGCAACTCCTGTGCACCTCTGCCATCATCATCGCCATCTGCAACCTCATCACCATGCACTCCACCTTCATGCCGCTCCTGCTCCTCACATGCTTCATCTCAGGCATGGCCAAACTGCAAGCCACCTTCGAGTGCATGTCCAACATCCAGCTGTGGATAACTCCCAAACGCGATTTCGCCGTCTTCTTCCCCGTACTCCACATCGTCCTGCTCACCTCCATCGAAGGCAGCGGATGGCTTGCTGCATGGTTCGCCCACCACTTCACATGGCAGTCCATGCACATCTTCACCGTAGCCACCATGTGCTTCGTCATCCTCACACAGGCCACCCTCTGCCGTCCCTTCTGCCCACTGCCTCAGCGACTTTCCCTCCGTGGCATTGACCTGTCCAGCGGACTGCTCATCAGCCTCCTCATGCTCATGGTCTCCTACATCCTCGTCTACGGCGACTACCTCCAGTGGTACGCCTCACCCACCATCAACATCCTCACAGCCGCAGCCCTCATCCTCTCAGCCTACCTGCTCCACCGCCTGCGCCATGTCACGCATCCATTCGTCAACCTCCATATACTCACCCTACGCAACGTCATCCCCATCCTCATAGTCACCATATTCGCCGAGCTCCTCCTCGGATGCGAACACACCCTCGAAGAAATCCTCTACTGCGAAGTCTACCATCTCGAAGAACTCACCAAAGAGACGCACTATCTATTCGCCCTACCTGGCATCTATCTCGGAGTCGCAATAGCCCTCTACTGGCTGCGGCTCAAGCGATGGAAAGTGTGGCGGCTCTTCGGCATAGCCTTCGGCTGCCTACTCGCCTACTCGCTACTCATGTACCTCACCATCGACCGCCACGTCAACATCGAGCAATACCATCTGCCCATCATCCTGCGAGGCTGCGCCTATTCCATCCTCGCCTCCACCCTCATGTGGTCACTCCATGAATCCATCCACGACCTCGAACAGTTCTTCATGGGACTCTTCATCTTCAACATTCTCCACATGTACCTTGCTGGAGCCACAGGCTACGGATTCTACACCACCCTCTTCTCCCATTACCTCAACGATGACATTTCCCTCTACGGACACCAGCTCACCCTACTGCACATCCAGCCCACCGACTTCGGGCAGCTGCTCACCGACCGATACCTGCCCAACATGTTCAGCATCGCCCTCAAGCAAGTTTACGGACTCGTCACCTGGATTTCCGCTATCCTCACCATCCTCTTCCTTCTCCTCGACATTCCAGCAGTCCGCACCAACCTCCGCAAAGTTCCCCTTTGGCCAGTCACCGCCATCGAATACCTCGCCCGTTTCCGCCCCCATATTTAAGCCATATCCACCCTTAACGAACTTCCCTTTTCACCCCCAAACGCAGACTCCACCACGGCTGCAGACCGCCCCTCAATATCCAGCAGGCCCAACACTCCCAATGAGCTTGCTCCCGAGGGGTTGTGAGCAGACTCCCAAGGGGTTGGGGGCTTGCTCCCGAGGGGCTGGGAGCAAGCCCAGTGGAAGTGTTGAGCAGGAGGATCTTTCGCCTGACAGCAATAAACACCTATCATCATGCTCCCCACCATGCCCAAACACACGACATTCCATGCCTCTGTCTACCTCATTTCATTCCCATTTTAAATAAATTTGTACTTAAACCATAAAAAATCACAATAAAGACATTGCCAATTCATAAAAACTTTCTACATTTGCAACGGACATTCAAACAAGCCGCCAACAACTTCCGGCTATTAGCCCAAAGGTAACAGGCTGGCAGTCTACGCCGTGTCAAACGAGACGGCAGTTTCGGCCATCTCACTGCTTGACGGGATATGGGTGGGGAAACATTGAAGTCCAGACATATTAAAAAGGCGTTTACTCGACGCTCTGTTCTTGACACATCGAATCTAGCAAATTCACACAATCAAAGTCTTGAACACAGCCAGCGGTAGATGTCCCGGGTGTGATTATATCTCTCCCGTGGAGACCTTGTAAGCACGAACTGCCTTCTGTTGACAATCGCCAACAGGCAGTCTTGATGTTTATATAGGTCTCCTAACGGTGACATTATTTCATACGGCGTGGGCTCTTACGTTGTCCGTTCAACTTTGATAGGCAGTGCTAGAGCCTCGATGTGTGGGACGGACAACAGTTCGACTCACGCATTTTTTGTGTCTTGCGCTCTGTAAACAGTGAGCACTGCCTATATCAGGCCATCCTGTGAAGGATTTTCTCATACGCAGGTATGGAATAGCTCACGTATACATAACATATTAGCAACAACACAATTATAAATCCTATAAATTGCAGATTATGTCACAGAACAAAACAGTCATCCAAGGATTAGAGCCAGCAGGGACTCAATCCAACGATTTCACCCCGGGCAATGCAGGAGGTTTTTACAGCCGAGGAGCAAGTTCGCCAGCAAAAGGCACTATAGTCCCTGGCATGCAGGACTATACAACAGAATCCACACATGCTGAAACCGCTCAATGCACCACCAACAAACAGACAAAGAGAACAATCCAGCCAGGCAAGCCAATCGTGGGATTCTTATATTCGGTTTCCCGAACAGGGATGGGAGAATATTGGCCTCTTCAAATGGGACGCAACACCATTGGCCAGTCCAAAGAATCCGACATCGTCCTTCCAGAAGGAACTGTCTCATCAAATCATGCAGTCATCGTGACAAGGCAAATCAAAAGCGGCATCATTGCAGCCATAACAGACTCTCAGTCCACAAATGGAACCATGATTAACGGCGAGTCCATCGGATTCTCAGCAGAAGAGTGCCACAACGGTGATGTCATCACCATTGGCAACAATTATGAGCTATATCTTATTCTTATCGATGCAAACTCATTAGGCCTCTCCGTCTCAAAAGATTTTATTGCAACCGAAACTCTCTCACAAAACGAAGAGCCAGAGGATGATTTCCCACCATTCCCCAATGGCGCGACACGTCCAGGCGGATTCAATCCATACAACGAGCCTCCTGTCTGGGGTGGCGGAACAACCGGCATGAACAACGCAGGCGGCACAGTAGGACTTGACGGTTCTGTTTCTGGTGGAAATCACGGAGGCACAATCCCTATGTAATTCTCATAATTAAATCAACATGTCTCTATACAAGATTCAAGGCAAAGCTGAAAGGCAAAAAGGCATCTACTACGAATTCGACTCAGAGGACAAGCCTTTGGGAGAAGGAGGAATGGGCAAAGTATACAAAGGTCACCAGATTGACGAAAAGTCTGGACAGACGAGAACTGTCGCCATTAAGTTCATCTATAGCGACCTGCCTGCGTATGCTATAGAAAAAGCCAAAAGGGAAGCCAGCATACAATTCAGGCATGAAAATCTTGTCGAGATGCTTGGATTTATTGAGACAGAGGGGAAAAGTGTCATAGGAGAGCCTGAACGGCATTACCACGTTGTAAGCGAGTTGCTTGAAGGAGTCTCATTAGATTCTCTCTTAGAAGGCAAATTCGTTAATCAAGAAGGCAAATTCATTCCTTATGCGGAGAAAATGTTCAAAGACTTTCACCAAGATCCTAACAGATTCTCTGTAAACATTATCAAATGCATCTTGTCTGGACTGATGACCATGCATGACGCAGGCTACATCCACCGTGATATTGACCCAACCAACATCATGGTGACCGCTGATGGCCATATCAAGTTGATTGATTTCGGCATAGCAAAGAAATTCAACGCTTTGACATCGCATGACAAACATCTAACGCAAGCCGGTCAATTTGTAGGCAAACCCGAATATGCAGCTCCCGAATTAGTCTTAGGTTCTATCAGCGAACAAAACCAGACGACAGACCTGTATGCAGTAGGTATTCTGCTGTTTCAACTCATTGTAGGACATCCACCATTCGAAGGCGACAGAAGCGACGTTCTGCAGAAGCAACTGCACTCGCCCATGCCTCTCAAGCTCATCAAGCATAAAGGCCTACGCAAGATTATAGCAAAAGCAACAGACAAGTCTCGCGGAAAACGATACCAGAGCGCAGCAGAGTTTCGTGTCGATCTTGACAAGGTGATGCAATCGGGAGGTGCTTCCGGATTTGAATGGAAAGCAGCATATACATATATATTATGTGGGGCTGCAGCATGCGCAATAGCCGCAGCCATTGTTCCTGACATCATCCAGCCATCTGAACCGGAACGTCCAATCGAAAATGTGACATATCAGTCAGCCGTAGCTTTGCTGCATGAAGACCCAACTCGCGAGCAGGGACTTAAGCAACTCGACTCTCTTTCATCCCAAGGCAATTCCGAAGCGAGCTTCCTTCTTAGCCGCCTTTATTTCAAAAGCCTTAAAGAAGGAGACTATTGCCCCGACTCAATCAGACAACTCCAGTCTGCTTGCCACATCACGCCAGACAACGGGAAGGCACATAGACTACTGAAAAGAGCTATAGAACAGAATCCCGACAAGTATCAAGCCATCTATGAATTAGCTTGCGACTATCTTGGCGGTGGAGGCCGCAGAATGACAGAAATCAATTACGACATCGAAAAAGCAGACAGTCTGCTTAATATGGCTCTCAGGAAAGCTCAAGCAAACAATGACAACCACTATACGGAGCTCATAGAAAACCAAATGGATGTCCTATCAGTCGCAAAAGAAAGAATAAAGTTTAGAACAGACAAGTAACACTTATGGCAAACCCGGCAAGACACACAGTAGTACAAAGACCCAACGATCCATACCTGTATCTATTCGTCATGGGTGAATGGTACTGCTACAATCCGACAGAACCTCCATTAGGAAGTGGAGCCATGGGTGACGTATACAGAGGATACCGTTGCAACAATGGCGCAGTAGTAGCCATCAAACGTGTAAAAGACGTGTACGCCAATAACAAGATGATTAGAGAACGTGCCCGCTTAGAAGCATCCCTCGCTTTTCGCCACCCCAACCTTGTAGAGATGATTGGCTATTGCGAGTGGGCACCAGACCATGGCCCAATATTCATCTTGAGCAATTTCGTGCAAGGAGAAGATGTCGACAAATATGTGAAGCACTTTGGTGACAACACTCAGCGAGTCGAGAAAATCTGCAAGGTCGTTTGTTCCATTCTTGATGCGCTCGACTACATCCACTCCAAAGGCGTAGTACATAGAGACATCAAGCCGTCCAACATCATGATAGAGAACGACTCCAATGTTCGCTTGATGGACTTGGGCATCTCACGCATGAACGGAGGAAACAAATTCTCCCAAGCTGGGTTTATTGGCACACCACAATATGCAGCCCCCGAACAAATAAAGAGGGAGGAGGGGAATGCCTCTGCCACCATCAACGCGACGACCGACATCTATGAGTTGGGCATAACCTTCTACGAACTACTCACAGGAAAAAATCCCTTCGATACAGAAGCTGAAGCAGAGACCTTGGCCAAGCAATTGAAGGATCCCCTTCCAAGCGACCCTGCGATACCATCCAAACTAATGAAAGTTATATGGAAGGCCACAGAAAAAGATCAAACAAAAAGGTACCAGACAGCCATTGAGTTCAAGAGCGCAATCAACCAGTCTCTCCTACCTGATCCACCACTCTCTGAGAGAATAATCACATGGTTCAAAGAGCACATGGTCATCACCGTAGTATCAGTCATGGCACTTATAGTTTTTGTTTTCTTTGTAATATTATTGATAATCTAAACGAACTATGGAACTACAAAGAATAAGCACCGACAATCTGACAACGCTGACTGCCTTTGCAGAGTCACGCATTGGAGGAAGAGGGGAAAACCAAGACTCCTACGGATGGAAAGAGACCCGATTGGGCTACTTGGTCACTGTCTGCGACGGCATGGGCGGAGGTCCTGGAGGCAAAACGGCTTCTACCATAGCTGTCAGCACCATCATCAGCAGCATAGCAGAATCCAATGGAGAAGAAGAGCCTTCCAACATCGTCAAGAAGGCTGTAGCCAAAGCCAACCTTGCCATCATTGAAGCAGGCAACGACAATCCCCGCCTCAAAGGGATGGGCTCAACCGCAACCGTACTGCTAATCTCAGAAAAGAGCGCGCTCATAGCCCACGTGGGAGACAGCAGAGTATACCAAATCAGGGCTGGAAAGAAAGTGTTCAGAACATTCGACCACTCCATGGTGTTTGAAATGGTGGCCCAAGGCATCATCACAGAAGAGCAGGCCAGACTCTCGGCTCAGTCAAATATCATCACCCGAGCACTGGGCATTAAGCCTGAGATTGAAGTGGAAATCAATGAGGTGCCTTACTTAAAGGGCGACCGCTTCATGCTATGCACCGACGGCATCCATGGTTCCGTACCAGAACCTGAACTGATAAAAAAAGTGTCAAGCAAGAAAAGCAAGCTTGGCGCCATTACCGATGACATCGCCACCACAATCGACAACATAGGACATTCATCAGGCGGAGGCCACGACAACCTCACCCTTGCCATAGTCGAAACGAATATTAACTCTAAACTCAAACCAAAGATGTCAAAACAATTGCAAATAATCCTTGGAGCCTTAGGCTTGGCACTCATCATCAGTCTGGCACTGAACGTGATGCAATATACGGGACATACACCTGCGTCTAAAGGCTTACCAACAGATTCAACAAAGGCTCTCTGCGATTCCCTCAACTCTGAAATTGGTAATCTCATGAACAAAATGGGACAGATCAAAGAACATGCCAATAAGATTGAAGGAGCCAGCGACCAGGCCGCTAAAGATTCCATACTAAAGATAATCAACAATCCTAAATAACAACAGCAATGAAAGCATATTCCATAGGAAGAGAAACAGGATGCGACATTGTCATCAACGACAGCACCAACGTCATCAGCAGGCGCCATGCCGTTCTCAACGTTACCCCTTCTGGCAAAATGACAATTATCGACCAAAGTCAAAACGGCACATACGTCAACGGCATCCGCATATCATCAAACGTGCCAGTACCCGTAACACGAAAGGACAACATATCCTTTGCCCATATTTCCAAGCTGGACTGGAACATGATTCCCAAGCAAACAAGCTATATGACATGGGCGGCCATCGGAACGGCCATCATCGTTATTGCCGTTGGAGTCATCATCGGAGCCCAATATTGGCAGTCTAACGAGCCAGCAGCACCTGTTACAACACAAACGGATTCTGTCAAAGCAGAAAAGGAAGACACTGTAAAAACAGAAAAAACAAAGGAAGACAAAGTAGACCAAGAGAAGAAGCCAGTTGCAAAGCCTAAAAAGACTGACACTAAAACAGACAATAAAAAGAAGAAAGAAGAGGAACCAAAGTGTCCTACATGCAACAAGCCAACCAGCAAGTGTGAATACAAGGGGAAGCACCCCGTAAACAACACTCGAGGTGACAGATGATAAACCATTAAAGCCAATAAACTTATGAGACTCTTAAAAATCGGACGAGACGCTTCATGCAACATAGTGATGCATAGCGATAAAGTCAGTTCCATCCATGCAGAGCTGACCATTCTTAACAGCGGCGATATGATGTTGGAGGACAAGGGAAGTCGCAACGGCACCTTCATCATGAACCAACGCATCGCTCCTGGCAAGCCTGTCAATGTCAAGAGAGGCGACGCAGTACGCTTCGCTGACGTTGAACTTCAGTGGAGTCAAGTTCCCATGCCTGAAGATAACTCTGGCTACAGAGCCATCTTCGGTATCGGCAGCCACTTCAACAACGACATTCAGATTTCAGGCGCGACAGTGAGCCGCTACCATGCGACAATAAAGCAAGGTAAGGACGGCAAGATGTATATCATAGACCACAGCAAAAACGGCACTACCGTTGACGGCACTAAAATCACATCAAACACACCATACAGGATAAAGAGAAAAAGCGCAGTCGTGTGTGGAGGTGTGCCCGTGGATCTCAGCCATCTGCTTTGGCCTAATGAAGTTTGGAAAACCATCATAGGCATTGCCGCCTCTATTATTGTCCTTTTGGGAATAGGTTTTGGTGCATATAAACTTATAAATGGATCACCAAAAGAATATGACGATGGCCAATTATATGCGATGTATAACCATTCTGTGGTCTACATTGAGGGAATATACCATTACCATGTTTCAGGAGTGCCACAAGAAAAGCTCCAAGAATATGGAATGCCAGAAAACTTCTTTATCTCAGGTGGAGAAATTCATCCTGTCAATTCGACAGTACAATTACCTTCATATTCAGCCACAGGATTTTTCGTTTCCCAGGATGGACAAATCGTCACAAATCTACACGTGGTAAAACCATGGTTGTTCAGCAACAATCAGGCCATAGCAGAAGAGGTTTTCAAAAAAGTATTCGCTCAGAATTTATCCTTTAAGGATTACAAATCCAATGGAGTCTACGGAATAGTAACAGGTGACGCAGCCTACATATCGCAGTTGAAGGTAGAAGGCGTGCTCGACGGATTGATGTTTGTGCCACAAGGTAAGTACTATTCCAACGAAAATGCAGTCTTGTGCAGAGTGCTATCTGCAGGAGATGACATCAACAACGACGTTGCTTTGATACAATCCGAAAAGGGTGAATTGCCTCAAGGAGCTCGCTTTATAAATGTGACAGACTCTATTGATTGCAGCAACGAAGCATTGAAAGTGGGTAGTCACGTTTACACCATAGGGTTTCCAGAGGGTAACGACTCGTTCTTGCAGAGGTCTGGCAACGAGAAAGGGTTGCAAGTGATAGCCCAAGGAGGTAACATCATCCAGCAGGATTCCGAATTTGACTTCGGTTATAACGCCCCCACAACAGGTGGGGCAAGTGGATCGCCTGTGTTTAATAAATACGGAATGCTAATTGGCGTGCACCACGCAGGGAAAAGCCAAGTTGCCACCCAAGGATACAACTATGGCATAAAAGCTCAATATGTAAAAGAACTCCTTGAAAAGCCTCATAAAAAATAAGACGAAAATGAAAAGAGTATTATATATAATGACGCTCATTGCGTTATGTGCAGTATCTCATGCAACGGTTGTTCAGCAAGTCCATCTTAAGAACGGCAGCGTCCTTAACGGATACATCCAACATCAAGACAGACAAGACAACATCACCTTCCGCACTGAAAATGCCACTATCTGCATCAGCGGAACAAACGCCGCCACAACAGAGCGCGTGTACAGAATAAACGAACTCGACAAGGAATGGGTGGATTGGGCAGAAAAGAACAATGCCTTTAACGGCTCTGGTGACACTCGAACCCTAACCCTCAACGAGGTCATCTTCACTTCTACAGCTGTGGCCGACTCTGTAGCCATCGACCCAAAGGAAGAGGCCAAGCAGAAGACCTTCGAGGATTTGTTACGCCTGCGTTCCAACATAACTAAAATCAAAGTTACGGAAAAGGGCGCAACAATCAAATATTTAGAGATGACTCCAAACACCTACACATTCAACTGGTCCGATGTGGAGTCCATCACTTCCGCAAGAAGAGAAAAGACCGATCTCTCTGGCATAGACCGCATATATCAACTCAAGAATGGTTCTGAAATAAAGGGACAATATGCAGGCGAGACATACAACAACACACTCAGCCTCTACAATACAAACGGAACAGTCGAGACATTCAACATCAATGATGTGGTCAAATACTACTACAAGGGCATAAACAACAACCAAACAATCTTCGAACAGAGCAAGCTTCTCGACATTGTCAGGACTAAAAGCGGCAATACATTCAAGGGCATCATCGTTGAGCGCAACTTCACTGACAACAACAATTACCTTGTCATACAACAGCCTGCAGGTGCAAGCCAGATGATAAAATTCACAGATGTCGCAGAATACAGCAAGGAAGAGAACAAAGAGTACAATCCAATCGAAGACATCATCCTCAAACATGGTGTCGTGCTTATAAACAGATTGGCCACAGACTCCGTCGCTGTGGTTAAGCAAGGCACTCTGCTGGTTCTGAGCGACATCAAAAATCGCACGATAATCAAAGGCGCAGGACTTGACACAAGGGTAAACGTAGAATACAACAACCCTGAGCACAAGTCATCAGAGAACTTCATTCTTGTTCGCCTCACAAAGACACAGGCCAAGAAAAAGCAGATTGTGTACTGCTTCAGCTCTGACATATTTGAGATGAACAAAATCAATCCTCTGAAGTCTGAGACATCAATCAACAACACCACTAAGATTGTCTATCCTGTAGGAGCAGCGGGCATCTATGCCCTCTACGACCTTGAGACAAAGCAAGCCATACCATTTGAAGTAACAAATAACTAATAACACACCGTAAAAAGGGGAAGTATGAATCTACGAGAAATAACAATAGGACGTTCAAGAAATTGCGACATATATCTTGATTCTAAATGCCAGTATGCAAGCCATCTGCATGCCACATTATACTATGACGGTAGCCAACTGATGCTGAGAGACCAAAGCACCAATGGCACGATGATAAACAACATCAGCGTGCACAAACGAGCTGTCCCCATCAATCATGGAGACACCATCATGATAGCAGGCAAGTATCAGATCAACTGGAATCAGATAGACTCTTTCTTTCCCCCTTTTAGACAAGCCCCCGCACCAGTGAGCGAGCCTGTAGCTGTCCCTGCGCAACCAGCACAGCCAGACCTCTCCCAATGGTGCTGGGGCGCATTTACCCTGAACTGGATATGGGGACTTTTCCATGGTTGTTGGTGGATGATTCTCATTTGGATAGGAACATACATTATAGACTATCTTGTCCCATTTGGCTTTATCATTAATATCGGAATATCAATATTGTTCGGTGTCAAAGGCACTGAATGGTCATGGGAAAACAAAACATGGGGAAGTGTAGACGAATTCAACAAGAGTCATGAAGCATGGAACAAAGCAGGACTTATCATATTCATAATAGGAATAGTCTTAATCGTTGCATCTTTCATTGCACTATTCTGTGGAATACTCTCACTTGCACAATTATTATAGATATAAACCAACAAACAGATAATGGATCCTATAAGATCAGACATAGTTGCGATTCAAGGTTACGGCATCTCCATGATAGGCGGTCGGCCAGAGAATCAAGATGACTGGGGCTATACAGACACACCATTAGGTTTTCTCCTTGTCGTATGTGACGGCATGGGAGGGGGACCTGGTGGTGCCACTGCATCCTCCATGGTCAAGAGAGAGATTGCTGTTGCCTTGCGTGAGTGCAATTCATCCACACCACCAGACAAAGCATTACGCATGGCAGCAGTCAGGGCACAAGAAGCGTTAGAGGCGAAGATGGAGAAAGAGCCTGCATTGAGGGGAATGGGATCCACATTCGTAGCGCTGCTTGTCAGCAAACAGTCAGCATTCGTAGCTCATGCAGGCGACAGCAGGTGCTACCTGTTCAGAGGCAAACGTTGCATATACCGCAGCCAAGATCACTCGCTCGTAGCCGAACTGGTCAGGAAAAAAGCATTGACAGAGGAGGAAGCACGCCTTTCACCACAATCAAACGTCATAGCACGAGGACTGGGCAATGTGTCCAACAATGTGCCAGACGTGGAAGAACTGCCCTACAAGAAAGGCGACAGGTTTGCCATCTGCACAGATGGCATTTGGGGAGTAATGCCCCATAAAGACTTACTGCCGAAACTGTCAGCGCAAGGCCAACTCTCAGCAATAGCAGGCAACCTTTCCATGGAGGTTGACAGCATCGGATTCGCAGGTGGAGGACATCATGACAACCATACGCTGGCGGTGATTGAAATATTGGAAGATTCTATCAAAAAGAGCCCCTTCTTATCTCTCTCCTCCATCTCTTCCTTAGGAACACAGATGAACATGAGACAGATGCTCTATATAGCCCTGTCTGTATTGGCTTTGCTTGCTGCAACAATAGCAGTAGTACTTGTAATCAAAAGACATACGGATTCCACTGATAACACTGATAATAAAAATGTAACTCACTATACACCAAGCAATCCACTTAACGACAATCTCTACTCTGGCAGACACATAATTGCCAATATTGAAGACGGACACCAAGAAGAAGGCAATGAGGATTCAGAAAAAGGAATCGGCTCTCAGCGTGATGGCACAGACACAACCAAAGAACAAGGTGTTAAAGAACATGATGTTAAAATTCCGTTGGCTGCCCCACTCGATTCTGTGTACAATCATTTGGAGAAGATGTTGAACGTGAAGAAGAAAGACAAGAGCAAGGCTGTAGAAGAACTTGAACATCGATTAGACAGCATTCGAACTATCCTTGAAAGGCTATGGGAAGGCCGACGCTCTAAAGGTGAAGAATCTTTCTTAAAAACACTCAGAGACAAAAGGCTCAGAAAAAAGACATACGAGTATTACAACAAGGTTCAAGAAGTTACGCAAGGGAAGGATACCCTATTCGTCCCTACTGATAATGCAAAAAGAACAATCGAAAGAATAAGAAAGCGTATAGAATACATCACTGCCCCCAAGTGAACATTAACACAGCTATTCATATTCAACACTCATAGCACCACACCCATTTAATTAGAATCAAATCAACATAACACCATGGCTATAATCAGAATACAAGGTGAAGAAGAGAAAAGGAAAGGCATAGTCTACCAGCTCGACTCGTCAGAAGCACCAATCGGTGAAGGCGGCATGGGCAAGGTATATAAAGGCGTGTGCGTTTACGAACGCACAGGTTCAACTCGCCCGATTGCAATCAAATTCATGTTCAACGACCTGCCAGCAAACGCATACGAGCGCGCCCGAAGGGAAGCTGAGATACAGCTTCGCAACGACAACCTCGTTGAGATGCTGGGCTTTGTGGAGACATCCGAAGTGTCACAAAACGGCATGGTCAATAAGCATTACCATGTCATCAGCGAGTTGCTCACAGGTGTATCCCTATCCGATATCCTTGAGGGAAAGACAAAGGACAGAGACGGACAAGACGTGCCCTTTGCCATCAAAATGATGCAAGACTTCAAGAACGACCCTGAGCATTTCGCCCGAATCGTTGTCATCAACGTCCTGTCTGGCCTTATGGCTCTTCATGATGCAGGGTATATACACAGAGACATTGACCCGTCCAACATCATGCTTACAGCTGACGGCCACATCAAGCTCATCGACTTTGGCATAGCAAAACAGATGAACAATCTGACTACAGGGGACAAGGCACTCACTGTTGCTGGCAAGTTTATGGGAAAACCTGAATATGCAGCTCCTGAACTTGCTCTTGGTGACATATCTCATCAGAATCAGACTACAGACATCTATGCCGTGGGCATCCTGCTCTACCAGTGCATACTGGGGCACACTCCATTTGAAGGCGCTCGCCACGAAATTCTGGAGAAACAGCTGAAAAGCAAGATGCCATTAGAGAAGATCAAGAACAAGGCACTCAGACGAATCATAGCCACGGCATGCGAAAAGAAGCAGGAACTGAGATATCAGACTTCTGCACAGATGAGAGTGGCATTGGAGAATATGGATGGAGCGCAGCCTGCCATGTCTCCAAGGAAAAAGTACACGCTCATTGCAGCCATCGCTGCGACCGTGGTTGTGCTTGGAGCTGTCCTGGCAATAATAAAGAACAAGCAGGATAAAGCACAAGAGCAGATTGAACTCGCACAAATCGAACAGGCCAAACAGGCTGAAGAACAGATAAGGACTTTGGTCAGCAGCAACATCACCGATGCAGACAACCTGATTAAGAAAGCTCAGCAGCGCGTCAACGAAGACTCATACGAAAACGATTACATCTCTGCATACAAACTGCTTGTCCAGACAGAAAGCATCATCAGCGAGAACAAACTGGAAAACATTGATGCAACCTCAATACAAGCAAAGAAGTCATCCATACTCTCTGAGCTCGATTCCATTCAGACAAATTTGCGAAGCAACGCAACCCTACTCACAGAACTGGGCGAAGAGAGTTTCGCCCAGAAAGAACTGCAAAGAGCCGAAAGCATTGATAAATTCATCCAACAGAACAAGGCTGAGGCTACGGATAGCAACCAGCAGGAAGATAAAGAAAAAATACCCCAAGCAGCAGACTCTTTGTCTCTATAGCCATAAACACTCATAAAAAACATATAGATAATCATGAATTTAATCGACAGACTTAGATTATTTGCCCTCATGGCCATGATGTCCATGTCGGTAGCAGTATTCGGACAGAGCAACGGTGATAAACTCTTCATGGAAGGACAAAAGTTGCAGCAAACCCAAACAGTAGCCTCACAGAAGGCTGCAATAAAGAAATTCCAATCAGCAAAAGTTGTCTACACGACAGCCGAAAAGAAAAAGATGTGCGATAACCAGATTAAGATTTGCAACAACAACATCAGCATCATCAGCAAACCAAAAACATCTGGCAAAAAGACCACAGCAGAGCCTGTATCCCCAGTCTTCGAACTCAGCCAGTCGCTCATAGAGTTTGAGGGAGACAAAGCAGGAAACCTTGCCATAACAGTCACAGCACCAGCAGGCAACTGGAGTTTCAGCATCCCCAAAGGAATGGAAGGAGAAACAGATTTTGTCAAAGCCACACGCAACAATGACTCTTCTGGCATAACTATCGAAGCCGATGCCAACCCAACTACAATAGGCAGGAAACAAACCGTCAACTTCACATACGAAAATGAATCCAAGTCCCTCACTGTGACACAAAAGGGAAAACCTGTCAAACTGGGCACAAGCGAAAACATCTTAGAGTTCACATACAAAGGCGGCAAGAAGACTTTAGAACTCTACACAAATTCAGACTCCCTCACCACCTACAGCAATGGCCAGTACTGGTATGTGGAATCTCAACCTGACTGGATAGAAATACGAGTTGCAGTCAAGAAGACCAAAGGCATTTTGGGCAAGGGATTGTCTGCAATCAAGGGACTCGTGTCAAGCACATCAGAGATTGCTCAAGACGCCGACATCAAAACATCAAATCTGGAGATTGTAGCTCAACAGCTCAAGGGCGATGATCGCAAGGGAGAGATTGTATTCGCAAGTCAATACGAACGGTTTGTAGTCAGTGTAACTCAATCTAAGAAGTAAACGTGATGAAAAGAGCACTTAGTGTTTTGACGCTACTCTGTCTACTGCCACCTGTCTACGGTCAGACAGCCTATTGGATTGTCAAGCCTTCCGTGTACAACGAAATCAGTTACATAGCACCGAACACATACAAGGTCGTCAAAAACGGGAAGATTGGACTCATCAACGGAGAAGGCACAGTTGTTGCAGAAGCCACCAACGATGGTCTATCCGGTTTCTTCAACAACATCGCCCTGCTAACCAGCAGTGACAATGGCAAGGAAAAGGTGACTGGCACACTGAACAAGAATGGTCTTTTCTACAAGTTCAGCAATAATGCCTACACCTTATACGGCCAAGCCTTTTATTCAGACGGCCTGTTATCAGTATCCTTAGACAACGGTTCGCTTGGCTATGTGGACGAAAAGGGAACCATTGTATTAGACTTCAATGACAAGTACGACAGGATAAAACCTTTCACAGAAGGACATGCGGCAGTTTTCAAGAACAAGAAGTACTCATTGATAGACAAGACTGGTGCAGCAACCCAATTGATGTTCAGCGGTGTGGGAGAAGTCTACGGAGGAACCAATGCCTTCAATGGCATCGTATACGTATGGGACACGACAGGCAAATTCTACATCTATGACATTATTGCTGGCGGCAACTGCAAGAAAGTCAAAGCTCCCAACGACATCGCAGTGGACTATCTGTATCGCTTCTCAAGCATAACGGGCATGCCCAAACAGCCTGTCTTCTCCGCTCCCTCTGCACCCAACGACTCAGACCTGGACTTTCCCACCGTCAATGAGAGCACAGAAGGAAAAGGATACTCCTATAAAGGGCAAACCGTATTACCAGTTCAATTCACTGCCGCTTCCCCTTTCCTGTCTGGCTCAGCAGCAGTAATCAAGAATGGCAGGTGTGGATTGCTCGGCTTTGTGGCAGACGACAAGTTTGAAGTCTCCACAGGAACGTCTCAAATACGCTATTATGCCGGCAAGGCAGCTAAATGCTCATTAAACCTGCACATACCCAAAGTATGGGAGTCAAAAGAACTGAAGATGGACATTCTCAGAGAAGACGGACAGCTCTTGCAATCTTGCGATGCCGCAACATCCGTAACATTCGAAGAGGCACTGCCCATAACAGGAGACAAGACCTATAAGATTCAAATCACAGGAGAAGGACTGCTGCTGCTCGACACAAATGTGACACAAAGCTACAAAGTCAATGAAATATGCACAACATGCAAACAGGACAAAGACAAATGTCCATACAAGGGGAAACACCCAGTCACTCACTCTGGCAACAAAAATGAAGAGAAAAAGAAAAATGACACTCCTGTCAACGACTGGTATTAAGCACTCGCTTTCACATAATGGATGCGTTACAAATATCATACAGATTCATTAACCCCTAAACAAAAACATCATCATGATTAAAAAAATGTTATTCGCATTTGCCGCATTGGCAATCAGTTCACTGAGCGCATTTGCCCAGATGGACGATGAGAACATTGGATTCATCAATTTACAGAAGAACACTTTTTCCATCGGAATCAAAGCAGGCGGCAACATATCAACCATGTCCCAGCCAGACATCTGCGACCTGTACGACAAATCTGGAATGGGATTCTCAGGTGGAGTATCAATGAACATGCGTTTTGGCAAAGCCTCTGAGAACTCACCAGCAGGTACAGGTCTCATTGCCCTCGGCCTTGACCTCATGTATAGACAGAGTACCGTCAAGACTATAGCTTTTGACGAGACAGGCAAAGAGAATGCCAATCTATCGCTCGGATATTTCGACGTTCCACTGTACGTTCAGTTTTATCCATTCATGAAGAGCGCAAGCATGAACACCCTGCATGTCGAAGTGGGAGCCGCTTTTGCAGGCACGCTGAGCCGCTCGCCTGAAACACTTGCTGTACCCAGCAAGGCAGGAGGCAGCTCAAGCATCATCTTCAACATAAACACAGACAAAAGCAAGCTCAAGGGAATGGATGTTCGCCCATTCGCAGGAATCGGATACACCATCCCCAACACAGGCGTTGACATCAGTGCCCGCTACTATCTCGGCACATCTGACCTTGCTGGCAACATGCAATCAAAGATAAGCAGCGCAGAGATATCCATAGCATGGATGTTTAAGAAATGGAAGTTTTAATCACTAAAAAATCACATCGTTATGAAAAAGTATCTATTATCAATATTAGCGCTTGTCGGCCTTTTCGCAACATCATGCAGCAATGATGACATCGTGGTTGAATCCAACAACTCCATAGAATTTACTGTTAATACATCCGATCTGTATAAGACTTTTGACATAGAGGACGAGATAGAAGATGCAATCAGAGACAAAAAGCAATGTATAACAGTGACAAATCTCATTTATGACAACGAGAGCGGCACGTTGGTCAAAGAGATTAAGTCCAGCGTATTTGCGCTGAACAACATAAAAGAGTCAATAGAACTAAACTCAGGTGCATACACAATCATCAGCGTACAAAGCCTGGGAAACCCCAATAAGGATGGCAACTATGCCAGATGGGAAATATCTGACAAGGAAAACCTTTCGTCTGTCAACATCAAGCCAAATTCTAAAAAAATATATTTTCTTAATGTCATTGGAGTCAGCACGAAAAGTATAACAGTGAATGGGAAAGAGACTATCACCATCACTCCAGAGGCAATCGGTTCTCTCGTTAACATCTACTACTGCAATTTCGACTTATCAAACTACGTCAATCTCGGATTCTACACTAAAGATATTACAACAAAGTATCTACTCGACCCGTCCGTCACTCGTGACAACAGATTTGTCATAGACTTATCTTCATCAGGGCAGACCAACATAAGAGAAGAAAGAGAGAATGCTTGGGAAGAAGTCGACAATTGCACCTTATATCTGTTAGAGAATAGAATCAATTATTGTGTCTGCAATCAGACTGAAGAGGAAGCTGGAACAACGACTTGGTTAAATTGGCCTTCAAACGAAGCTACAGCTAACCTTGAAGATGGCAAGACTTATTATGCAGGTGCATACTTCAAGAATGAATCTGTTGCGTTCAACACTTTTTGGGGAACATCCTTTGAAGATTTGTCAGCATGGTATAACCAATGCTCCACATCCTCAAGCGAAGGAAATGACCCTCAACTCATCCCCAACACATATCAGTCATGGGGAGGTTCTGTAGCCAGCGTACAGACATTCATGAAAGGATATGAAATGATCATGGGGAATAATGGCTCTGCCGCTCCGTCAACAAACAACGCATACGAATTACAATACCGCGGCAAAGGTAAGGAAGCCCTCATATCCTATTCTTTCGCTTCTGCTACAACAGGGTTGACAGAAGTAGATATCTTATACAATCCCTCCGAAGTATCAACGGCAAAGCTGAAGGATATTCTGGACGCAAATTATTTGTTCCTCGTTGAAAGTGAAGGTATTTATATGTACGCAACATCTGACTATGAGACATGCGTATTGCTCTTCACTTTAGGAGATTACCTATACGTAGGATATGTGGACGCATCAATGATATCAAACACTAAAACACGTTCAATCACAAACTACAAAGACTTCCTGAACAAGCACATAGCTTCCAAAAAGAAGTTATGATACCACTCTACCAATCATGAATAGATTTATCAGGTATGTTCCTGCTTAAACACTTTCATTTATTATAAAAAACCACTCATTTTGCTGGTGGCAGGACAACTCCTGCCACCAGTTCATTAAGATTCATCACCAGAATAAAACAACAAGTACAGACATGAACAAGATTATTTGCATGCTCACAGTGAGCCTTGCTTCATTGATGTGCCTTGCACAGTCAGAACCCGAATTTGAAATGGAACCATACATGTTCGACAACACAGATTCTTCTTTTGTCACTCCACTGCCATGCGAGAAAGCGACATTAAAAGTCAAAATGGCAGGAGCTATGCTGACTATGGGTATGGGAAAAACATCTGCATACTTCTACATAAAGGGAGAAGGTTCGCCATTAGTCATTGACAAGAAGACCAAAAGTATCATCATCAATACGGGCGGAATGTCTCCTCAACAGAATCTAAACATAATTCGCCTTGAGGAAGTCAAAAAATACAGACGTTGGAAGATGATGGAAACAAGCATTGTATCTGGCACAAAAGATAAAGAAGAAGACTTTTCCATGCCATTAAAATACAAAAAATATCACACCAACTCAGTCCTCATCGACGCATCAGAGTTAGAATCAGGAGAATATTGTATAGTCATCAAGAGCAGCGCAAGCTATAATTCTATAAATGCATACACCTTTAAAATCAGATAAGTTAAGCATTCAATGTCCACTCTGATGATACAGTTCTGCCATCTTATGCCTCTCAGATTATACCACAGTCCACATTATTCTGGGCTTTATATAGAAAAACAACCATTCAATTAAGGACTTGCCATGCTTTTTGCAAAAAAAGTCTAAATAAACAAGCCATATAGAACATTTCCAATCAACTTGTAACGCACATACGAGTTATTTTGTATCTTTGCCCCCGAAACATGAGAGAGCAATCAATCATGACAAGCAAAGCAAATAACTAATAAAAACAAAGAAATTATGATTGGAGGAATTATCACAGGAATCATTGCAGGCTACATAGCCAGCAGGATACAAAAGGGAGAAAGCAGCGGATGTCTCATCAACCTCGTCCTTGGACTCATTGGCGGCGCAATCGGCGGCTGGCTGTTCAGCCTCCTCGGCATAAGCACGTATGGATGGCTCGGAGAGATAGTCACGGCTATTGTCGGCGCAGTCATTGTCCTTTGGGCTTTCGCCAAGATAAGAGGATGAATACGCATCATCTCGCTAAAGTAAGAATATTCAAATACCACATTTATTATATTTCCCATGAAATCAGGATTTATCCTCATGGCACTCTTTGCCATGCCACTGCTGTTGCCTGCACATGCGGCGATTTCCTCACCAATGACTGACAACACGAAGACTGTGGCCGAATCCAAACCACTGTTTCCTGCTACAGGACCAAACAGTTTCATCAATGTCCATGCCACACATAGTGAAATAGACAGCCTCGAAGTTAGTGCTGACGGCACAGTAACTTATCTTGTAGCTGATGTCATGCCATCCTATCCTGGTGGCCCACAAGCCTTGATGGCATATCTGAGCTCCAATATAAAATATCCTGCGGTGTTGCAGAAAGAACGCGCAAACGGACGCTCTATAATCCGGTTCGTAATCGATGCTGATGGCAATATCGTGGACATTAAATCCGCCAAGCCTATGACTACAAGCCACGCGCGATGCGAGCAGCTGGCCAAGCAACTCGGCAAGGAGCAACTCTTAGAGGAAGCTACCCAGCAGGAAAAGCAAGATGTCATCCAGTACATCTTTGACAAGGAGGCAATAAGAGTCATTAGCCAGATGCCACAATGGATTCCAGGCAAGCAAGGCGGCAAAGCTGTGCGATTCCGCATGAATATACCTGTGACATTCAAGTGGAAGAAGACAAAGTAAGAGACATCTGCTGCGTGATAGACTCACAATCGCCTCAAGCTAATTAAAAAACATTCCCATAAAACAACCATACAAGCTCCGTGCTTGAATAATTACAAACCAAAGGAGGATTAAACAATGAACAATAAATTGCAATCATTATTGCCATCTGTCATCATAGCTGTGGCAGTAGTCATATTGGGATCAAGTTTGCGTAGCGGCATCATAGCTTTTAAGGAAATGGACCGCACGGTCGTAGTCAAGGGACTCGCCGAAAGAGAAGTCAAGGCAGACAAAGTGACATGGTCACTGAAGTATAAAGAAATTGGCAATGATCCCTCGGCCATGTATGACCTGCTGGCCAAGAAGAACAGCATTGTGACCACCTTCCTGACTTCAGCAGGCATCAAGGAGGCCGACATAAGCATCAATCCACCTGTCATCGTTGACCGCCAAGCTGACAACTACGGAAACGACATCATGAACTATCGCTATAAGGCCACAAGCGTAATCACGGTCACATCCAAGGATGTTGACAAAGTGCGTGAGCTCATGCGCCGACAGTCCGAGCTCATGAAGCAAGGCGTGGCCATAGTCAGCGAAGAGTATAGCGGCGGCATAAATGCAGTATATGAATATACAGGACTCGCCAACATCAAACCGGAGATGGTGGCAGAGGCAACACAGAATGCCCGCGCTACCGCTCAGAAGTTTGCAGATGACTCAGGCAGCAAGATTGGCAACATACGCAGTGCGCAGCAAGGGCAGTTCTCCATCGAGGACAGGGATGACAATACCCCTTACATCAAGCACGTGCGTGTCGTGAGCACCATAGAATACAGTCTGGAGTAATCACAAAAACGAGATGTGAAGCAAAACATAACGTCACAAATAAAATAGCGTGCCAAAGAGAGCAATCTTGGCACGCTATTTTCCTTGTCAACGTTTTCAGTAGTTCATGCCAAACGTCCACAGAGGAATGACGATGCCATGTCCGACCTCTATATCATCCTTGACAATCCGATACAGCTACAAAGGAATTATTGCAAATGCTACAAATGTTAGCTACGGAATCTACATAAATCCATGTTCAAAAGTCGAATCCGTGTCTATTTTATCCCTCAATGAGGGACGAAAATTACAAAATTCCTCCCTCATTGAGGGATGTTTTTGATTGGATTTCTCCCTCAATGAGGGAGAAATCCAATCCTTACATACAAATCCATAAAAGGGAAGACAGCCATTCAAGTTCCTACCGCATCACCTTCTTGCCTTGATGAATATATACAGGAGCATGAGAAAGAGTGATGGGGAGGCCTGACAAATCATACGAAACCTCGCCACTTCCCAAACCTTCATAAGCCGCAGACTTATCATCTTGGCGGTCAGAAGAGTCACCATCGACAGGAACAGGCCGGATAGCGTCAGCCTCATTGTTGCCCAGACGGAAGAGCTTGGCACCGTGAGATGGGATGCGAGTAGTAAGCACACCAGTGGCAGTGCCCACAGACTGCTTCTGCCATACGTCATAAAGTGGCACAGCCTCATCAGCGCCATAGCCGAGGAGGGTCAAATCGAATGTGTAGTCCTCTGTCTTGTCGGCATAGACAATAAATTCCATCGTTGTGCCCGCAGAAGAGGTGTTGTCTCTGTCGCAACTGGAGTCATATCCACACAGAGCCTTAAAAGTGGTGTAGCCGTGGCTCTCAGGCAGAGTGTAGACGAGTGTGCACTGCGCATTCATGCCAAGACCCATAGTATAAGATTTGCCATCCACCACCAATGCTCCTCCCTCCACATTCTTACCTACCAGCAACTGTCCCCAATCTGAAGAGAAAGAAGAAGGCTTAAGCGTAGTGAGCGATACCTCTTTGCCGTCCTTGTCTATCAGAACAGGGTTGATGATGTCAGCCCTATCATAGGCAAAACCATCATTGCAGTTGCTCACAACGATACGCAACTGTTCTGCTCCACGAATGTCGGCCTCCAGCATGGCAGACTTCTGTCCCGTGCGCGAGATAAGCCCCGTGCGCGCCGTGGCATCATCCATCTCTGCTGTGAGCGGATTATGGTCAAAGACCATAAAGCGGATGGACGTTGTCGCCCCACTCTGCCCTATGCCAGAATCGTCTGCAGCAGCCATGGCCTTGAAGCGAACGACATCCATGTTATCCGGTATGGTGAAGAAGATAGCAGTATTAGCATCTGTAGAGAATCCCGTAGAGTAGCTCTTGCCCATAACCTTCATGCTGCCGCCATTATCCACGTTCCTATTCTCAGAGACGCGATTGAAGAATGAGTCTGTGAAGGTGCGTGTCTTGTACTGGCCAGTCAAGGCAACCTCCGAGCCGTCTCTCAGCACGAGAGTCGGACTTATCCAGTCACCATGGTCATAGTTGAAGTTGTCACCTCCGTCATCAACCACGAGGACAAGCGTCTTCTGTCCCTCCGGCCATGGGATATCCACGTCAACGGCATGTCCGTCTGTAGTGTATGCCACTGTCTCCGACTGATAGAGAGCCTTGTCCGTCTGCACCCATCGAGTGTTGTCGCGCTGGAAGAGAGCAAGATAGCGGTTACCCGTGACTGGGTCAAGTGAAGTCCATGCCACATGCCCATTGTCAGGGTCGTTGAGCACCTGATGGGCACCCGTGCCATACTTGTGCATGCGGTGATACTCCTCATTGGTAAGCAGCGAGAGTGTGAAATCATCATTGCGCGTCATCTCGCCTCCAAAGAAGAGCGGAGAATGGCATATACCCCAAAGGGTCATCATCGTGTACTGCTCGTCATGAGTCAGATTAGTCCATCTGCCTTTGTCAGCGGCCGCATATCCAGGATCAGACACAGTCATCGATATCTGTCCGAGAGGCAGCATGTCACAGTCAGCGTAGTTGCCAGGACGATAATGCTGGCTCCATGCGTCAGCCTCAGCAAAGACAGCGTCAACATGGCTCCAATTGTCCCACAGGTCGTCCATCATGCGCCACATGTTAGCATTGTCGAGACACTGCTGCGCATAGGCATACTGAGTTTTGCCAGGGCTCAATGACAGCACCATCGGCCGCCCCGTCTGATCGATGGCCCGGCGTATCATCTGTATCTCATCAGTGTAGAACGGACGGGCGATGTCATCCACCTTGATGAAGTCCACGCCCCACTCTGCATAGAGGTCCATGATGCTGTTATAGTAAAGTTGGCCATACTCATTATTGCGCACGAGCAGATTGTCCTTAAGCCATGTGCAAGGGGGAGTGGTATTCTGATATACGCTCGTCCACGGCGTGCTCTCGCTGCCCTTGAGCCTGTATGCAGAACCGACAACGCTCTTTGGCACCCCCCTCATGATGTGAATGCCAAACTTAAGCCCCATTTCGTGCAGCTTGTCAGCCATAGCC
>JAXJBE010000094.1:0-2272 GCA_036303125.1 Bacteroidaceae bacterium
AAGAAGAAGGGTATCCGCGACGCCGTTACCTATGGTATCTCTATCGTCATCATCTATCTTGCCTTAGGAATCTTGGTGACAGCAATCTTTGGTCCAAGCAAGCTCAACGAACTTTCTACCAATGCTGTATTCAACATCTTCTTGTTCTTGCTGTTGGTAGTATTCGCATTGTCGTTCTTCGGATGGTTCGAAATCAAGTTGCCAGATAGCTGGGCAAACTCTGTAGACACCAAGGCTTCTAATGCCACAGGTTTGATTTCTATCTTCCTCATGGCATTCACCCTTGTATTGGTTTCATTCTCTTGTACAGCACCTATCATCGGCTTGCTGTTGGTAGAGACCGTTACTTCGGGCAACTGGATAAGCCCTGCCGTAGGTATGTTGGGCTTTGCATTGGCGTTGGCTTTGCCATTCACATTGTTCGCCATGTTCCCATCATTGCTCAAGTCGGCTCCTCGCTCAGGTTCTTGGATGAACACCATCAAGGTGGTATTGGGCTTCGTAGAGTTGGCATTTGCATTGAAGTTCTTCTCTGTTGCCGACCTCGCTTACGGATGGCACCTCCTTGACCGTGAGGTATTCCTCTCATTGTGGATTGTCATCTTCGGTGCTCTTGGCTGCTACCTCGTAGGCTGGTTGAAGTTCCGTACCGACGAGATTGGTGGCGAGATAGATCGTCCTATGCCTGTAGTATGTATCATGCTCGGCTTGTGCTCTTTGGCTTTCATGGTTTATATGATTCCTGGTCTTTGGGGTGCTCCTTGCAAGGCTGTCAGCGCTTTCGCTCCTCCTGTCAACACTCAAGACTTCAACCTCAATACCAAGATTGTTGAGGCTAAGTATACCAACTATGAAGAGGGTATGGCTGCTGCTAAGGCTCAGGGCAAACCAGTATTGGTTGACTTCACTGGCTTTGGTTGTGTAAACTGCCGTAAGATGGAGGCTTCTGTATGGACCGACCCTCAGGTAGCTGATAAGCTTACTAAGGACTATATTCTCATCTCGCTCTTCGTTGACGATAAGACAAAGCTTGCTGAGCCTATAGAGGTAGAGCAGAATGGTCAGAAGCGCACTCTTCGCACCGTAGGCGATAAGTGGAGCTATCTCCAGAGCACTAAGTTTGGTGCCAATGCTCAGCCTTTCTATGTTGCTGTCGATGCCGATGGTAATCCTCTTACCGGAAGCTTCTCATTCAAGGAAGATGTTCCTGCATACCTCGACTTCCTCAATAAGGGACTTGAAGCTGCAAGAAAATAATCATCATGAAAACCATGTTTGACAACAATACAATAGACAGCATCCTATCTCTTATTAATAAAGAGGTAGTGCCAGCTGTGGGATGTACAGAGCCTATGGCGGTTGCACTTTGCACCGCCAAGGCTACTGAAATCCTTGGACGTAGACCAGAGAAAATCACCGTGATGCTTTCTGCCAATATGCTGAAAAATGCTATGGGCGTAGGCATTCCTGGTACTGGCATGGTTGGACTCCCTATAGCTATAGCCCTCGGTGCTATAGTCGGCAAGTCGGAATATAAGCTCGAGGTCATCCGCGACCTCACTCCTGCTACCCTCGCCATGGGCAAGGAATATATAGCAGAAGACAAGATTGACATCCGCCTTAAGGATGGCAATGTAGACAAACTCTATATCGAGGTTATCTGCGAAGGCTGTGGACATTCTGCAACAGCTATCATCACCACCAGCCACACCAACTTCGTTTATGAAGAAAAGGATGGCAATGTGGCTTACGACAAGCGTACTGCTGCAGGCGAAGTGGCTGAAGATGGCGACATCGCTCTCAATATGCGCATGGTCTACGACTTTGCTATGACAACACCTGTAGAGAAGCTCGCCTTCATCCTCAAAACTAAGGAGTACAATATGAAGGCTGCTGCCGAGAGTGCCAAGGGCAACTATGGTCATTGCCTTGGCAAGACTATGGACCGTCCGCTTTCTCATGGTATCTTTGGCATAAGCATCTTCTCGAAGATGATTTCTCGCACCGCCCTTGCCTGCGATGCTCGTATGGGTGGCGCTATGATTCCTGTCATGAGCAATAGCGGTTCGGGCAACCAGGGTATCTGTGCCACAAACCCTGTGGCTGTGTTTGCCGATGAGAACGAGAATACCGAAGAAGAGCTCATCCGTGCTCTAACCCTTAGCCACCTCACAGCTATCTATATCAAGCAGAGCCTTGGCAAACTCTCAGCCCTTTGTGGTTGTGTTGTTGCCAGCATTGGTTCAAGCTGCGCCATCACCTACCTTATGGG
>JAXJBE010000095.1:0-10184 GCA_036303125.1 Bacteroidaceae bacterium
ACCTCCAGCCTTGTAGCTCCAAGTGAATATGCTCCCTCCTTGAGTTCGCTTGGCACCATCTTGATGAACTCAGCGCTCAGTGAGGCTGCGTAAGGCACTATCATGATGGCGAGCACGAGCGATGCGGTTAGTATGCCAGACCCTTCATCGCTTATGCCTAACCTGATGATGATGGGTCTCAGCGTGTAAAACCCCCAAAGTCCGTAGATGATGCTCGGTATGCCTGCCAGCAGGTCTGTCACCGTGCTGAGGGAGGCGGCCAGCCTGGTGCCTTTGTGGTATTCACCTACGAATAGGGCTACGGGCAGTGAGAATGGAATGCAGAACAGGAGGGCGAGGACGGTGGTGAGGACGGTGCCTGTGATGAACGGCAAGGCTCCGTAGCTCTCTGCTCCCTCTGTGTAGTTCCATTCGGATGAGAACAAGAATCGCAGGAAACCGAAGTGCTTGATGGCATCGTAGGAATCGGCTGCCAGCGAGTAGATGATTCCTCCTGCTATAACGGGGATAATGAGTGCTGCTGAGAATAGCAGCACCCTGAATGATTTGTCTGATGACATGTGCATAGCATGTTTTTATAGTTACTCCTTAGTGATAGCTTTGCCGTCGTAAGTCACAGTCGCGAGGTTGGCCTTGCTGAGTTCGACGGCCTTGGCGGGCAGTGGGGCATAGTTGGCGGCAGAGGTCATCTTTTGTGCCTTGTCGCTGATGATATAGTTGAGCAGGTCGACTGTGGCTTGCGCCTGTGTGAGTGAGCGTCCGCTGTAGTTCTGCTCTCTGTATATTATGATCCAGGTGAAGGTGGAGATGGGGTATGCTCCACTGGCATCGGAGTTGGTGATGGAGCAGCGCGTGTCTGCTGGCATCTCGCCAGCGGCTGCTGCCGAGATGCTCTCAGCTGTTGGCTTGACTGTCTCGCCTCTGCTGTTGATGAGGGCTGCATAGTCGATACCCTGCGCGAAGGCATACTCGGAACCTACATATCCGATGGAGTTTTGCGTCTGGGATATCACTCCCGCCACGCCTGGATTGCCCTTGGCCGCCTGGCCTACAGGGAAGTTGACAGACTTGCCGAATCCGTATGTCTCGGCCCATTCCTTGCTGACTTTGGAGAGGTAGTCGGTGAAGACGAAGGTGGTGCCTGAACCGTCAGAGCGATAGGTCGGGATAATCTTGGAAGATGGAAGTTTGGCTTCCTTGTTGAGGGCCGCGATGCGCGGGTCATTCCATGTGGTGATTTTGCCTGCGAAGATGTCTGCCACGACATCGCCTGAGAGAACGAGGTTTTTGACCTCTGGAAGGTTGTAGGCCAATACCACTGCGCCCATGCATGTGGGCACGTGTACTACTGCTGGCATCTCAGCCATCTCATCGTCAGAAAGGAAGGCGTCTGAGCCACAGAAGTCGACTGTGCCGTCCTTCAGATTGCGCACACCGCCCCCCGAACCAATGCCGCCGTATGCCACTTCGTCTCCGTTGACATCGCCAAACTCTTCAAAGATGACGTTGTAGAACGGGAGCGGAAACGTTGCGCCTGCACCTGAAATCTGGGCGCTCTCTCTTGTCTCTGCAGCTGTTGAGGCAGCTTTCTGCGCAGCGTTGTTGCAAGATGTCATGGCCATTGCTGCCGCTAATGATAGTGCGATAGATAATGTCTTTTTCATAATTGTATTCTGTGTTTATTGTTTGTTGATTTGTATGTTTGTCCTTATGCCGCATTGATGAGAATTGCTGGAAGGTGTTATCTTCCTTATATGCCCAGCGCATCATCAGATGCCGAAGTAGCAGCTCACATAGCCTGCATACCGCTCGCCTGCTCCGTCTGCCTTAGGCAGGGTCAGACGGAAGTTGGGCGCTATCTTCACATATTTGCCGAGCTTCCACTGTGCGCCTGCCATGATGGTGCTCTCGTCCTTGTTCTTGTTCCAGTCGTCTTGGGATGAGATGTCGTCGAAGCGCGCGAAGAGTTCGGTGTGCTTGCTGGTCTTGACAGTGCCGTAGACGGAGAAACCGCTCTGGTCGTGGTCTTTTGTTCCTGAGGTGTTGAGCATCAAGTTGTACTCAGCCCCGAGTGAGAATCCCTGGCCTTTGTATCCGGCAAAGACAGAGTAGTTCATCACGTCTTTCTTGCCTTCCGCAGGCTGTTCGTTGACATTTGCGTAAAGCCGTAGGCTAAACCCCTTGACTGGTGTCACTGTGGCTCCGATGCCGTAGAGCAGTCCGTCATCCGCTTGCACTCTCTTGTAGCCCTCGCCATTGACCACGATGACATCGGCTGTAAGCCAGGAGCTTGCTTTCCATGAGAGAGAGAGACCGAGGTCGGCGCTCGAACCGAACTTGTACTGGTCCTGGAAGGATTTGTAGATGTATCTGTATCCCCAGAATTTCTCCACCATGTTGAACTGGGTGGTGGAGATGAGGCCTCCGTTGATGGTCAAGTCGCCTGTCTGCCATGTGAGCTGGGCATTCTTGATATAGGCTATGCGCTGGCAGTCGCTCACATCGCTTGATTTGCCTATGTCTAAGACTCCTTTGACTGACAGTCCCTTGCCAAGGTTGTGCTTGTAGCCTATGTATGAGCGGTCAAGGTCGAATCCCCTGTTGTCATTGTCCCTGCCAAAGCCTGAGTGGAAATTGGTGAAGACTTGAATGATAGCTTCTCCCTTTGGTGCTTCCGCATCTTTCGTCTGTGCCTGAGCCTGTGTGCCCATGGCGCAAGCCATAACGGCTGTCATGATGATTTGTCTGTTCATGATTTCACTTTTTTGATTAAATGTCTATTATCGACCGTGCACAGTCTGATTCTTTTGCTTTCACGATGCAAAATTACGGAGTAGATGTTACAGGAGTTTGTAAACGATGTTACAAGTATGTGAATTGATGTTATTGATTTGTTGGGGACTTTCTCTCCTATATATAAATATGTGTATCGGGTTGCGGGAGAATACGGTTTAGCCGCCATCGAGCATGTCTAAAAATGCTTGTCTCAAAACCAAAATTGTAATTTCAGCATGTCAAAACAATAAAAATTGAAAAAATAGTCTCAAACTTTTCGTGCTGAATGAAAAAAGTCTTATATTTGCCATCCTAAATGGAAAAGAGCAGATAAACGTCTTGCTTTTTGAAAAATGTCCAGTCCCGTCGGGTGGCCATGCATTAGATGCTATCATAGTCAGAAAAAAATATATATACCTTAATCATGAAAGAAATAAATATTAACGAAAATGCCCGTCTGCAAATCAGAAGATTGTTCTCACAGCGCAACTCTGTCAACACGCTCAAGCGTGACCCTGAGCTGACTCAGCTGTTTGACAACTTCGCCTTTGACGAGGCTCTCAAGCTAACTGAAGGCCCTGTCCTTGAAAAGACTCGAGTCATGTGCATCCTTGCCAGCACTATCGGATGCAATGCCATGCGTGAGTTCAAAGCGTATGTTGACGTGTGTCTCAATGTGGGCGTGAAGCCGCGCGAGATACGCGAGGTGGTGTATCAGGCTGTGCCCTATGTGGGTTTCTCCAAGGTCATAGACTTCCTCCTGGAGATGAATCTCGCCTTCGAGGACAATGACATCAAGCTCCCGCTTGACAATCAAAGCACGACCACACCGGAGACACGCCGAGAGAAAGGCCGCGAATGGATAGACGGCGTCTTTGGCGCAGGCACGGCTGACGAGATGGAAAAGAATGCGCCCGAGGGTCAGGAACACATCGTGGAGTTTATGGAAAGCTACTGTTTCGGCGATTTCTACACTCGCAAGGGCATAGACATGCAGCACCGTGAGCTTGTCACATTCTGCCTTCTCGCCTCAATGGGTGTGGCGCAGCCGCAGCTCGAGATGCATGGAGTGGGATGTAAGAACATGAACATTTCCAAGACTGAGATGGTGGCGGTGCTCACAGGCATGCTCCCATACATCGGATTCCCCAAGACGCAGAACGCGCTGACTGCTATCAACAAGGCTTTTGCTGAATAGACTTTTGACTGTCATTATATAATAATGAATATGGGGCGAACGGCTTATCCGTTTGCCCCATATTCGCTTTTTTCTTGTGTGGACAGATTGTAAATTCCTTCTGGTTGTGTTGCATATTATTGCGGCCTGGCGATATGGTCTCGGCCCGATGCTTCTAATGCGCAAGCTCAACATCCCGGATGAGCAGGCTCAACACTCTTCGGGAGCTTGCCCACAACCCCTCGGGAGCAAGCCCACAGCCCCTTGGGAGCAGGCTCCCGAGGGGCTGTGGGCTTGCTGGATTTTTCGGGTGTGTTTTGCCAACAATATTGATGTGTTTTGTCGATAATATTGATATGTTTTGCCAGCAATATTGATAGAGTTAACCAATAATAAATGTGCTGTCTGTGCTCTTCAGAAAAACATTCGCTCGATAACTTCTGCCACACCGTCTTCATTGTTGGATGAGGTCACCATCGTTGCTATCCTTTTGACCTCTTCCTGCGCATTGCCCATGGCTACACCTGTGCCAGCGTATTCAATCATTGACATGTCGTTGTATCCGTCGCCGAAAGCCATGCACTCTTCTCTCTTCACTTTTATAATGTTCAGGAGCTTTTCTAACCCCTTTGCCTTGTCGATGCCTTGCGGCACTATCTCTAAGAAGAAAGGTTCGCTGCGATATGCGTCAGCCTTGCCGCCCAGTTTCTCTCTCATCTCTTTCTCGACAGCCACAAGCCGTTCGGGGTTGCCCACGATGATGCACTTCGTGATGGGGCATGAGGCCGCTGAGAGGAAGTCATCGACCACGCGCGTCTTCATCCTGTTGCGCATTGATGAGTATCGGATGTATTCATTCTCGCCGTCTTCTGTCACCACCTCGCTGCCTATATATGTCATCACCGGCAGGCCGTGCTCTTTGGCGCAGGAGCAGATGATGGGTTTCACGCTCTCCTCCATGAGGGAGGCGAAGAGTTGCCTGTCAGTGGCGCATTCGTAGAGCTCGCCTCCGTTGTAGCTCATGACATACCCTCCATGGTCCTTCAGATGCAGCGTTTCAGCCACTGGCATTGTGCCATAAGTGGGGCGGCCAGAGGCAATGGCCACTTTCACCCCCGTCTGCTGAAGGCGGATGAGGGTGCGGACGGTGCGGGCGGATACGGTCTGGTCGCTGCGCACGAGGGTGCCGTCGAGGTCGATGGCCACCAGTTTGGGGCGTGCCATGCGCAGGTTGGGGGCTTTGTTGTCAATCATTGTGATAGGGCTCTTGTTGTGGTGGAGTGGGGAGAAAATCTTTGTATGCAGACAGTCTGTGCATTGGCTGGCAGATGACATCCGCAAGCGTTCTTTTGCCCAGCCGGACTGTCAAATATGATGCAAATTAACAAAAAAGACTTTGAAGATGCCGCATAATTCCCCGAATAGTTTTACATTTGTATGATAAATGACAATAACAGACGTATGAAGAAAGGAATATTAGCTATCATGATGGCAGTCGCAATGGCTTTCATCTCCTCAGCTGCCTATGGGCAGGAAGCCTTCAAGGGCTTTTACCGCTGCGACACTCTTGCGGCCACTCTCACCATCGACCTCACCTCCCCTTCCATATCTCTGCCCGACCTTGACTTTGATGAGACCTATGGATACATGAAGGGGCAGCTCAATGGCACATGGGTCATACTGAAGGTGAAGAAAGTTGAGAAGAAGAAGGCTCTCGTGCGCATGGTCAGCGACATAGGCATTGATGCCCAGGATGTCGAGCTCTCGCTTACCGACACGGGCGACATTCAGCTCAAACTGGTGGGCGAGCAAAACATGAAGGCGGTCAGCCAGCGCAAGTATGTCAAGATGCCCAAAGTGTCAGTGTTCAAGAAGAAATAGCGGACATTGATTTTCTTCTCTACATTCCACCTTTTCTTCTCCACATACCATCTTTTATACTCCAATGGAACAACTTACTCCCTCATATCTCGACAGTTTCAATCCTGCCCAGCGACAGGCTGTCGAATATTGCGAAGGGCCTGCTCTCGTCATAGCAGGTGCAGGCTCGGGCAAGACACGTGTCCTCACGTATAAGATAGCTTATCTCATGCAGCATGGCTACCAGCCTTGGAGCATCCTCGCCCTCACGTTCACCAACAAGGCCGCGGGAGAGATGAAGTCGCGCATAGCTCAGATTGTGGGCGATGACTATGCCAAAAGATTGTGGATGGGCACTTTCCACAGCATATTTCTCCGTATTCTGAGAGCTGAGCATGAGCATATAGGCTTTTCCAAGCAGTTCACCATTTATGACGCTGCCGACAGCAAGAGCCTCATCAAGTCCATCATCAAGGAGCTGGGCCTCGACGATAAGGTCTACAGGCCTGGCGATGTGCTCGGAGCTATCAGCAACGCAAAAAATCAGCTTGTCACCGCGCGCCAGTATGTGGACAACCCTGCCAACATGCAGAGCGACGCCAGGCAGGACATGCCTGCCATCGGCGCCATCTTCCTTCGCTACGCCTCTCGGTGCAGGCAGAGCGATGCCATGGATTTTGACGACATTCTCCTCTTCACTTACCTCCTTTTCGAGGAGCATCCGGAGGTGCTCGAACGGTGGGAACAGCGCTTTCGCTATGTTCTCGTCGATGAGTATCAGGACACCAACTTCGCTCAGCACCGCATCGTGTGGCAGCTGACCTCGCGCCATCAGAAAGTGTGTGTGGTGGGTGATGACGCACAGAGCATCTATAGTTTCCGAGGAGCTAATATTGACAATATCCTTACCTTTTGTAAGATATACGATAATGCCCAACTCTTCAAGCTGGAACAGAACTACCGCTCGACGCAGAATATTGTGCAGGCCGCCAACAGCTTGATTTCCAAGAATAGGATGCAGATACACAAGGATGTGTTCTCGCAAAACGAGAAGGGCGAGAAGCTCCATGTCATCGACACGCAGTCGGACATGGAGGAGGCCAAGAAGGTCACGGCACTGATTCGGGAGATACGCCGCGCCGCATCTTGCCAATACTCTGATTTCGCCATTCTTTACCGCACTAATGCCCAGAGCCGCACTTTTGAGGAAGAGCTGCGCCGGGCTTCCATCCCATACCGCATCTATGGCGGGCTCTCTTTCTATCAGCGCAAGGAGATAAAGGACATCATAGCATACCTCCGACTCGCCATCAATCCTAATGACGAGGAGGCTTTCAAGCGTGTAGTCAACTATCCGGCGAGAGGCATAGGGCAAACAACCCTCGCCAAGGTGGTTGAGGCCGCTGTGCTGCATGAGACGAGCCTGTGGAACGTCATATCCGACCCCTCAGCCTATGGAGCGTCTATCTCTGGGGCTGCACAAAAGAGACTTGCAGACTTCCGCAACATGATAGAACGTTTTGGCGAGATGGCGGCGAAGATGCCTGTAGACGAGGCTGGCCCTCAGATTGTGCGCGAGAGCGGCATAATGGCAGACATCTATCAGGATGCCACTCCTGAGAATCTCTCGCGCCAGGAAAATGTAGAGGAACTCATCAGCGGCATGTATGACTTCGTGGGCATCCGCAGGGAGGAAGGCAGCGAGCAGGTCTATCTCACGGATTATCTCTCAGAGGTGGCTCTCCTTACAGACAAGGACAGCGACAACGGGGAAGAAGAGCATAGGGTGACTCTCATGACCATCCACGCGGCGAAGGGCTTGGAGTTTCAGTATGTCTTTGTCGTGGGGCTTGAGGAAGGGCTCTTCCCAAGTCAGATGGTGTCTGGAAGTCCGCGGGCCATGGAGGAGGAACGCCGCCTCTTCTATGTGGCCATCACTCGGGCGAAGACAAGTTGCTATCTCACCCATGCCGCATGCCGTTACCGCTATGGCAAGATGGAGTTCTCATCTCCCAGCCGTTTTCTTACCGACATCAATCCCATATACTTAGACAGGAAGCAGACCGCATACAGCTCTCGCAAGAGTGTGGACAGTGAAGTCGAGCTGCCATGGTTGCGCCGAAAGATGAACAGCGGCATGTTTGACCGCCCATTGCGGCCGGCAACAGGTAATCATGATGGACGGACAGTGGGGGCGGCATCCTCCTCGGCGCTATCTGCCGCTCATCCACAGTCATCAGCTCATCAGCAACAGTCATCAGCCGCTCATCCGCAGTCATCAGCTCCATTGCGTTCATCAGCCGCATCGCAGCAATCATCCGCCTCCTCCGCTTCTGCTCCACTGTCTGTAGGCACACGCATCCTTCACAACCGCTTCGGCCGTGGCACCGTCACGAAGATGGAAGGAAGCGGCGAAGGACTCAAAGCCACAATAGAGTTTGAAGTCGTGGGCTCAAAGCAGTTGCTGCTCAAGTTTGCCAAGTATACAGTCATTGACTGAAATGATTAAAGACACAAGAGGGGGTGACTTTGTACCCCTAAATAAAGCAGGTGCTCACAATTATAAATTAAAATTTGACAATGACGCTTCTCGAACAGAAACTTTCTCAGATACCTTCTCCATGCTACGTCGTGGAGGAGTCGCTCCTCCGTCGCAACCTTTCTCTCATCCGTAGCATCGCTCAGAAGGCCGGCGTGGAGATAATATTGGCTTTCAAGGCGTTTGCCCTTTGGAAAACATTCCCTATCTTTCGTGAATATATCGAGCACACCACGGCCTCCTCGCTCTCTGAGGCACGTCTGGCAGCTGAACTCTTCGGGTCTAAGGCTCACACATATTCCCCAGCTTACACGGAAGATGAGTTCGGCAGTATCGTTTCGTGCTCCAGCCATATAACATTCAACTCTCTCTCTCAATACACTCGTTTTCATTCGCAGGCTCTCGGCCAGTGCTCTCTCGGTTTGCGCGTCAATCCGGAATACAGCGAGATAGAGACAGAACTCTACAATCCATGTGCCGCAGGATCACGATTCGGCATCCTCGCATCAGACCTTCCAGCCACTCTGCCAGAAGGCATAGAGGGATTCCACGTCCATTGCCACTGCGAGTCGGGCAGTGATGTCTTTGCCCGCACACTCAAGCACATAGAGGAAAAGTTCTCGCCCTGGTTTGGCCAGCTTAAATGGATTAACTTTGGCGGAGGCCATCTCATGACGCGTGCTGACTATGACACAGACCTTCTCGTCTCCACACTCAGAGACTTCCGCTGCCGTCATCCTCACCTGCGCGTCATCCTTGAGCCAGGCAGCGCCTTTGCTTGGCAGACGGGTCCGCTCGTCACTCGTGTTGCAGACATAGTGGAGAACAGCGGGGTCAAGACTGCCATCATCAATGCCAGCTTCACGTGCCACATGCCCGACTGCCTTGAGATGCCTTACCATCCGTCCATCCGCCATGCGCAGACACTTGAGGCTGAAGACCTTGACACGGCGCGCACCGTCCCTCACACCTACCGCATAGGAGGCAACTCCTGCCTCTCAGGTGATTTCATGGGCCTATGGCAATTTGACCATGAGCTGGCTATCGGTGAGACGCTCATCTTCGAAGACATGATACACTATACCACCGTCAAGACCAATACATTCAACGGAGTCACGCATCCCTCCATCGGCATGTTGCATGCAGACGGCACTTTTCAGCTCTTGCGCAGCTTCTCGTATGAGGATTATCGTGACCGAATGGATTGAACAAGAACATATAAGCGATGAGTATGAATATGAACATATAAGCTGTCGAGCATGAATATATAAGAGATAGAAATATCAATAGGGCGGGGGGATAATACCGTCTATTTAAAAAAACAGGGGCTGTGTCGTAATTAAAGTTTACGACACAGCCCCTGTTTTATATCTTCAGGCCGACGGTATGAGATGCTTCATGCATCATGTCTCCGAAATCAGCACTTTATGTTAAGCTCTTTGATGATGGAGGATATCTTCTCGAAGGTGGATATGCGCGATGGGACCAGTGGTAGACGAAGCACGTTTTGGATAAGTCCCATGGAGTTGAGCATGGCTTTGACACCTGCCGGGTTGCCATCGACAAAGAGGAGCTTGAAGAGCTCGGAGAATTGGTGGTGAATGGTGAGCGCATTGTTGTAGTCGCCTTTCAGGGTGAGGCGCACCATGCGACTGAACTCTTTGGGGAGCGCGTTGCCGATGACGGAGATGACTCCTGAGGCTCCAAGGGTGATGAGGGGGAATGTGATGCCGTCATCACCGGAGATGACATCAAAGCTGGATGGCTTGTTCTTGATGATGTCTTCTATCTGAGTGAAGTTGCCTGAGGCTTCTTTTATGGCCACTATATTCT
>JAXJBE010000096.1:0-17415 GCA_036303125.1 Bacteroidaceae bacterium
CCTTCCGCAAGCAGGAAGGACTGGCTCTGGCCGCAAAGTTCAGAGAGAAGATAAGCAATATAGAATCTTACATGTATGCTCTCGAACCTTTTGAGAAGGACAGGACAGAAAAGATTCGCCAGAGGATTGTGGATGCTCTCGAACAGAAGATTGGCGTGGATTATGACAAGAATCGTCTTGAACAGGAGATGATTTATTATATTGAGAAACTCGACATCTCAGAGGAGAAACAGAGGCTGACCAATCACCTTGCTTATTTCATCCAAACGATGGAAGACGGGAGCGGACAGGGGAAGAAACTTGGTTTCATCGCTCAGGAGATGGGCCGAGAGATTAACACTACTGGCTCTAAGTCCAATCAGGCTGAGATGCAAAACATTGTTGTCAAGATGAAGGACGAGCTGGAACAGATTAAGGAGCAGGTGCTCAATGTGCTATAGTCAATAGTTGGCGCATCCGAAATATTAACCCTCAAATAACAAATCGTGCTTATGGAAGGAAAGATAATAATTTTTGCCGCCCCATCAGGTTCAGGCAAGTCTACTATAATCAAAAGGATTTTTGACGAGGATGGCGAGGAAATGAATCTGCACTTTTCTATTTCCGCCACTTCACGTGCTCCCCGCGGTCAAGAGAAAAACGGTGTGGAGTATTTCTTCTTGTCTCCAGAGGAATTTGAGCATAAGATAGCTCAGAATGAGTTTGTTGAATATGAGCAGGTCTATCCTGGCAAGTACTACGGCACGCTGAAGTCTCAGGTGGAAAAACAGCTTGCTGCAGGCGAGAATGTGGTCTTTGACGTGGATGTCAACGGTGCCATGCGCATCAAGGAAATGTATGGTGACAAGGCTTTGAGCATCTTCATACAGCCCCCAAGCCTTGACGAGCTCAGAAGGAGATTGGAGTCGAGAGGTACTGAAGCGGCTGAGTCTATAGATCAGAGACTTAGTCGCGCTCAATATGAGATGGAGCAGGCTGTTCGTTTTGATGAGGTTGTCGTCAATGATGTGCTTGATGTAGCAGTGCTCGAGACGACCGTGCTGATTCAGGATTTTCTACAAATAGACTTTTAACGGGTTTTGTGCCGTCTTTCGCCAAGGGATTGATATGCAGGCCTTTTATAGCTGGAGGGCTCGTATGATTGCCTGTTATTGCTGTCTGGTATGATAGTCCTGACTCAACTCTTCCGATGAGCCTGCTCAACACCCCAAATGAGCTTGCTCACAGCCCCTTGGGAGCAAGCTCCCGAGGAGTGTTGGGCTTGCCGAGAAAATAATATGAAATAGCAGTCCCCTGCAAGGTTGATAGCTTGCAGGGGACTGTTGTGTGTTATGGATTAAGAGAATGGGTGATTAGAGGTTGCCTCTTTCCTTGTCAAGATAGTATTTGTAGGTGCCAACAGTTAGCTCATCACAGGCCGCATCGTCGCAAACGACGATGGCGTGTGGATGCATTTGGAGCATTGAAGATGTCCACTTGTGGCTGATGTCTCCATCGATGCAGTGCTTGAGGGCTCTTGCTTTGTTGTGGCCGCTGCACACGAGGAGCACTTCTTTGGCATCCATGATGGTGCCAATGCCTACGGTGAGAGCCTGTTTGGGCACGAGGTTAAGGTCTCCGTTGAAAAAACGGCTGTTGGCATGGATGGTATCTGTTGTCAGTGTCTTTATGCGTGTGCGTGAGGATAGTGAGCTGCCTGGTTCGTTGAAGGCGATATGTCCGTCTGGACCAATGCCGCCAAGGAAGAGGTCTATGCCGCCAGCCTCTGCTATCAGACGCTCGTAGTTGTCGCATTCGGCTACGAGGTCAGGTGCATTGCCGTTGAGTATATGTACATTCTCTGGCTTGATGTCAATATGACCGAAGAAGTTGTGCCACATGAAGCTGTGGTAGCTCTCGGGGTGGTCTTCTGGCAGGTTGACATACTCATCCATGTTGAATGTGATGACGTTGCGGAAGGAGATTACGCCTCGCTTGTTCATCTCGATTAGCTCTTTGTAGAGACCGATGGGGGATGAACCTGTTGGACATCCGAGGACGAATGGTTTTTCTTCTGTTGGCTGGAATGCTATGATCCTGTCTGCTACGTATTTAGCAGCCCATTTAGAAAGGGCATCGTAGTCTGGTTCTATGATTACTCTCATTGGTGGTTTGTGTTAAAGTTTAGATTATTTTTGATTGATGGTTAGGAAATGCGGAGTTTTCCGGTATTGATAGTTTGCTTAGTTCTGCTGGCGGTTCTTTAGTTTTCCTCGTTCTTTGTTTTCTCTTTGAGTGGATTCCATCCTTGTGCTTTGAGCTCAAATTCGCCTCCGTCGCGAGAGATGAGGGCGCAGCCGAGGTCTTTCTTGGTTATGTGGCCGATTAGTTTGATGCCTTCAATCTGTTCCACCTTCTCATGGTCGGTGATGGGTACGGTGAACAGGAGTTCGTAGTCTTCGCCTCCGTTCATGGCCGCAGTGGTGAGATTCATGTTCATCTCCTCACACATCACAGCCGTCTGATAGTCTATTGGGATGCGCTCTTCGTAGACACGGCAACCGCATTGGCTTTGTGTGCAGATGTGGATTAGCTCGGATGAGAGACCGTCACTGATGTCTATCATAGCGGTGGGATGTATGCCCATTTCGCGGAGCTTGAGTATGATGTCGCGCCGTGCTTCGGGTTTCATCTGTCGTTCGAGAAGATATTCACGGCCGCTGAAGTCTGGTTGTGAGATGGCGAGACGCTCCGCATCGGTCTTGGCTGTGGAAATCATTTTGTAGTAGACATCTTTCTCTCTCTCAAGGAGCTGAAGACCCATATAGGCGGCTCCGAGGTCGCCGCTGACGCATATCAGGTCGGTCTCCTTAGCTCCGTTGCGGTAGATGGCTTTGCCTTTCTCCACTTCTCCGATGGCTGTTATCGAGATTGCCAGTCCTGTGCGTGAACTTGTCGTGTCACCGCCTACGATGTCCACTCCGTGAATGTCGCAAGCAAGTCGCAGTCCATCGTAGAAGTCTTCGATGTCTTCAATGCTGAATCTCTTGCTGAGGGCAATGCTGACGGTAATCTGCTTGGGCATGCCTCCCATGGCATATATGTCAGAGAGGTTGACCATGGCTGCTTTGTAGCCCAGATGTTTCATAGGCATATACGTGAGGTCGAAGTGCACGCCCTCCATGAGCATATCGGTGGTGACGAGTGTTTCCTTGTCCTCTGCGAATTTTAGGACAGCGCAGTCATCGCCAGTGCTATATCTTGTTTCTGGATTCTTTATCTCTATATTCTCTGTGAGTCGTTTTATGAGGCCGAACTCTCCGAGGGTTGATATTTCTGTTCCCATTGTTAATTTATTATGTGTAGTCTGTGTGAGCGTATCTGTTTGCTGTATGATTTGAACCAGTCTCAGACTTGCTGCTGGTCAAAAGACTTGACAAAGTTGAGAATGGTCTGGTCGAATGTGGCTTGCGTGTTGTCGAGGAACTCTACTTCGACAGGTATGACCTTTATATTGTCAAGTCCCTGGAGGCGTGTGGCATCTTTCTCTGTTGTGAGGATGGTGCGTCCTGCTGTCTGTGACCGTATTTGTTCTATCTCGGCAGGAGAGAAATTGTGGTGGTCTGTAAAACTCATAAGCTCAATGTTGGGCAGGACATTACGGAGGTCATGAGCCATTTGGCGGGGGGAAGCTATGCCTGTCAGAAGGATAGGGTTGCCTTGGATGCCTTCGATGAATTTAGGATACCTGTATCGTGTGAAGAAAAGCTGCTGGGATGTCGTCGGCTGGATGTGTCTGCGGATAGACTGCTTGTTCTCTTCAGTGATGTCGGTTGGACATTTGGTGACTATGATGATGTCGGCGCGGCGGATGCCAGAATGCGGTTCACGTAGGCGGCCTGCTGGCAGGAGACGGTCGAGGTAGGTCACTCGGTGGTAGTCCATGAGCACAATGTTAAGTCCAGCTTTGACGTAGCGGTGCTGGAAGGCGTCATCGAGAAGGATGACTTTTGTTTGGGGATGGATGGATTCATCGGTGAGTCGCTCTATGCCATGGCATCGGTCTTTGTCCACAGCCATGTGAATGAACGGGAACTTGCGTTTCATCTGGCAGGGTTCATCGCCTATCTCTGCCACAGTGGGAGAGTCGCTGGCGAGGACGAATCCTTTTGACTTGCGTTTGTAGCCCCGGCTCAGCACGGCTATCTGTCTGTCGTGGTAGAGGAGGCGTATGAGGTATTCGGTGTGTGGGGTTTTGCCTGTGCCGCCAACTGTAAGATTGCCTACGCAGATGACGGGCAGGGGAAAGGATATGGAATGGAGCATGCCACGGTCAAACATCCTGTTGCGGATGTTGACGCCCAGGCCGTAGAGCCATGAGAGCGGTAGAAGCCATTTGTTTATGCGGATGTGGTTGCCTTCCATGAGTGTGTCGTGTCTTTTGAGCAAGTAGGTGTTCTTAATTAGCTTTATAATATCTTTGTTCTATTTTGAATACCTACTTAAGCTGCTGGCATAGTGTTGCGGCTATGCCAGCAGTCTGTTGGTTGCTATGACTGTCGGTGTCAGGGAGTCTCAATCAGAGAGTGTGTGTCACTGCTTGATGTATTTAGTGTATTCGCAAGCAGCGAGAAGCCATGCGCCTGTGCCGAATGGGGCTTGTGACTTGGCGTTGACGGTGCGTGTTGGGTCTGGCTTTTCGCCTATAGGCTGAACATAGCCGATGCTGCCGTCTGGCTGGAGAGCTATCTCATAAAGGTATTTCCATGCTTTGTCGATGGTTGGCGCGTACTGCTTAGCAGGCAGGATGCCATTGTTTACTCCCCAGATAATACCGTAGGTGAAGAAGGCTGTGCCTGATGTTTCATATCCTGGAGCATCGTCAGGGCATAGCATGGAGCGTGTCCAATAGCCTTCTGGTTGCTGGCAACGGGCCACGCCTGCTGCGAGCTGCTTGAAGCGGTCAACATAGAATGGGCGGTACTTGCTGTCCTTGGGCAGGTCTTGCAGGACTTTGGCTAATCCTGCGAGTACCCATCCAGCGCCGCGCGCCCAAAAGGATTTGCCTTCGTTGCATGCCGTCTTGACTTTGGGATAGACGTATTTGCCGTCACGGTAGTATATCTGTGCCTCGGTATCGAAGAGGAGGCTGTCCGTCCAGTGGAAGCATTCGTATTGCTTGTCGAGAAGTTTCTGGTCGTGAGTGATAGTGTATAGTTTTGTGAATACAGGCATGCCCATGTAGAGAGCGTCTGCCCACCACCAATAGTCTGTGTCTGGAGTGGAAGCTTGGTAGCACATCACTTCGAGTGTGCGTTGCAGTCTCTCGGCTCTATGTTCTTGCTTGTAAAGGTCGATATATACCTGGAAGCATATTTGCCAGTCGGCGAAGAGTACATGGTTCATGCCTTCTCCGTATGTCTTATATTGCCATTGGCTCTTGTCCGTTTGTGTGGCTCCTTTCCACTTGTTGTACTCAGCCCATTCGATGGAGTAGTCGAGGTATTGCTGTTTACCTGTCAGGGCATACACCTCTTGGTTGCCTGTGAAATAGGCGGCGTTGTCCCAGAAACCTCTGCATCGAGCTGAGTTGTGGCTTTGCCAATAGTCGTTGACTTTCTCGATTGTGGAAATGACCTCTTGTTTTGTCTGAGCTATGGCAGACTGGGCCATGAGCATTGCCCCGAAGGCGAGGATGGATAGTTTCTTCATGTCTGTTAGGTTTTTATTAGTTAGAAGGTTTTATTAGGTGTTATTGGCACGAGGTTCAGCTTCTTTGCCTCGGCGAGCATGAGTGCATGGGCTGCAGAATGGTCGTTGGGGATGAGCCCGTCGATGATGGCGTCTTTGATGGCTTTCTTGAGGATGCCCACTTCGCGGCTCGGCTTGAGTCCGAAGGTTGTCATAATGTCTTCGCCTGTTATGGGCGGCTGGAAGTTGCGTATGCGGTCTCTCTCTTCTATCTCAATGAGTTTCTTTTTGACTGTTTGGTAGTTCTCTCTGAATTTAGCCTTTCGCACCTCATTCTTGGAGGTTATGTCTGCTGTGCAGAGAGTCATCAGGTCATCTATGTCATCTCCTGCGTCGAAAAGCAAGCGGCGCACAGCGCTGTCAGTAACCTCATCGTCGGCTATGACAATGGGGCGCATGTGGAGCTCGACGAGTTTCTGGACATATTTCATCTTGTCGTTCATTGGCAACTTCATGCGTCGGAAAATGTCAGGAATCATCTTTGCGCCAATGTCATTGTGGTGGTAGAAAGTCCATCCCTGTGCAGGGTCAAAGCGTTTGGATTTCGGTTTGCCTATATCGTGGAGGAGGGCTGCCCATCTGAGCCATAGGATGCGATCCATTGGCGACTCCCATTTGCTGTTGCCTTCGGAGAGGGTTGAGGAGTCTGCAGTAGCCGCTGCCACGTTGTCAAGAACTTCAAGGGTGTGGTAGAAGTTGTTTTTGTGTGAGCGACCGTTGCGTGTGTCCACAATTTGAAGATTGCTCAATTCAGGGAAGATGATGGGCAGAAGCCCACATCTCTCCAGTTCGATGAACCCAATGGATGGTGTGGGGGAGAGAATGATTTTGTTGAGCTCGTCTGCAATCCTTTCAGAGGAGATGATCTGTATGCGTTTCTTGTTGCGCTCAAGAGCTTCGAATGTGTCTTCTTCAATGACGAAGTTTAGCTGGGTGGCAAATCGGATGCATCGCATCATGCGAAGCGGATCATCGCTGAATGTGATGTCTGGGTCTAATGGTGTTGCTATGATGCGATCTTCGAGGTCGAATATGCCGTTGAAAGGATCAACGGGTTCGCCATATCTGTCTTTATTGAGGCATAGAGCCATGGCATTGATGGTGAAGTCACGCCTGTTTTGGTCTTCCTCAAGGGAACCGTCTTCTGTGACAGGCTTGCGCGAATTGCGGTCGTAACTCTCCTTGCGTGCTCCTACAAATTCTATCTCTATGTTCTTATGCTTGAGCTGAGCTGTACCAAAGTTGCGGAAGATAGAAAGTTGAGCCTTTTTCCCTATTTTATTTTTAAGGGCTTCGGCGATAGCTACTCCAGGCCTTTCGATAGTCTTCGTGTTGTCTACTACCACTATGTCGATGTCTTTAGAGGGCCTTTGCAGGTAGAGGTCTCTGACCCATCCTCCTATGATGTAGCATTCCAGTCCGAGTGTGTCTGCAGTTTCAGATATGAGTTTGAAGAATGGATGATTGAGTGCTTGTATTCTTTCGTCAGCTGTGAGTACTTTCATTATCTCTTATGTCAATCTTTGTCAAATATGCTACAAAGGTAGCTATTTGTTGCCAATAATCCGAATTATCCGCAGGTTTTCTATGATAAAAATGATTAAAGTTCTATCTTTGCGAAAAATATGTTATTATGAAAGTATCTTATATTGCAATTGTCATGTTGCTGTCTATGTCTGCCTTTATGTTTGACTCGTGCAGCAACGGGCCTTCTAAAGTGGATCAGAGGAAGGCGGAGATAAGGGAGCACGATTCGTTGGAAATAGTAGCTGCAGAACAAGAGAAGGCTGTGGCTGACAGTGTCATCGCTTTCAAGGAATTTGAGGTCGAAGACTTGAAAAAGGAGTTTGTGTTTGAGAAGAACACTAAGTATCAGACGATGGGATATTATGTTCTGCCATCGTATAAGGGGAATAAGTCAAAGTATGACTTTTTCCCTGAGGTGGAAGAGTCTGGCAAGTTGCTTTATGTGCGGATTGATGCTAAAAGAAACTATAGCTTCACAGAGGTAGATGTGAAAAGTGGAGGATATGCAGACGCATTGCCTGTGGAGCTAAGCGCAAAGGTGAGGGCAGATGTGGAAAGATGCTATCAGTTGGCAAGGGCAATGCAGGAACTGTCTGAGGCAAAGGATACAAAGGCTAAGGCTGAGAGAAAAATTAAATTCTATCAGAAGAAGAAAGAGTCTGCTGAAAAATGAGAGGAAGGATGCTGATAAAAAAATGGTAAAAATCATGCCAGAGAATGCAGCAAAAAAATGAAGATACCTTCAACCGTTCACGAAGATACCTTCATAAGCCAGTGAAGGTACCTTCAAGGGGTATTGAAGGTATCTTCATAAAAAAAGGCAGAAAATGGGGAAATGTTAGTTCCCCTTTTTCTGCCTTTTTTTATTATTGAGTATGTTTAGAGTCTTACTCCATAATGTTTTACTATAGTTTGCCTGCTGATTATTCAGCGCGGAGAGTGAAACGCTTGAAGTCTGAAACTGTGAGATCCTTGTCAATGCTCTTGAGGTACTGAGCTACAGATACCTTGTTGTCATCGATGTATGCTTGGTCAAGGAGGCAGTTCTCCTTATAGAACTTAGCTACCATGCCCTTAGCAATGTTCTCAATCATCTGTGGCTTGAGGTTAGCCTCAGCCTCTTGAGCGACAGTAGTCTTGATCTCGCGTGCCTTGGCAGCGTCCTCTGCTGTAATCCAACCTTTCGCTGTATTTGACTCGATGTGATCCTCTGAGTCAACATGAGCAGGGTTGATGCCAGCCTTCTTGAGTGCGTTCTCTACAGCTTTGCTGATCTGATTCTGCTTAGCCTTCTCAATAGCGTTTTTAGTCTCTGTATCCTTAACTTCCTGTGCCACTGCATTCTCATCAAGAGCTATTGGAGACATGGCTGCTACTTGCATAGCGATGCCCTTGCCAGCCTCTTCGAAGCCTTTCTTGTTGAGAGCAACGAGAGCACAGAGGAAATTTTGGTTCATGTGGTTGTAGGCAATGATGTCCTCACCCTCAACAAAGTTGAAGCCGTCGAGTTCCATCTTTTCGCCTGTAACACCTGAACGGTTAGTGATAGCTGCCTGAATGTTTTCACCATCGATAGTGAGGGCATTGACTTCGTCCATGCTCTTGCACTTTGCAGCTACGACAGCATCAATAATCTTGTTGGCGAGAGCCACGAAGTCCTCATTCTTTGCTACGAAGTCTGTCTCGCACTTGAGAGCTATCATTGCACCGTAGTTGCCGTTGACCTTAGCGAGTACACAACCCTCAGCAGCCTCGCGGTCTGAACGCTTAGCTGCGACAAGCTGTCCCTTCTTGCGAAGGATTTCCATAGCTGCCTCCATGTCGCCTTCTGCCTCTGTGAGAGCCTTCTTGCAGTCCATGAGACCAGCTTGAGTCTTCTTGCGAAGTTCGTTGATTTCCTTTATTGTGATTGCCATAATGGATGTTCGTTTGATTGTTTGTGAATGAATTATTCAGCTGGAGCGGCCTCTGTCTCCTCTGCAGGAGCCTCTGCTTTGTTGGCCTTTCCTTCGCCAGCAGCCTCCATGTCTACTTTCTCAGCCTTGCGCTCTTCGAGACCTTCGCTGATTGCGCCGCATACAGCGTCAAGGATTATCTCGATAGACTTTGTAGCGTCATCATTAGCAGGGATGATATAGTCAACATTGCGTGGGTCAGAGTTTGTATCGACAATAGCAAATACAGGGATGCCAAGACGGTTAGCTTCGCTCACTGCGATATGCTCTTTCATTACGTCAATAACGAAGAGGGCAGATGGCAGGCGAGTAAGGTCTGCGATAGAACCAAGGTTCTTCTCGAGCTTAGCACGCTTGCGGCGAATCTGGAGATTCTCACGCTTTGAGAGCTTGTCATAAGTACCATCATTCAAAAGCTTGTCGATGTTTGCCATCTTCTTCACAGCCTTGCGGATAGTTGGGAAGTTTGTGAGCATACCACCTGGCCAACGCTCGATTACGTAAGGCATACCTATGGATGATGCTTTTTCTGCAACGATTTCCTTAGCCTGCTTCTTTGTTGCGACGAAAAGAATGCGTTTGCCGCTCTTTGCGATTTGCTTGAGAGCATCAGCAGCTTGGTCTACCTTAGCTACAGTCTTGTGAAGGTCGATGATATGGATGCCATTGCGCTCCATGAAGATGTATGGAGCCATAGCTGGATTCCACTTGCGCTTGAGGTGACCGAAATGTGCACCTGCTGCGAGAAGAGAGTCAAAATTTGTTCTTGCCATAATTGTTCTTGAATTGTTTACTTTCTTTTGGAGTTAATATGTTTTGTTTAACCAACTTGCAAGTAGCCACCAGCATTATGCCCCAAATGACACAGTTTTATTTGAATGTAATCATATAATGGCATATACAATATATTTATATATATGTACGTGCGTACATATTATTATATATAGCGTAGATGGATCCTGCAAGTTTAGATACTAAACGGCTATGTTGTATGAGAACTTGCTTTTTTTGAATAAGCAGGCATGCTGTGAGTAAGTGCAGCATGTCTGCTTAAATATATAGCAATAGTCCAAATATTAGCGCTTAGAGAACTGGAATCTGCGGCGTGCCTTTGGCTGACCTGGCTTCTTACGCTCGACAGCACGTGAGTCGCGAGTGATGAAACCTTCTGCACGGAGAGCCTTCTTATCCTCTTCGTTAATCTTTACGAGTGCACGAGCGATAGCGAGGCGGAGCGCTTGGCTCTGGCCAGTGTAGCCACCGCCACAGAGAGTAACCTTGATATTGTACTTCTCTGCTACTCCGAGAAGATTGAGAGGCTGCTTCACAACGAACTGAATGAGTTCAGATGGGAAATAGTCTGCGAGAGTACGCTTGTTGATGATGATTTCTCCAGTACCTTCTGTAAGGTACACGCGAGCAATGGCGCTCTTGCGGCGACCAATTGCATGAATATAATTTACTGCCATATACCTTATTCTTATTTGAGGGTGTTAATATCAAGTGTAGTTGGCTTCTGAGCCTGTTTGTCATGCTCTGCACCTTCAAAGATGTAGAGGTTGCGCATGAGATTTCTGCCAAGGATGCCCTTTGGAAGCATGCCCTTAACTGCGTGACGGAGTACCTTCTCGTATCCGTTTGGACGCTTAATCATTTCGGCATAAGTAGCCTTGTGCTGACCGCTTGGGTAACCAGAGAATGTGATGTAAATCTTCTGGCTTTCCTTCGCACCTGATACCTGAATCTGGTTTGCGTTGATGATGATTACATTGTCTCCGCAGTCCATGTTTGGAGTGAAGACTGGCTTGTACTTGCCGCGAAGTACCTTTGCTACCTTGGATGCGAGGCGACCGAGTGTCTGTCCTGCTGCATCTACTACCACCCACTGCTTGTTAGCTGCTTCTGTGGTGATGTAGCTTGTCTTGAAACTGTTTGATTGCATTTTTAACCTTTTGGTTTTAATTGATTATTGTGTGTTCGCTGCCAGCTCAACTTGTGGAAGGCTGACGTACTGTGCCCATCGGTTTCCCTTTGGGTTTTCTGCGTTTCGCGGACCGTCTTCCCCGTAGTAGGGATAGACTATCCACACAGAGCCAGGTGTCGTTAGAAACGACATTTACCTACAAATGGCGTGCAAAGTTACTACTTTTCATCCGAATGGCAATGGTTTGTGATGATTTTTTTTTCGTGTCATGAGATTTTTTCTTACATTTGTATTCGAAAATCTATTTTGACAATGAAGAAATTAGCCTTTATAATCATTATTGCCGGTTTTTCGGCTTTGATGCGAGCGCAACGATACGAGCGGCTGACTAACCTGCCTCATGTGTATATTGAGACTTTTAATAGAGTGCCTATTACAAGTAAAGTCAATTATGTATACGCAACCATGCACTATGTAGACGAACAAGGTGTGGTGACAACTTATGATTCGATGGAGATACGTGGTCGCGGTAACTCTACATGGAATCTGCCCAAGAAACCATACCGTATCAAGTTCCATGAAAAGGAAAAATTTCTTGGCACTGGATATGCAAAGGCCAAGAAGTGGACACTTTTGGCTAATGCGGGAGACAAGACTTTAATGCGCAACTCTGTCACAAGCGCTATGGGCTGCTGGTTGGGTTTGAAGAACACGCCTGCATGTAGATTTGTGGACCTTACACTCAATGGCACATACGTAGGAAACTACCAGATAAGTGACCAAGTTGAGGTGCGCCCTCATCGTGTCAACATCACAGAACAGGACTATCCACTTACAGACATGAGCGACATCACAGGCGGTTATCTGCTCGAAGTGGACGGATTCTATGACGGCAACTGCTTTGTCACATCTAAATATTCTGTGCCAGTCAGAGTACATTATCCTGATGAAGATGAGATAGAAGCTTCGCAAAACAGTTATATTCGAGAATACATCGCTAACTTTGAGAAAGTCCTTGCTGGCAGTGACTTTGCTGATTCGGATAAGGGCTATAGGCGGTGGGTCGATTCTCTCTCCTTGGCCAACTGGTTCATAGCTACAGAGGTGAGCGGTAATATAGATGGATATTATTCAACATATTTCTATAAAGACCAACAAGACTCGCTCCTGTATTGGGGACCACTTTGGGACTATGACATTGCCTATGCCAATGATAACAGAAAGGGCGATACCAGCAGTCAGCTGATGACAGACGTTGGATATGGACAGACCAAGTTGTGGATTAACAGAATGTGGGAAGACCCTTGGTTCGCGCGTCTGATTAACCGCCGGTATGCAGAGGTGGTAGATGGAGGACTGGAAGAATTTCTTTATCATCATATTGACTCCATCTCCAATCTCTTGGAGGAATCAAAGGACTTGAACTATAACAAATGGGGTATCAACACACGGGTGTTGAGGGAGAGAGTGCTTTACTCGTCCTACGACCGATATGTAGAAGACCTCAAATCATACATCAAGATACATATACCTTATCTGCGCGCCGCCTTTGAAGGAAAGAAACCTGCAGAGCCGACACCGCCATTTGAGCCAGCAGAATATTACTATACCATCAGCCATTCCACTAACGGTAAGGTCATAGATGTAAAAGGACACAAGGCTACCGAAGGAACGGAGATATGTTTATGGTCCGGAGAAGACGATTGCTATGGCCAGCAGTGGCAAATACTTCCTGTTGGAGAATACTTCATGTTCATCAGCCGGTCTACGGGAATGGTTCTATGCGATCCAACTAAGGGGGAAACGACTGCCACGACCAACACTGGAACAAAACTTGCGGTGGCAGAGGCCTGCGTTGAGGATGATAGCCAGCTATGGACCATCATGCCTCAAGGCACAAGCGGACTTTATAACCTTATAAACAAACATACTCAGCACACAGCCAACCTCAGTGGAGGCAAGACGGATGACGGCTCGGACATTGTTAGTTACAATACGGATTCACGCAATTCAACCAGTACAAACAGGTTATGGAAATTTGTTAGAAAAGATGCAATGGAAATAGAGCCTGAAGACCCAGACTCTCCAGAAGAGCCTGACAATCCAGATGTCCCAGACACCCCGGATATTCCAGATGCCATCGCATCCGCACCGCTTGCTGACTATGCCCTTGGCTATAACCCCGCCACTAAAGTATTGCATTTTGGAGCGGAACATCCAGAACAGTTGACATTCAGGGTAAGCATATATTCAAGCAGGGGCGAATGTGTCCGCACCTTCCGTGCTTCGGACGAATGCTCTGTGTCAGACTTGCCCAAGGGTGTTTACATCATCTTATGGAGAGAGGAAGACAGGACATGTTCTGTAAAGTTAGCCTTGTAGTTTCTTTAAGTAGGTGTTCATAATTAGCTTAATAATATTTTTGTTCTATTTTGAATACCTACTTATTATCACAAATAGCCCACATGTATTTATATAATGAGTATGGCCCGTGGCTGAAAAGCCTGTTAGGTTGTAAAGCACAGAAGATATCTCTTAACGCAGGTTTCACATGCCCCAACCGAGACGGAAGCGTCGGTTGGGGTGGGTGTACCTATTGCAACAACCAGACCTTCAATCCTGATTATTGTGTCACTACAAAGAGTATAACCCAACAACTTGAGGAAGGGAAAAAGTTCTTTGCGCATAAGTATCCCGATATGAAGTATCTTGCCTATTTCCAGGCCTACACAAATACGTATGATAGGCTTCATGTCTTGAAAGAACGTTATGAAGAAGCTCTCAGTGTAGACGATGTTGTGGGGCTTGTCATAGGCACGCGCCCGGACTGCATGCCTGACGACTTGCTCGAATACCTCCAGCAACTTAATCGCCGCACCTTCCTTCTTGTCGAATATGGCATAGAGTCAGTCTATGACCATACTTTAGAACGCATAAACAGAGGCCATATCCATGCTCAAACCGTAGACGCTGTAAGGCGAACAGCGAGGAAAGGCATCAGAGTAGGTGCCCATATTATCATGGGACTGCCAGGGGAAGATAGGAAGAAACTCCTTGACGAGGCGGCCATCTTGTCTTCACTGCCTATTTCCATGCTTAAGCTCCATCAGCTGCAGCTCATTAAGGGAACTCGTATGGCAGAGGAATATGCCCATACTCCCGAAGCATTCCATCTCTTCACGGCCGATGAGTATGTTGACCTTGTGATTGACTTCATAGAAAGATTGCGCCCCGATATAGTCTTGGAACGATTCGTGTCTCAGTCACCGTCAAGTCTGTTGGCAGTCAAAGGATGGGGACTGAAGAACTATGAGTTTGTAGACAAGGTGAGGAAACGTATGGAGGAGAGGCAAGCGTATCAAGGTAGACTGTATTTAGGTTAAGATATCTTTGTGGATATAAAAACAATATGATTTACAATTATTTATAGAATACCCCTAAATTCAATATTTATGCTAAGATTATACATATCAATATTGTTCCTCTCCTGTTGCCAGTTCATTGGCAAGGCGCAGGTGCAGAGAAACATAGGTGCAGACATTTCTCTTTTGCCTGCTTATGAGGCAGCTAACACTCCTTATTATACTTCCTCGGGACAGCAGATAAGTGATGTGCTCACTTATTTGCGAGACAACGCATCAATGAACTCTATTCGGGTTCGCCTTCACGTCAATCCAGACAACTCTAATAAGGACGGAGTCGTTCAAGACCTTGACTATGTGACCAAGTTCGGCAGGCGCATCAAAGATGCTGGCATGAACTTCATGCTTGACTTCCACTATTCAGACACATGGGCAGATCCTGCCAAACAGATAATTCCAGCTGCTTGGTATAAAGGTACGCTCTCAAACACCAATCCGAGTGATGCGGTTCTCAACGATACTATCTACAATTATACCAAACGTTGTCTCCAGCATTTGGTATCTAATGGGGCTGCCCCTGATTATGTGCAGATAGGAAATGAGGTCAGTTACGGCATGCTTTGGAGAACAACTGCAGATAAATGCACTTCTTATTCTTCGGAGCAGTCATGGAACCGATTTAATGCTCTGCTTAAAAGCGCAAGCAGGGCTGTGAGAGAGGTAATGCCAAAAGCAAAGATAATACTTCATATAGAAAGAATAGAAAAGCTACGTGAGTGCAAGTTTGTTCTCAACAAACTCTCTACCCTCGACTATGATATAATAGGCTTGTCATACTATCCATTCTGGCATGGAACGATCTCAAACCTTGGGACGAATCTCGCAGCACTCGCATCTGCATATCCTCAGAAAGAGGTGCAGATAGTTGAGACTGCGTATTACTACCAGTATTTCCCCACCAGCAACAGCGGATATACAGACACCACTTCTTTATGGGCTGGTACACCAGAAGGTCAGAAGGCGTTTCTTGAAGATCTCATCAATGAGCTGAACAAGCATAATAATGTTACAGGTCTTTACTACTGGTGCGCAGAGGAGAACGGTAACGGAAAAAACAGCATCGTCATCAATTCGTGGTTAAACCGCGGATTGTGGAATGCTAATACAAACAGGGTACTTCCCGGGCTCTTCGTTTTGAAAAACTTCTGTGGGGACAATGTAATGGATGTTAAGCCACCGGCAATGGAAGGAGATGAGAGTAAGCCGGTTTTTAATGTAAGGGGACAGTTTGTGCCAGCTGCGGTTGTCCCCGGTGTATATATTAAAAAGAGGGAGAAGTATATAGTAAGATAGCATATGATGATTCCCTGATTATATAATAACACCGCATTGGTATCTTTTTGCTGCCAATGCGGTGTTTGATATATCAATATTGCTATGTCCTTACTTGTTCTCATCAAGAGCGGCGAGCTTAGCCTTCACTTCTTCGAGGTCAGCTTTGAGCTTGTCCATCTTGCGGTTGAGTTCCTCGATAAGTGCATTGCCCTGTTTGGACTTGTTGGAGAGAGAGAGGAAACCGAGGTTGTTCTCGTATGTCTTAATCTCGTTCTTGAGGATGTCAAGCTGGCGAGTGAGACGAGAGCGGATATCTCCACCATTACCGTTTTTAATGCTCTCCTTGAAACTTTCAAGGCGTCGTTTTGCTGCATTCTTGCTGGCAAATCCGTAGAGACGGTCCATCTGTTCGCGAAGCATAGCGTACACTTTGTCCTTCTCCTTGAAAGGTACGTGACCTATTTTATTCCATTCTTCTTGAGCGGCGCGGAGCTTGGCGCGCAGGTCGCCTTCGAACTCTTCTGGAACGATAGCCGCAAGTTCGTCAACGATAGCTTTCTTCTTCTCAAGGTTTGCACGCTGTTCTGATACAGCTCCCTTATTTGCCTCTTTCTTTGCCGCAAAGAAAGTGTCGCATGCCTTGTTGAATCGTTCCCATATCTGATCGCTGTATTTCTTAGGCACAGTGCCGATGGCACGCCACTGCTTTTGCAGCTCAACGAGAATCTCTGATGTGGCAGACCAGTCAGTGCTGTTCATCAACTCCTCGGCCTTTTCCACAAGTTCGAGCTTCTTTGTGTAGTTTTGCTTGAGGTTGTCTCGGACAGATTGGATGTATTCATTCTTACGAGCGAAGAATTTGTCACATGCGGCACGGAAACGCTCGAAAATTTTAGTATTCATCTTCTGTGGAGCGTAGCCTATGGTGCGCCATTCTGCTTGAAGGGCTGTAATCTTCTCTGTCAGCGCATTCCACTCGGCGAAGGTTTTGAGAGCGTCGAGGTCGAAGCCTTCTATGATTTCACAGATGCCAGACTTCTTCTCAAGATTCTCTTCCTCCTTCTGCTTGCGAGCTTCGAAATGTTCTTGGTGGCGTTTGTTGATTGCAGTGGAAGCATCCTTGAAGCGGTTCCATATCTGTTCGCGGAGATCGTTGGATACAGGACCTATCTCGCGGAATTCAAGGTGGAGCTGCTGTAGTTTGCGGAAGGCTTCCACGATGTCTGTTTCGTTAGCGAGAGCCTCAGCCTCTTCGCAGAGGGCAGTCTTGCGCTCAAGGTTCTTCTTGAAGTCATAGGCGCGGAGCTCATTGCTCAGTTTAAGTGTGTCGTAGAAAGCTTCTACTGCCTGCTGGTAAGTCTTCCAGAGGTTGGTGGAGTGTTCTGCAGGCACATCTCCAGTCGTACTCCACTGCTGTTGGAGTTCCTTGAATTCGTTGTATGCACGGTTGATCTCATCCGGATTTTCAGTGAGACCTTTTATTTTCTCAATGATGGATAATTTCTGTTGATAGTTGTTTTCTCTTTCTTCCTCGAGCACAGCTGCTGCAGCAGCTCTCTTTTCGCGGATGACAGCCATGTAC
>JAXJBE010000097.1:0-23269 GCA_036303125.1 Bacteroidaceae bacterium
TCCGAAGGGAGTATATAGCTTAATAGCTTTACTAATGGATTCTCTGACATTGCTGTATGATTTTGGAAAGACAAAGGTACTACAAAGATTTTTTATAGCAAAAGGTTGCAAACGAAAACACAGGTTTTTGCAGGTGCGCCGTTTACGGGTCATAAACAAGGGGGTAATGTTTGTTAACATTTCAAAGCTGACCTTCGGCTGCTCCGTGCCGTAGAAAACACGGGCAGCCCTCCCGCTCCCGCAGCCAATAATTCTGCTTGTTCTATTCACTGCTTCGATGGTGGAGAGTATGACACTATATATATAAGAAAGTTCCAGAATAAATAAATTCGTCTCCTTTAAAGGAAGCGAATTGTTGGTTTTGAAAACTTTTATATTTATATAGTGTCATAGTGTCATCCCTAAGGCTTTAAAAAGGCCGCATTCCTTCTTCTTTCCCACGCAGAATCTCTTCGATGATGCCGTAAGTCTATCTCTATCTGCAGACGCTCTGCCACCTTCCAAGGCCGCCCATTCTTACAATGTATCTATTCAAGTCTCTATTTAGCTAATATTTTATTACCCCTTCCAGCCATGCCTATGATTTTCCTCCTTGACAATGACAAGAGAGTCATCTTGAAAGACACTACGGCAGACCTCCTGTTCCGCACTCTGGCTGAAGGCATTCAGTAACTTTGCGTTCGGTAAAAAAGAGAAGAAAGCCCACAGGCCCTAACCCGCTGACCCAACATCCGCATTCAGCAAGCTCAACACCCCGAATGAGCAAGCTCACAACCCTTCGGGAGCAAGCTCACACAGAGGTTTGAGCAAGCAACGGCAATTTGCATTCGCCAAAGCGAGTCCGCTCTGTGCACACTCTTCTATTTTTACATCGGTGGACGGCAAAGGAATTAGCATCTACATATTTAGGGGTATTAGGGTGCAGAGATGCCTGTCAACCGGCATTATCAGCAAGAAATAGCCCTGCGATGGCATTTTTCTGCTAACATGTGATGGAAGTATGCTGAATAAAGCATAACTTTGTATCACAATCCTTTTTTCTAATCACAAAAATCTTTTTAGCATACCGATTAACTAATATTCCGAACACATGAAGAATACCATCCTTTCTATCTTGCTGGCACTTGGCTCAGCTATGGCTGTGCGTGCGGCCGATGTGAAACAATCGGGAGATGTAGTCATTGTTCGTCCCGATGGAGGCAAGGCGCATGTCATCGCCCTTCAGGTCATCAACGATAAGATTGTCCGCGTGAGAGCCACGAGCAGGGACATGCTCCCCAAGAAGCAGGAGAGCCTCATCGTGGTGCCCCAGACAGGCAAGGCAAGATATTCCGTCAGTGAGACGCCAACGGCGGTGGAGATATCCACAGCCAATCTCAGGGCTATAGTGAGCAAGAACGACGGCAAGGTCGTCTTTGCTGACAGAGATGGCAAAATGATATTGGGCGAGGCTGCTGAAGGCAAACGTTTTTGGGAATACCGCGTGCCAGACAGAGAGATAGGTGTCGATATGGCCAAGGTCAGTGAGCAGCAGCGCAGGGGGCTCACATGGCAAATGGTTTTTGACTCGCCTGACGACGAGGCCTTCTATGGACTTGGTCAGCATCAGTCGGAAGAACTCAACATGAAGGGCAAGAATGAAGACCTTTTCCAATACAACACAAAGGTCAGCGTGCCGTTTGTCATCTCTAACCGCAACTACGGCCTTCTCTGGGACAGCTACTCCTACTGCCGTTTTGGCATGCCATGCGACTATCTGCAGCTCGGCGCAGCCTTTCGCCTCTACGACCGCAACGGACATGAAGGACAGTTGACGGGCACATATACCGACAGGCAAGGAAGGCAGATAGTGAGAGGAGAAGATAGCATATATTACGAGTACGCATGTCCCACGGGAAGTGAGATTGCGGCTAAGGTGGATAAGGGAGGCACACGCAACCTGCCAGAGCATTTCAACCTCGAAGGGGCGCATGTCGTCTACGAGGGCTTTATCGAAGCTCCACAAGACTGTGACTACCAGTTCATCAGCTACTATGCAGGCTATTTCAAGGTCTATATCGGAGGCCAAGAAGTGGTGGCGGAAAGATGGCGCACCAGCTGGAATCCCAACACATACAAATTTTCCTGTCATCTGAAGAAGGGCAAGAAGACACAACTGCGCATAGAGTGGCAGCCAGACGGCGGAGAGAGCTACTGCGGACTGAGAGTGGCCATGCCTCGCAGTGAGGAAGAACGGGGACAGCTCAGCGTATGGAGCGAGATGGCTCAGGACATGGATTACTACTTCATCTTGGGGCATGACATGGACGAGGTCATCTCTGGCTACCGCACATTGACGGGCAAGGCTCCTGTCTATCCCAAATGGGTGATGGGCTTCTGGCAGAGCCGTGAGCGATACAAGACACAGGACGAGGTGCTCAGCACTCTGGGCGAGTTCCGCAAGCGACAGATACCTATTGACAACATAGTGCAGGACTGGAACTACTGGCCAGAGGACCAATGGGGCAGCCATCAGTTTGAGTCAGCCCGCTTTCCAGACCCCCAGCTCATGCTCGACTCTGTCCACGGCATGCATGGCCGCTTCATGATATCTGTATGGCCTAAATTCTATGTCAACACTGCTCACTACAAGGCTCTCGACGAGAAAGGGTGGATGTACCATCAGTCTCCTGTCGATGACATACATGACTGGGTCGGTCCTGGCTACAAGAATTCTTTCTATGATGCCTATTCTGCAGGAGCTCGCAAACTCTTCTGGCAACAGATGGATGACAGCCTCTACACGAAGTATCGCCACGGCATAGACGCCTGGTGGATGGATGCTTCCGAACCTAACGTGCGCGATTGCACTCCGATGTGGTATCGTAAGGCACTCTCAGGGCCTACAGCCATGGGTACTTCCACCGAATATTTCAACGCATATTCCATCGTCAATGCGGACGCCATCTACAATGGCCAGCGTTCTGTCTTTAAGAAAAAGAAGGGTGAGCCGCGTGTCTTCTTGCTCACCCGCAGCGGTTTTGCAGGCTTGCAGCGTTACGGCACAGCCACATGGAGCGGCGACATAGGCACCAGGTGGGAGGACATGCGCGCACAGATGACAGCAGGGATGAACTACTCTCTCTCCGGCCTTCCGTTCTGGGGAATGGACCAGGGAGGATTCTGCGTAGAGCGGCGTTACATGGAAGCACAGAATATATACAGCCAAACGGGGGTGGAGAACGAAGACATGAAGGAATGGCGTGAGCTGCAAGCCCGCTGGAACCAATTTGGCTGTTTCGTCCCCCTCTACCGCGCTCATGGCCAGTGGCCGCTGCGCGAGGTGTGGAACATAGCCCCCGACTCTCATCCCGCCTACCAGAGCATCGTGTGGTATCATCAATTCCGCTACCGCCTCATGCCATACCTCTATTCAATGGCTGGATGGGTGCATCTCAAGGACTACACCATGATGCGCGCGCTTGTCATGGACTTCAACGGAGACAGCGAAGTTCTGGACATCAAGGACCAATGGATGTTTGGCCCTTCACTCATGGCATGTCCCGTGAGCCACTATAAGGCACGAAACAGAAGCGTCTACTTTCCCCGTCAGCGTGGATGGTACGACCTCTATTCTGGTGAGTATATTGATGGAGGCCAGCGACTGATAGTCGATGCCCCCTATGAGCGCATACCTGTCTATGTGCCAGAAGGCAGCATCATACCTTTCGGTCCCGCCATGCAGTGGAGCGATGAGAAACCAGCAGAGCTTATTGACCTCTATGTCTATGGCGGACGCGACGCTTCTTTCCTCATCTACGAGGATGAAGGCACCAACTATAACTACGAGAAGGGGAAGAGCTCCACCATCAGCATCTCCTACGATGATGCCTCCAAAACTCTCACTGTCGGTGCTCGCCAAGGCAGTTTTGACGGCATGCTCACCAAGCGCACCTTCAATGTGGTGCTTATAGACAAGGCCAATCCATGCCCTCTGCGCTTTGACGCACACAATAGTGTCAAGGTGGAATATGACGGCAGGGAAACCAAAGTCAACTTAGCGAAATAAGAAGGCAAGATTTCTTATGGATAGCAATATTGATACTTTTTGTCAAAATCGTTATGTTCATTAAATGTTAATTCATCAGGAAGTAACAATATGGGAAATATCTGATACTTGCCATGAAGCCAGTTTCGAGCGTAATGCGTAACTTTGTACTCGAAACTGGTTTCAGTTTTCTCACACATGACTCCTTCACTCATAATACTAATATAACATACCAATGAGAAAGAATTTATTTTTAATTGCAACCGTTTGCCTTGCCATGTCACAGAACATGGCAGCGCAAGACAAACTCTACAATGATGAATTTCCGCTCAGCGACGTGACGCTCCTTGAGGGACCACTCAAGCAGGCGCGCGACCTAAATGTCAGCGTGCTTCTACAGTACGACTGCGACCGCATGCTCGCCCCTTACCGCAAGGAAGCCGGGCTCGACCCAAAGAAGCCTACCTACCCCAACTGGGACGGCCTTGACGGCCATGTGGGCGGTCACTACCTTTCTGCCCTGGCCATCAATGCGGCGACAGGCAGTGATGAGTGCCGCAAGCGCATGGAATATATGATCAGCGAGCTGCAAATATGCGCTGATGCCAATGACAAGCGGGGAGAGGACTGGAGCAAGAACTATGTCGGAGGATTCCCTGGCAGCGCAAAGCTATGGTCAACATTCCGCAAGGGTGACTTCGGCACATACTTCGGCTCATGGGCTCCATTCTACAACCTCCACAAGATGTATGCGGGCTTACGCGACGCATGGCTCTATTGCGACAACCAGCAGGCCAAGCAGCTTTTCCTCAAGTTCTGCGACTGGGCAGTGGACATCACTTCCGACCTCAACGATGAACAGATGGAACGTATGCTCGGCAATGAGCACGGCGGCATGGACGAGGTCTTGGCTGATGCCTACGCCCTCACCGGCCAGAAGAAATATCTGGATTGCGCTCGACGTTTTGCTCACAAACAGCTCCTGACACCTATGGAGAACCATCAGGACTGCCTTGACAACATGCATGCCAACACTCAGATACCCAAGGTTGTAGGCTTCCAGCGCATTGCTGAACTAAGCAATGATGCTCTTTACCACGATGCCAGTCAATACTTTTGGGAGATTGTGACACGCGAACGTTCACTCGCTCTCGGTGGCAACAGCCGCCGCGAACATTTCCCCACCAAGGAAACTTGCATTGACTATGTCAATGACATTGATGGTCCAGAATCATGCAACACATACAATATGCTCAAGCTCACGGAGTTTCTCAACAGGGCTAAGCCTGCGGGCATGTACGGTGACTTCTACGAACAGGCCATGTTCAACCATATCCTCTCTACACAACATCCCGACCACGGAGGCTATGTCTACTTCACCTCTGCCCGTCCACGCCACTACCGCAACTACTCAGCACCCAATATGGCCATGTGGTGCTGCGTGGGCACAGGTATGGAAAACCACGGAAAGTACGGGCAGTTTGCATGGACACACACTAAGGGCAAAAAGGCGGCAGAGGATGTGCTCTACGTCAATCTCTTCCTCGCATCCGAACTGAATTGGAGAGAGCGCGGCATCATCGTGAGACAGGAGACGGCATTCCCCTACGGCGAAACATCAGAAATCTCAGTAGCAAAAGGCAAGGGCGCATTCACGATGAAGATTCGCAAGCCGTCATGGTGTGAAGATTTTGAGGTGAAGGGAGTTGGTTTTGACGTGCAGAGCTATGAGCAAGACGGTTTCGTGTGCATCAACCGCAAGTGGAAAAAGGGTGACAAACTCCAAGTGTCCATGCCTATGCATGCCTCCATCAAGCGCATGCCCAACGTACCTCAATATGTGGCTATCATGTATGGCCCTATACTTTTGGGCATGAAGACAGGCACAGAAGACCTCCGCTCGCTCATCGCTGACGACAGCCGCTTCGGACAATATGCTGGCGGACGCAAACTGCCTCTTGACAAGGCTCCAATCCTTATGCCTGCATCTATAGATGACATAGCCAAAGACCTCAAGCCTGTAGCTGGAAGGCCTCTTCACTTCACTCTATCGACTAAGATGGAGAATGCTATCGACGGTGAACTGCAGCCTTTCTTCGAAATACATGATTCACGATACATGATGTACTGGCTTGCTCTTGACGAGCAGCAGCAATCAGCATATATGAAGAAACTTGCAGAAGATGAGGCAGCACGCCAAGCTCTCGAAGCGCGCACTGTGGACAAGGTCATGCCTGGTGAACAGCAGCCTGAGACAGACCACCGCATGGAGACAGACGATTCGCAGCGTGGCAGCACCGAAGGTGTCTTCTACCGTGATGCCCGCAATGGCCATTTCTTCAGCTACCTCATGAAGACTGGCAACAAGAGTCCTCTCATCCTACAGCTCACCTTTTGGGGACAGGACGAATGGCGCAGCAGCGAGTTTGACATCTTTGTCGATGACCAGCTCCTCTGCAGTGTCAACAACACCCGACGCTGGCGCACCACCCAATTCAAGACTGCCGACTACGAAATACCTGCCTCCATGCTTGACGGAAAGAAGGAAGTGCGCATTAAGTTCGTAGCACACAAGGGCAAGCAAATCGGCCAAATCTACGGAGTGAGGCTTTTAGGAAAATAGAATGCCCCCTTAACAATGTACACACATCATATTCTTGCAATCGGAAGTTATTCTGTCAAAGTTAAGATGTGTCAAAAAAAGTATTCCGCTTCCAGAGCAATGTTTCAGCATGCTCGGAAGCGGAATGCTTTGATTTGCAGATTATGCAGCGGATTATGCAATACTCCACAAATCCAACTTGTTTGCAGCAAGACTGTCTTTACCCACAAAACAAAGACGGTGCCGCTGATTATTTTCTCTTTATAATCCCCCTATTGATGAGTTCTGCCATAATAGACATTGTCTCTATATCATTGGCTCGTTTGCCGTGAGCCACTTTGTATACACGATTGGGAGATACACCGCATATTTCGGCTATCTCCTCATATTCTTTTCTCATAACAGACTTTTTGTAGGGATGCCCGAGGGTCATCAAGAATCGATAAATGTGTTTTGCCATATCGCCAGAACAGTTTGCAAGTTTGTGTCGTGTTTCACTCGACGGTTAATAAACGAAAAAAGCGGGGAAACTAACTCTTGCTCGTTCTGTTAATCGAGGCCTTCGCATTGCCCTTCACTATAGAACGAGCAATGCAGAACCCCACGCTGTAATATTATTAACCATAGAAGCCAGACAGGCATGCTGCCTGTGGCTTTTGTAGTGGCGAATAAAATCACCGCAGAGCATCTACTATTGCCTTGTTGTTCTGATAGTGAAGGGAGTTTGCGAAGTTCCGATTAACCAGAATCAAAGCGTGGAGTAAACGCCTTCTCAAAATGCCCACCCTGATATGATATGACGACTCATTCCCTCCAGCGTGGGGTGGAAAGCATGTTGCGTCGGTCAGTGCACCTTGAGACAGGAGAACAAAGAGAGAGTAATTAAAAACTCCTGTCAGGTTTCTTATTTATCGATACAGAAACTTTCCGCTGCAAAGTTAACGAATAATTGTGATATATCAATAGCAATCATGCTATTATTGGGGATAAGACTGGATTATTTACGTTCTCATATAGCATTTGAATACACTTAATGACAAAGCATTCCGCCTCTGAACATGTTGATTATCGTTCTTAAAAGTGCGATTCCTCGCCGTGACATAGCTCAAGCAAGCTTGGCTATGCTCGTTTGTCTTAACGAAATCGTTCAGAAACGGAATGCTTGTCTGTAGATTGAGACAGGTGTAATCCTATAATATGTTTATAATTTTCATCTAACTCCGTTTAATAACATACTATACATTAGGCATTAGGGGGCTTTCCAATCTCTATTCATAAGGTACGTAAGTCCGCTTGTAGAAAATTGCAAGTCGGTATGCTATGGCTATTCAATATTCCGAAAAGTGTCAATAAGGCATATATGAAGAATGAACCTTATTTCAGCACCTTCTTCTTATTGATAATGATGACGCTCTTGTTACCTGGCATTCCTATAGCTTTGCCAGAGAGGTCATATACACGATGAGCTGATGTGGCGTTGTCAAAAATAAGGTCGTCAATACCTGTTGGAGATTCTGTCTCGCCATCCATGGAAGGGTAGACAGTATTGACATAGAGGGATGACTTGGAAGTCATGTTGAAGCCTATGAGATATATCTTGCTGAGGTTGAGAGGCTCGCCATTGTCTTTCTTGAGATTGCGCAGGTCAACGACCTGTTTCTTGCTCTTGACCGTGACAGTGCAGCAAGGGGAGAGATAGTCATCGGTGTCGTAGATGCGTATTGTCTGCGATGCCGTCGGAGTCTTCATGAATTCGAAGACGAGATAGTTGTAACTGGACAGATCGAGACCTTTGCTGTATCTCCATCCTCCAAAGCCGCCGTTGTCACCACTGGTGAAGCTGTGTGTGGTGGAGATGGAGCCGAATCTGCCTCCCGGAAGATAGAGCGAGGGGTTGAAAGCGTCGGTAGTCATAGGGAAATATGTCTCAGAAGTGTCGAAGTCTATAGGTGCTACTGAGCCGAGGAGGGTGAGCATCTTCTCCGCATAGCGCTTGCCTATCATGCGGTAGCCTTCGGCTGTGAAGTGGAGGCCGTCAGATGCGCCAGGGCAATTGGCCGATGATATGACATGGGCATTGGGTATGACATGATGTGTGTCGCTGATGACAGAGTTGTGTCCCCAGCATACCCCCCCCTTGGCTTGCGAGAGGAGTTCGCCGATGAGAAGCGGAGTCTCAGCCTCGTTGAGCCCAAGTTCGTTGAGCATACGCACATACACTTTCTTCACTTTCACCGGCCAGTCTTTCTGTGTATTGTTAGAGCATCCCTGGTGAAGGAGTATACCCTTGATGACACCGACCTTCTGCGCTTCCTTGGCCAGATTGATGAGTTCGCGGTATGGGTTGTTGTTGTATTCCTTGCAGTAACCCTGAAGCCAGTTGGCAGCATTGGCTATATAGTCAGCGCACTTATCTTCATCGAAGAGTTCAATGGCGCAACCTCCTACAGCCACGTTGATGATGCCGACGGAGATGCTTTCAGGCAGGTTCTCCACCATAGTGCGGCCAAAGTAGTCCGCTGGAGTCAGGCCTGTCCAGTCACGGCAAAGAGGAGGGTAGGCTGTGTACCACTCCCCTTTTTTGCGTGACGATGATGGCATGTCGACAGCCGCCATCATCTTGAATCGCGGATTCACTCCTACTCTGTCCTGAGCCTCAATGGCAGCGTTGCCCTCCATGTTTGACTGTCCGAAACAGAGGTAGATGTGAAAGTTCGGATCGAAACCTTCGGGCTGCTCGATGGCACCTCCGTCAGTTACCTTAGTGAGACCTTCTGTGCCCTTCTCAAAGAGTTGCACATACTTGGTGAGCTTGGCTGTGGCAGATGCCTTCTGCGCGTCTGTCTCCATTTTTTCGGGAGAATATGTCTCAAGAGCCTTCTTGGTGGATGCATAGATGGATTTAGAGGTCATGGCAGGAGTATCTTTCCATTCGGTGACAAGATTTTGAGCGTATGTATATATTTCCTGATATTCCTCTGCCACGGTCTTAAGGCTGAATGATTTGCAGAAGTTCCATATTTCCTTCCTGTTGTAATAAGATGGCCAGTGTCCTCCTTGTGGATAGGTGAAAAGGACTATGACATTGCCTGTAGTGGTGTTTGACCATGTCTCCTTGTTGCCTGAATAGTCACCTTCCTGAGACTTATAGGCAACCTTTGCGTATGTGCCGCCATTCTTCGTGGCTATCTGACCTATATAGTCGTAAAGAGGGTAACTGGCAAGAGGGAATACTGTGTCAGATGTTGACTGATGGTGTATAAGGTTAATCTTCTGCTCGAGAAAAGGTGCGGGATTCTGATGGAAGAGGAATCCGCTGGTTGGGGCGAAAGCCGCAAACTTCTTCACCATGTTAGGCTTGGAGAGAGCATGATAGATAAGCATGGAGCCCATGGAGAAACCAGACCAGTAGCAGCGGCTCTTGTTTATCTTATAGCGGGTATACATTTCATCAATGGACTTGTCCACAAAGTTGAGGTCCTTATCGCCACCCACATCCCATGTGTTTCCGTCACTGCGCAGATAAGCCACGATGAATTTCTCTTTGTCAATCAGCTCATACATTTTATCACCGTCTGATTGATACTCAGGATTCTGATTCATGCCATGGGTGATGATCATGAGAGGAAGATTGTTGGTGACTGCGTCTGGTGTGAAGACCAGCATATTACGGGTCTGTCCATTAACTTGGACGTTTACACTCTCTTTCTTATAGGCTTGAGCTGTGAAAAGCGTCATCACGAGAGTGAATAATAGAAATAAAGATAATCGTTTCATGATTAGTGAAGTAATGATTGGATAGATTAAGAATAATATAAATAAGAGGGTATAATCGGAAATAAAGATTTACCATGCGGGACTAATGACACAAATATCATTGAGCTCTATCCGCATGGCAAATCATACAAACATTAGTCTTTTACGACCTTTCTTACGGTGCCGTCATTGTATCTGATGATATGTACACCACCATGTGAGGCAGGAATCATCTGACCATTGACAGAATAATGCTTGCCGCCAGCAGGAAGGCCATCAGCAGCAATACCGTGCATGCCTGTGGCAGGGTTTTCTCCGTCGACTGAAGGAAACACGTCCTTGACATAGAGCTGCTGGTCAGCGCCTGAGCTGAAACCTACGAGGCGTATGTGGCTGAGGTCAATTGGCTTGCCTGAGGCTGTCTGAAGGTTCTCAAGGTCGATGGCCAGTTCCTTCTTGCCCTTGAGGTTGATGGCGTATGGCTCATCCCAGTAGTTGGCTGAGTCGTAGATGCGGAACTCAACATTTGATGATGGGCTGCGGAGGAACTTTACCACTATGTACTTGCATCCTGAGATGTCGATACCCTCTTCCTCTTCAAAACGCCAGCCTGCAAAACCTCCAGCCTTGAGGGAGATGTTAGCCTTATAAGTGTTTCCTGACATCATCTTCGTAGTGTTGACATACAGGATGTTAGGATTGTAACATTCGCCTTCAAACTCAAATGGGTTATCTGGCACAACCTGCATTGGCTGGTATCGTTCAGAAGCCGAGTAGTTCTCCTTGAAGTATTGCTCATACCAGTCGAAGCAGGCCACGCCACTGCCATCGTATGGATCAAGGCCGTTGGCTTCCATAGCTGTCTTAAAGGCTGGCACGACATTATACTTGTTGTTTTTGATGTAGGAATCAATGTCAATGTAGCATGCTGTGCCTGAAAGCGTCATGGAGATGTTGCCAAACTTGTCAAGGGTATATTTGTAGGCAGAGCCCCATCCGCTTGTAGTGCCTGTAGCCCATGTGCCATAGTTGCTGAGCACCCAGTCGCCATGTTCGTTGTAGTGACCTGTACCTTCCTTTTCCGGACTCCAGTCTACCTCAGTGATGACTATAGGGTTGGTGCCGATGATAGGACAAGAGTTGCGGAACTCCTCTGAATAAGCTTCCATTCCCTCTGCAGAATTGATTGGATATGTTCCGGCCGCCCATGTTGAGAACTGCTTGTCATTGCCTCCATACCATCCGACATAGTTGTGAACAGCATAACCAATGTTGTCGCCCGTAATACCATATTTAGCGTAAGGTCTGTAGTTGCCTTGCCATCCTGTGCCAGGCACCCAGATGACACCCTCGTAGCCGTTGGCACGCATCTTCTCAACTACAGGCTGGAAGAAGTCATGCAGCGCCTGGTCTGACTCTGCGCCTCCCTTAGCACGAAGGGTGACAGGTTCATTGCCAAGTTCTATCATAATCTGACCAGCATACTTCTTGATGTCCTCATTCTGAGTGACGATGTCCCAAACGGTCATGATGTAATCATTATAGTAATCACCAACCTCGACATATCCGGGGAATACGCCAGGTGGGCGCATGATGACATAAAGTCCGTGGTCGAGAGCTTTGAGTGCTATGGGCACATAAAGATTCTTGAGGAAGGCCGTGAGGTGAGTCTTTGAGAACTTGCTGATATTGGCTTCGCCAGAAACCTCATTGCCATGAGGGTCGTATGTCTTGCCGTCTTTCTGAGTGAAGCCAGCAGCGAGAGTTGAGCTGCGTCCAAGCCAACATGGGTCAAGATGGAGGCGGAAGAGATTGCAGTAAGCTCCCTGAGAAGAATCGGTGATACCAGTGAAGAGTTTATTGAAATATACCACAGCCTTCTTCGCGTCAGTGACCGAACTGCAGCTGTTGCCCCAGCGGTAACTGTTGAAGTATGGACTTGGGGTATCCATCACTCCATGAAGCACCACCTTGTTGCCAAAGGGATCCTTCAAGTTGTTTCCGTCGACATGCAGAGGCTGGAGAGGACCATTGAGGCTCTGATACACCTCCGTCTGCGCCGATGCTCCGATAACTGTCATCAATAATGACATGATAACTAAGAGTCGATTTTTTTTCATAAAGATATTGTTTTAAGTTATTATAACTGCTATAATTTGCGTAGCAGTGAAAGACATCTGAAGCTCAAGTGTAATAGCTCCTATTGATGCTGCAAGCAACGCTTATTGTTTCATGCTGCAAATTTACGGAATAATATAATACTAATGTATAAGAAAACGAACAAATACTTTAGTTTTTCAAAATTGGCAGCCAAAATTATTCCTATATGTTCATTCTTTTACATGAGTCAGACATAAGAATCTTCAAAAGCCAGTTGTTTGTGCATCGTAAACTGGTTGTTTGCATATCGTAAACCGATTGTTTAGATGTCGCAAACAGGGGGGGTAATGTTTGTTAACATTTCGTAGCCATGTAAGCCACCTGCGTCTATGGCAATATTGTATCAAGAGAGTGGCAAAGGTAGACCAAAAGATTAAAATGAGACGCTCTCTACACAAAAAATATTAAAAAACTTGCTTTTTTCGACGTTTGTACGGATAATCAGCAAAATAAGAACTAACTTTGCAAAAATATGCGGCAAATAGAACACTATCTCTATGGGCATATTCCATCAGACACAAATATAATTAGTAAAAACATAACAACAATGAAAAAAATTCTCACTATGGCGGCAGCGGCAGCTGTGACAGCCATGACAATGATCTCATGCGACGGCGCAGGCAGCGCCCAAAAGACAGAAGTTGACTCACTCGCTTATGACCTTGGCATAGCACAGTCTGAAGGCCTCAAGCAGTATATGACAATGCAGCTTGGAGTTGACTCAGCCTACATCGACCAATTTATCAAAGGTATGAAAGAAGGAGCACTCAATGAGGCCGATCCAAAGAAGGACGCATACATGAAGGGACTCGAGGTGGGCAAGCAGGTACAACAGATGAGCAAGGGCCTCTGCCAACAGGTTTATCCTAATGACTCCACAAAGAACATCAGTCCAAGCCACATGCTCGAAGGTCTCGTCGCAGGTCTCAAAGGCACTGCTGCAATGACACCAGAGGAAGCATATAAGAAATTTCAGTCTGGAATCGAGCCAATCCAGGAGAAATACCTCCTTGAGAAATATGGCGACAACAAGACTGCTGGCGAGAAGTATCTTGCCAAAAACAAGAAGAAAGAAGGCGTGACAACAACAGCCAGCGGTCTCCAGTACAAAGTGCTCGTGGCTGGTGATGGTCCACTTCCAACAGATACCACTACGCTCAAAGTCAACTATGAAGGCAAGCTCATTGACGGCACAGTCTTCGACTCAAGCTACCAGCGCAACCAGCCCCTGACCATCAACATGGCTCGCCCAACTGTCATCGAGGGATGGGTAGAAGTGCTCAAACTTATGCCAGCAGGTTCTAAGTGGGAGGTTACAATACCTCAAGAACTCGGCTATGGCTCAAGCGACCAAGGCGTTATCAAGCCATTCTCTACACTCATCTTTACAGTAGAGGTGCTCAAGTAATACAGCCCAAGACAAAATCGCTCAGCACATAATTCATATATTAAGAATACTTCAATATTCATTTAGAGTATTTATCCATTCAAAAATGAAGAAGACATTCACAATGACAATAGCAGCGTTTGCCATGGCAAGCGCTGCTTTCGCACAGACGGACTTAAAGCCCGCCAACGGCGTCCACTCTGCAGCTGCAGAAACGGCAGATTCAGTCAAGATGGCCAAAGAGGCAGATAAACTCGCCAAAGCGGAAGCTAAGGCCAAAAAGGCACAGGATGCCGCTGACCTCAAAGCTTTTAAGGCGGAGCAGAAGAAAGCTCTGGCTGCTTTTATTGAGGCTCAAAAGAAAGGTTCTACCGCCACTTTCACTGTTGAGCCACCAGTGCTCGCCAACGCAGGCGACTCTCTGGGCTATCTCTACGGTATCTCACAGTCCAACGGACTTGAACAATACGCACAAACACAACTCGGTGTGGACGCTGCCCACATAGCCAAGTTTGCTGAAGGCATCCTGCAATCAGCAGGCGCAGATCCAAATGACAAAGATGCCAATGCCTTCTCGCAGGGACTTCAGATAGGTGGACGCATCGTGCAGATGACATCACAATTCTCAGGAGACTACTACTCTGCTGACCCCGACATGTCCATAAGTCCTGCCATAGTGGCCAAGGGACTCATCGCAGGCCTACAGCGACAGGGAGATGTCACACCCGACAGCGCCATGGCTGTAATACAGAAAGTCATGCCAGCGCGCCAAGCAGCCAACAAAGAGAGACTTTACGGTGCCAACCGCGAAGAAGGCCAGAAGTTCCTTGAGGAAAACAAGAACAAAGAAGGCGTCGTCACCCTTCCAAGCGGACTCCAGTATAAAGTCATCACCATGGGCACAGGAGACAAGCCTGCCGCCACAGACAAGGTCAACGTCGACTACGAAGGCAGACTCATCGACGGTACAGTATTTGACTCAAGCTACAAGCGCGGCAAGGCCACATCCTTCAAGCTCAATCAGGTCATAGCCGGATGGACAGAAGTGATGCAACTCATGCCTGCAGGCTCTAAATGGGAAGTGTACATTCCTTATGACCTTGCTTACGGCGACCGCCAGACAGGCAAGGAAATCAAGCCATACTCTACATTGATATTCACTATTGAGCTTCACGCTATAGAGAAATAAAAAAACATGCCCTTTCAGGCAAAGAGAGAAAAACACCCTATCATCCCAACAAATGAAAAGATACAACATCATCAACAATGCAACAGGATGGCTCATGTTCGCCATAGCGGCTTACACCTACTGTTCGACAATAGAGCCCACGGCCAGTTTCTGGGACTGCCCTGAGTTCATCACCACCGCTTCCAAACTGGAGGTGGGTCACCCACCTGGCGCCCCATTCTTCATGCTCTTCGGCAACTTCTTCTCCCACTTCGCCTCTGATGCATCCCAGATAGCCAAGATGGTCAACATCATGAATGCACTGCTCAGCGCAGGATGCATCCTCTTCCTCTTCTGGAGCATCACACATTTGGCCAAGCGGCTCTTCCTCAACGGCACAGAAACGCCCAGCATGCCACAGACACTCGCCATCATCGGCAGCGGCATAGCAGGTTCACTCATCTACACATGGTCTGACACCTTCTGGTTCTCAGCCGTGGAGGGTGAGGTATATGCCTTCTCCAGCTTCTTCACCGCGCTGGTCTTCTGGCTCATCCTCAAATGGGAAAACAATGCAGATGCGCCGCACTCTGACAAATGGCTCGTCTTCATCGCCTATCTCGTGGGCCTCTCCATCGGCGTACACCTTCTCAACCTCCTCTGCATCCCAGCCATCGTCCTCGTATACTACTACAAGAGATGCAGCAACCCGACAGGCAAGGGCTCGCTCCTTGTCCTCGGCGTCTCTGTCATCATCGTGGCAGCAGTCCTTTACGGAATAGTGCCAGGCATCGTCAAGGTAGGCGGATGGTTTGAATTACTCTTTGTCAATGCTCTCGGTTGTTCATACAACACAGGCCTCTACATCTACCTTTCACTCCTCGTTGCATCGCTCGTATGGGCACTCTATGAGACTGTACAGATGAAGAGCCGCAAGCGCATGTACATATCCTTTATCCTCTGCACAGCAATCCTCGGCATACCATTCTACGGTCATGGAGCCTCATCTGTAGTGATAGGCATCATCGCCCTCGGCATCATCTCTGCCCTTGTCTACATCAAGAAGGCAGGCCCGCGCCTGCTCAATACCACTATCCTTTGCATGACCATGATGGTAGTGGGCTACAGTTCATACGCCGTCATCGTCATACGCTCCACAGCCAACCCACCGATGGATCAGAACTCACCGGAGGATGTCTTCACCCTCGGCGAGTACCTTGGGCGTGAACAATATGGCGAGCGCCCACTCTTCTATGGCCCCACATACGCCTCACAAGGAGTGATAAAAGCCAACAGCGATGGCACATACTCCTACGAGACAGAGAAGGGAGCTCCTGTCTACCAGCGCAAAGACAAGAAAGATGAAAGCGAAGCTGACGAATACATCAAGATACGCGATAAGTTCACTATCAAGTATCCAAGCAACCAGTGCATGCTCTTCCCTCGCATTTACAGCGAAGACCATGCTGGCATGTACGAGTCATGGCTGGGCAACATCTCGTATCATGATGTCAGCTACAACATACCTGGTCAAGAACCGCGCATAGTGCAGATACCAAGCCAGCTGGACAACATTCGCTTCTTCCTGTCCTACCAGATGAACTTCATGTACTGGCGCTACTTCCTCTGGAACTTTGCTGGTCGCCAGAACGACATCCAAGGGCACGGCGAACTCGAACATGGCAACTGGCTCTCAGGCATACCTGCCATCGACAATGGACGCCTCGGCGACCAAAGCAGGCTTCCCTCTGACCTCAAGGAGAACAAGGGACACAACGTCTTCTACTGTCTTCCTCTCATTCTCGGACTCCTTGGCTTCTTCTGGCAGGCATTCCGCGGCAAGAAAGGCATACAGCAGTTCTGGGTCGTATTCTTCCTCTTCTTCATGACAGGCATAGCCATTGTCATATACCTTAACCAGACACCCGTTCAACCACGCGAGCGTGACTATGCTTATGCTGGCAGCTTCTATGCCTTCGCCATCTGGTGCGGACTCGGCATAGCAGCCATCTATGACTTGCTCTCCAACTGGCTCAGCAAAAAGGTCAATCCGCGCACAGCCGCCCTCGCAGCCGGTATCGTCGGACTCATCCCAGCCATCGCTGTGCCACTGCAGATGGTCAGCCAGACATGGGACGACCATGACCGCAGCAACCGCTACGTCTGCCGCGACTTCGGTCTCAACTACCTTGAGACAGTGCCGCACGACGGTATCATCTTCACCAACGGCGACAACGACACATTCCCGCTTTGGTACAACGAAGACACGGAGGGCAAACGCACTGACGTGCGCGTCTGCAACCTGTCCTACCTCCAGACAGACTGGTACATCGACCAGATGAAGCGTCCAGCCTTCTCTGGCGAAGGACAGTCAAGCCCGCTACCTATCTCATGGAAACGCTACCAGTATACTGCAGGAAAGAACGAGATGATAGATGTCAACCCTGAACTCGCATCCGGTCTCCGCCTCCGCAACATCATTGACAGTGTCTACGAGAGGGATTCTGTTCTTGCCACAAAGTTCTGGGGCAATGATCCATACGAACTCACCAATGCCATAGACAAATTCATCCTCAAGAACTACAACGGTCTCTCTGAAGAAGAACTTGAGCTTGTGAACAGCCTGCCATCGGGCTTCCCAAGTGATACTCTTTACATCACTGTCGACAAAGAAGCCGTGCGCCGCTCTGGCATGATGATACCAGGCGACAGCATCCCCGACAAGATGGTCATCAGCCTCAGGGGACAGGGCAGAGTGTCCAAGAGTTTCGTCATGATGCTCGAAATGATAGGTCGTTCAAACTTCTCACGCCCCATCTACATGTCTACCACCGTTAGTTCAAGCAACTACGGCAGCCTCTACAAGCATTTCATCCAGGAGGGCATAGCATGGCGCATCACACCGTTCAACATCGAGGGCAATTATCCTCTCAACACCCTCTGCAACACTGAGAAGATGTATGACAACATGATGAACAAGTATGCCTATGGCAACCTCAAGCATCCAGACCTCTACATCGACGAGACGACCATGCGCATGTGCTACACCCACCGCCGATGGTTTGCCAACCTCATAACCAACCTCGTCAACGAAGGCAAAAAGGACAAGGCACTCAAAGCCCTCGATAAGTGCGAGAAAGAAATACCGTCCTATAATGTGCCTCACAGCATCAGCAGCGCGTCCATCGACCTGGCAGAAGCATACATAGCATGCGGCAAACCAGAAAAGGCACAGCCCATACTTGACCACTTAGCTCAGTCAACAAGGGAGTACCTCACCTACTACCTCTCACTGAGCAATGCCTACTTTGCTGGTGCCCAACGTGACTGCCGCGACAATATCTACGGCCTTGCTGCAGTGCAGGACACCTATAGAAAACTTGCCGACAGCTCATTCCCATCCAAGGAGAAGTACGCTGCCAAGGCCAAGACTCTTGAGTCTGAATTGCAGACACTCTACAGTGCCTACCTGTCCAAATGTGACAGCGCAGGTATAGAAGTACAGTAAACACCTCCCCCCCTGCCCCCACACATCATGGGGGCAGAGGGGTTTTATTTCACACAACCAGATAGACATGCCACAGGCACACGCACAAGCCCAAGTTATCCACTATTAGACAGACCCGATGATTATAGAACAACCAAGTAAATGGCTCAGATGGCTCTATCCAAGCGCAATATGGCGCATGGATCCTAACGAGAAAGCTGTCTACCTGACTTTCGATGACGGCCCCATTCCAGAATCCACACCTTGGATTGTCGAAACGCTTGACCGCTATGGCATAAAAGCCACCTTCTTCATGGTAGGCGACAACGTCAGGAAGTACCCCGAACTGTACCAGCTGCTGAAAGATCACGGCCACCGTCTTGGCAACCACACGCACAACCACATAGGGGGCATCACCGTCTCCAGCTCGCGCTACCTGCGCAATGCCAATAAAGCAGACCACTACATACACTCCAACCTCTTCCGCCCCCCACGAGGATGGATGCGCAACCAACAGTACATACGTATCCGCCGACACTACACCATCATCATGTGGGACCTTGTCACACGCGACTACTCCACTCACCTCAATGCTGATGATGTCTTCGAAAATGTCAAACGTTACGTACGCAACGGCTCCATCATCACCTTCCACGATTCGCTGCGCAGCATCGACAAACTGCGCACAGCACTGCCACGCAGCATCGAATGGTTGCAGCAACAAGGCTATGAGTTCAAGGTGTTCGATGAAAAGCTCCGACACTCCAGAAAGATGAAATAATCACCAACCTAAAGACGTGGTTCTTTACTGATTTATCAGAACTAATATATTTATATATCAATAATGTATAGATACATTACCCCTGTAATATTTCCCTATCTATTCACAATCATCTCTACCACACTATGAGAAATCTCTTTTTACTAACAATGCTCTTCATGACCTTCACCATGGCAAGGGCACAGAAGATACAGTTGCCACAGTTCTTCGCTGATGGCATGGTACTCCAGCGCAACACTAAAGTGCCCGTATGGGGCAAAGGCGAAGCAGGACACCAGATTGATGTCTCTATAATCGGCCAATCCAGCATATCTGACGAAACTCTCAATCAGATAAAGAACAGCAGCACAGCCAAGCAACTCAAGCAGGCCATCGCCGCAATCCCATCCAAGCACATCGGCAAAACAAAAACAACAACAGCAGCCGACGGCACATGGAAGGTATACCTGCCCAAGATGGAGGCAGGAGGACCTTACACCATGCTAATCACCATGACTCCGTCTGCCAGCCAGCGACCTTCGGCACAGACCCAAGTCAAGACCATCAGCAATATCCTCATAGGCGACGTCTTCCTCTGTTCAGGCCAAAGCAACATGGAACTGCCTATACGCCGCTGCATGGACGCAGTGGCAGACGAAGTGCGCAACTACAGCAATGACAACATACGCTACCTCAAGTTTCCCCATCAGTTCAACTATGTCCGTCCTAACGACGACGTGCACATCCTGCCATGGCAAAACATCACCCCCGCCAACTGCGCTGAGGTCAGCGGCATCTGCTATTTCATGGCACGAGAACTCCAGTCGCGCTACAACATTCCCATTGGCATCATCAACTCAGCCGTAGGCGGCACACAAGTGCAGGCATGGATGCCACGCAACATCCTCGCCTCCTTCGATGGCTATGACAAGGAACTCCAAAAGCGCAAATACCATCAGACAGACTGGGTCGATTCTGTGCGCAGAGCCGAAAACAAAGCAAGCATGGAATGGGAGAAGAAGATGAACGCCACCGACACCATACTGAACCAGTGGAACAAGCCTGGCTACAACTTCGCGGCATGGAAGTCCGTAAACATGTTCTCCAACTGGAGTGGCAACAAAAACGGCTCATACTGGTTCCGAGCCACGGTGACCATCCCCGACTATCTCGCCGCCAAGAAAGCTATCCTCCGCTTCGGAGCCATGAAAGACGCAGACACCATCTTCGTCAACGGGCACTATGTCGGCAATACCACCTACGAATATCCTCCACGCGTTTACAATGTCAAGGAAAACATCCTCCGTGCAGGAGAAAACGAAATCATCATCCACCTCATGTCACAAGGCGGTCAGCCCAACTTCACCAAGGGCAAGCTCTACCAGCTTGAGATAGGCGAACTCGTCTTCCCCATCAAACCTGAGATACAAATGGCCGTCGGCTGCACCATGCCACGCAAACCCGCCAGCACCTACTTTGTCGACACTCCAACAGGCCTATACAATGCCATGATAGCCCCCCTTCAGGACTTTCCAGTCAAAGGCATACTCTGGTATCAGGGCGAAAGCAATCAAGGCTCTCCGCAGACCTACGCAGCCATGCTCGAAGCCATGGTAGACGCATGGCGCACACAGCTGCACAGCGACAGCCCCATAGTCATCATGCAACTCCCAGGCTACATGGCCAAGCACGACAAGCCCATCGAGACAGGATGGACACGCATACGCCATCAGCAATACATCGCCGCACAGAATATCAGCCGAGCCGCGCTCGCCCCCACCATCGACACTGGCGAATACAACGACATACACCCTCAGGACAAAAAGACCGCTGGCCTTCGTGCGGCCCAACAGATGAGCAAGCTCGCCTATGGAGACAAGAGCCCAAGCACCGATGTGCCTATGCCGCAGTCAGCACGCATCATCGGCGGCAAGGCCGTGCTTTCATTCACCGGCACAGCCGCAGGACTCAAAACAGAGGGAGACAAGCTGCATGACTTCGCCATACTAATCGACGGCAAGTATCAGTGGGCAGAAGCCAACATCACAAGTCCCAACACCGTCACCGTCACCCTGCCACAAGGCACCGCAGCCACTACCATCCGCTACTGCTGGGACGACTACCCACAGCCATCACTCTTCAATAGCGAAGGTGTGCCTGCCCCCCAGTTTGAAATAGCAACCGAATAGCTAAATAAAAGCTGATTACGAGGGGTTATCATTGTTTTTAATGATAACTCCTCTGTTTCTCAGCAAATACAGCACTTCAATCTTGTCATACTAAAGGGGTGTTCTATAAATTAGCTTGAGACGATTTTGAGACTATCACGCAGCAGGTGTCTGTTTCGAATGAAGGAGCGATGCGGGCATCGTGACTAAATGAGAAATAGACAGATGCAAGTGAGAGGCAAAAATCGGCCAAGCGAAAGTATGCACCCCGGCAAAACAAAAATACTAATTTATTGAACACCCCTAAACATAACAGATGAATCTAATCCTCTTTACATCTCTCATGTTCAGCACATCCCTCCTTCCTGCACTCGCTGAAGAAGGCGACCATGCAACCGCTGCTGACCCGACAACACTCTCAGAAGACAATCACACCGTCTCAGACATCCATGAGACAAGCGAATTCACGCCCGACGCCACACCAGGTTCAGGTTTCCTCACCTCCGTCATCAACAATACCATGGAGCGCGCCATAGCTTCCACACCAATACCAGATGGCAAACCAATCCCAAGCCGCACCCTGTCTGACTACATGAGCACACCCAAGTTTGGCGGCTACTTCATCGGCAAGTACGGCTACACCGACCAAAGTGGCAAGCACGGAGGCGACGGTTTCAGCCAGCGCCTCATACGCCTCTATGTCGACGGCACCATCTTGGGCGATTTCAAATATCGCATGCAGGTGCAGGTCAACAACTCCAGCTTCCACATGAAGGACTATTTCATCGAATGGACACACTGGAAAGAACTCTCCATCAAAGTGGGACAATACAAGCGAGCCTTTCTCTTTGAGAATCCCTACAACCCCTTCGATGTAGGCGCAGGCGACTACTCACAGATTGCACGCACTCTCGCAGGTGTGGGAGAAAAGGAGAATGGAGTAGCCAACGGCGGACGCGACCAAGGCATTCAACTTCAAGGCGACCTCTTCCCTGCCAAAGGAGACGGCCACCGCTACATCCACTACCAGTTGCAGATGATGAACGGACAGGGCATTAACTCCTCTGACGTCAATGCCCGCAAAGACTTCCTCGGCACTCTCCAGTTCCAGCCCGTAAAAGACCTTTTCCTCGGCATCTTCGGATGGACGGGCAACTATATCAGCAATGGCATCACCGTAGACCGCAACCGCTGGGCCGCCGCCCTCAAATATGAACACAACGACTGGACCCTCAGAACCGAATACGCTCATTCGCATGGCTACCGCATCAGCGACTACAATGCAGCCACCCAGACATTCTCAGGCACAGGCAGAGCTGACGGATGGTATGCCATGGTAGGTGTCCCGTGCAACAAATGGTTAAAGGTCTATGCCAAATATGATGCCTACCGCAACCAAGCCACATGGGAGTCCAACCGCACCATGTACTCCCTCATCCCCAACGTACAGCTACACAAAAACCTCCTCATGCAACTCCAGTACAACTACGTGCACGACCGCACCTCCGCTGATAAGAACTACAACGAGCTTTGGGCAGAAGTCTATGTGAGATTCTAATCCAGTACCCATCTCAGTGCAAGATAACTGGTACTGGGGTATCTATTAGCTGGTACTGGAATATATGTTAGCTTCGACTGCCTTTGAAGCTAATATCCATATTCATTGCTTCATCAATGTGACTATGACTGATTTTACTTCACAGTTTTTTATTTGTTTCCTACTTCACTTCACAAGCTATGCAAAGTCTTCCTAA
>JAXJBE010000098.1:0-3107 GCA_036303125.1 Bacteroidaceae bacterium
CAAGCTGTGCAGCGAGGCGAGATTTATGGTTTTTATTATATTCCACGCGACTTCACGGACAATGCCTTGGCTTCTCGCCAACCGCGCCTGTCGTTCTACACTAACGAGACATTCTTCGTGCCCAGCGCATTGATCATGAAAGATATGAAACAAGCCTCCGAACTGGCCAACATCGTCATGATGCGTACGTCTCTTCGCTCTAAAGGCATGAGCGAGAGCAATATCATGCCAGCCATCCAGCCCATAGCCATCGACACCCATCCGCTCAACAATCCACACATCAACTATGCCGTCTTCCTCTTCAATATCTTTGTGCCAGGTGTGATAATACTGCTCACCATGGTGTGCGCCGTCTACACCATAGGCATGGAGTGGAAACGCGGCATGCAAAGACGCATCTACAGGCTTTGCAACTATTCCACAGTTCGTTTTCTTACAGGCAAGCTGTCTTTGCAGATGCTATGCTTCACACTCGCCTTCATCCTTATCGATTTCTACTTCTATTCCGTCCTTGGCTTCCCTTGTCACTGCGGTATACCATCGATGATGATGCTCGGATGGCTTACGGTAGCAGCCTCACAAGCTTTTGCCGTCTTTGCCTTCGGCCTCACAGGCGGACACATGCGTCTCGCCATGAGTATCTGCGCTCTCATAGGAGTCTTCAGTTTCTCCATGTCGGGATTGACATTCCCCGTCTCAGCCATGGACAATCCTCTAAGGTGTCTTTCTTGGGCCATCCTACTGCGCCACTACTATGTCCTCTATGCCAACCTCGCCCTGAACGGCTACAGCTGGACCTATGCATGGCAGCATGCCTCAGCTCTATTCGCATTTATGCTATTGCCTTTATCCGTATGGCAACGCTATCGGGTGGCTTTCCTTCGTGGACGATACAAAGAATGACTCTTTCTGTCTTCATCGCCTCTCATTTTTTCCACTTCTATTTGTTTTAAAGAACACATACAAACATTCACAATCTCATGGCAAACATATTCACCATTTTCGCAGACGAGCTCAAGCGCATATTCCACGACTGCGGCATATTAGTATTTGTGGTAATCGCCCCCCTACTCTATCCAATCCTCTATGCCTACACCTATACCAACGAGGTGGTGCGCAATGTGCCATGCGCTGTTGTGGACGAATCGTCATGTGCTCTTAGCAGAGACTTCATCCGCAAGCTCGATGCCACTCCCAATATTGAAATTGTGGCAGTATGCCACTCCATGGATGAGGCAACCGAACAGCTCCGTTGCCGTCAAGCCTTCGGCATTGTCTACATACCCAAGTCCATGAGCGATGACATAGCCTGTGGACGCCAGGCTCACGTAGGTTATTACAGTGACATGAGCAGCATGATGTATTATAAGACCATGCTCGCCGGCATCAACAATGTATCTCTAAAAATGGGCAGAGACATACGCATCCAGCGTCATTTGGGACATTCCACCTCCAGGCAAGAGGCCATCATGAAGATGCCCATTAAGTATGACTACACGCCGCTGTTCAATCCACAGGGGGGATTTGCAAGCTTTCTCATTCCTCCTGTCCTCATGCTCATCATACAGCAAACGATGCTTCTGGGAATGGGTATGCAGATGGGCGATACGAGAGAAAAATATGGGCGAACCATTCCATGCCCACATTATGGTGTGGTGCCTTATGTCGTTGGCAAAGCTCTCGCCTACTTTGCCATATTCCTGCCCACGGCCGTATATATGTTCACATTCGTCACCCGCACCTTCCATCTTATCCACCTGGGAGACTACTGGACTTTCATTGTCTTTGTTACTCCTTACAACCTGTCCTGCATCTTTTTCTCCATGTCCTCCTCATTCCTTCTTCATCGCCGTGAGGACTGTATGCTGCTGTTCATGTTTCTCTCCGTACCATTTCTTTTCATCAGCGGCATCTCATGGCCATCCACAGCCATACCTAAATTTTGGCATGCCATCGGCTGCCTCATACCGAGTACGTTTGGCATGCACGGATATGTGCGCATCTCTGGCACAGGAGGCTCACTTGCAGATGTCATGCCAGAATACATCTCACTATGGATTCAAGTCTTTATCTATGCCCTACTGTCCATATTTCTCTACCATAGGAACAAGAGAATCATTTGCATACCCACCCCAAAAGTATAAAAAAGGATTATATGAAAATATATAAGTTCATCGAAGGTAACTATTCAGTCCCCTACTTAGACTAAGCCTAAGTAGGGGACGCCCCTCTATGCAGGAACAAAATATCTCATATCAAGTCACAGGATTGCCATACCAAGGCATGAAATTGTCATTTCGTGCCATGATACGGTGGTTTCAAGTAGTATTACATTTACAGGAGTGGGCTGTGAGGGTTATGAACACTACTGTGGGAAGGTGATAAGAGCACTATAAAATGGTATTATAACACACGTTTATGGCAGAATACATCAAAAGAGAAATGCCTGATATGGACGGCAGCGGAGAAAGAAAATGCCACTATAGGGTTAAGACTTATAGCTATCTCAGCTCCAAAGATTTTGCAAAGAAGATATGCCCCCTGGTTCTGGATTGAGCCAGGGGGAGGTTTCCAAAGTAATATGCCATCTGGTTGGCGAGATGAAACGCTGGCTCGCAGAAGGCCATACGGTCACTATCGACGAGCTGGGAACGTTCAGCCTTTCGATTGGTGTGATGGATGTCATCAATCCAGAAACCGTTGACAATTTCACTTCAACTATTAACGATCCTATGAGTTATGACAATTATAAACATGTGTTGCGAAAGAGGAAAAAATACACAATTACTGACAATGACACTTGTTTAATACACGAAATGTCAAATAACACAAATCCTATAATTCAGATATGTACAGTAAAATAACTATATGCACCGTTGTTGCCATTTTATTATTTTCATGTGGCATAAACGAAGGTTGAAAGCGCGTATTTGCATAGATTTTCGTATCTTTTCTCTAAAGAAAATCGGCGCACCTGCAAAAACCTGTGTTTTCGTTTGCAACCTTTTGCTATAAAAAATCTTTGTAGTACCTTTGTCTTTCCAAAATCATACAGCAATGTCAGAGAATCCATTAGTAAAGCTATTAAGCTATATACTCCCTTCGGA
>JAXJBE010000099.1:0-23366 GCA_036303125.1 Bacteroidaceae bacterium
GTATATATCACGACGAAATCCGATATACATGTTCCATACACACCCCACACTCGACATGTAAGGTGTATCACCCGTATGGAGCTGTGTGTGTCCAAAGTCAAGAAGCTGCAAACCTGCTTCAAGTGTCGGAAAACCAAAAATCCTATCATATACACTGATAGCTGTATCCAAAGGATTGGCTTGAGAATTGACAAAAAGCGAATAGTTCGCCCCTCCATTTTTCTTCACCAGTTTTTCGTCTCTTATAGTAATATTCATCAAGCCATTAACACCAGCACCGGCACCTACAGAATAGATAAAACGAGGGACTGTATCTACAACAACAGTGTCGCCATCTTGTGCCCAAACAGGCATACAAGACAGCGACATAGTCACAAATAGAAGTATCTGATAAAGTCTTATCATTAAGGGGTGTTTTGTAAGTTAGCGTTCCACTTGGCTTATTCCGCCGAGAACTCCTTGATGCGTTGTTCCTCGTCAAGCTTGCAGATGAGCAGGGTATTGCCTTTTTCTGCCACTATATATCCATCAAGCCCCTGCACTACCACGCGTTTTTCCTCTGTTGTGTGCACAATACAATTGTGTGTCTCGTAGAGTTTAACTTTATTGCCGATGACATTATTGCCTTGAGCATCTCTTGGGGCTATTGTCTGCAAAGAACCCCATGTGCCCACATCACTCCATCCGAAATCAGCAGGAAAGACGAAAATCTCGTCAGCCTTTTCCATCACGGCATAATCGATAGAAATGCTCTCGCAAAGCGGGAACTTCTCGTCTATCACAGCCTGTTCCCTTTCTGTTCCGTAGACGGGCAACATACTCTCGAAGATGCGTGACATCTCTGGCTCATAAATTCGAAGAGCGTTGACGATGGTGTTGACACTCCAAATGAAGATGCCAGAATTCCAATAGTACTCCCTGCTCTTGATATATTGCTGAGCTGTGGCCAGATTAGGCTTCTCCTTGAATGAATCCACACGGTAAATTTCCTTATTGCTGAGCGAAGGTTCCTGAAGGTCAGCCTGAATGTAGCCGTAACCTGTCTCAGGACGGGTAGGCGTCATGCCAAGAGTAACTATAGAGTCTGTCTCAGAAGTGAACCTAAGCGCAGATTCCACGACTCTCTGAAACTCCACAACATCCGTCACAAGATGATCCGCAGGGGTGATGACAAGATTAGCCTTAGGGTTCTTTACCTTAATACGCCAACTGACATAAGCAATACACGGGGCTGTATTGCGACGGCATGGTTCGAGGAGAATATTTCCTTTGGGAATATCTGGCAACTGCTCCGCCACGATATCAGCATACTGTCGAGAAGTCACCACCCACACGTTCTCAGGAGAGACAAGTCCCTTAAACCTATCGTAGGTCATCTGTATGAATGTGCGTCCTGTGCCAAAAACATCAATGAACTGCTTTGGGTACTCGGTCGTACTCATTGGCCAAAAACGGCTGCCGACGCCACCTGCCATAATGACCAGGTTATTATTGGGGTTAATCTTTGTATTCATAAACTTGCAGTTGTTAGTCTTTATACTTTATTGATTACTTATTTTTAAAGTCTGTATATTCTTTGTGAGAAATATTTTGCAAAAGTAAAGGTTTTCAGCCTAAATTCAATACTTTTTTGATAAAAGATTAAAAAAAGCATGCGTTAAACAGGACATTTCAGTAATTTTGTACAGATATTGATATTTACGAACATGAATATAATTGCAGACAGCGGTTCGACGAAAACCGCATGGTGGATCGGAGAAGAAGAAGAGGGGAAACTCATCTACACACAAGGTATCAACCCTTTCCAACAGAATTCCGAAGACATCCTAACCATTATCACAGAAGGTATCTTACCGTATATTTCAGCCACATCGAAGATAGAACATGTATGGTTCTACGGTGCAGGGTGCACACCAGAGAAGTCCCCCTGTATTGACCGCGCCCTCAGGTTGGCTCTCGGCCACTCACCATCCATATTTGTAGGCAGCGACATGCTCGGCGCTGCACGCAGCTTATGCAGGTCCACACCAGGAATAGCCTGCATCCTCGGCACAGGCAGCAATTCATGCTATTATGATGGAAGCAACATCCATCTCGGCAATCCAGCCCTCGGTTTCATCCTTGGCGATGAGGGCAGCGGAGCATATATCGGCAAGCGTCTTGTAGGCGACATCCTCAAGCACCAAATGCCCAACGATCTCTGTCAAGCCTTTTTCGCTGAGACAGGCAAGACACAAGCCAGCATTATTGAATGCGTCTACCGCTCTCCCATGCCCAACCGTTTCCTTGCCAGCCTCAGCCCATTCTGCCACCACCACCGTTCTCATCCATCAATGCGTCTCTTCCTCCTCGACTGTTTCAGCCAATTTTTCATTCGCAACATACTCTCAGCCCCTTGGCCTTGCCAGCCCACAGAGTGCCCCATACATTGTGCAGGTAGCATAGCCCACTACTATGAAGACGAACTTCGTCAAGCTGCCGCACTCGCAGGATGCACAATTGGAAAAATTGTTCAATCGCCCATAGAGGGAATGATAGAGTACCATAAAGAACAAACAATAACGAAACACTAATATTTTGAACACCCACTTTATCAATCTACATGAGCACATCAATAATCATAACAGCCCTGTCGCTTCTGACAGCGACACACACGCACGCAGCCTTAGCCTATGAAAGGACAACAAGCAAGACACATGTCATCGCTGCAAATACACCAGGAAAGAAAAACAAAAAAGATTCCCCCTACCTTCCTGACAACAAGGTCAAGAAGTACAAAGGATACAAACTTATATGGCATGACGAGTTTGATATCGATGGCATCCCATCTGAAGACTGGACATACGAGCACGGATTAGTCCGCAACCACGAGCTGCAATGGTACCAACCTAACAACACACGAGTAACAGGCGGTTGCCTTGTCATCGAAGGACGCAAGGAACAGGTCAAGAACCCGCGATACGTCAAAGGTAGCACCTCATGGCCCGAGTGTGTACCACAAGCAGAGTTCACATCAAGCTGTGTGACAACACAAGGACAGCGCGAGTTCATGTACGGGCGGTTTGAGGTAAGGGCTAAGATACCCACCGCAAAAGGGGCATGGCCTGCGATATGGTTGCTTGGCAACAAATGGGAATGGCCAAACAACGGCGAAATAGACATGATGGAATACTATATCAAGAACAATACACCATCTGTTCTTGCCAACGTATGCTGGGGATCACCGAAGAGATGGACAGCTGTATGGGACGAATCGGTCACACCCTTATCTCACTTCACCGATACAGACCCCACATGGGCCGATAAGTTTCACGTATGGCGTATGGATTGGGACGAAAACACCATCCACCTTTATCTCGACGATGAGAAACTCAACGAAATAGACCTCTCCAATACTCTCAACCAAGGGTACGCTGACAACTATTCCAACCCATTCGCTAACACAGAGCCCAACTTTGGGGCATATATTCTCCTTAACCTCGCCATAGGCAGCAATGGAGGAGAACCAGACATTTCGGCCTTTCCCCTTAGATACTACGTTGACTATGTAAGAGTATATCAGAAATGCCATTAAAATGGATAAAAAATAAAGTTCCTTTGCCTTATTTACATACCTTCCAATATATCTCCAGAATTCTGCGCCAAACAGACTTTGTCTCCTATCAACAAAGACAGTATAGTTTTTCGGCATGAATTCAATCGATTCTTAACGATTTTCAAACAGCAATGATTATTCTTCTTTAAAGACAATGAAAGGGGTGTGTCAAAAGTGACTGACACACCCCTACTATATTATCGCTTGCTTTATACTCAAGCTTGAGACTTATTCTCCAGACTTCTTCGCTGCAGGTTTGCGACCACAGGGCTTCTTAGCTGCTGCCTTTTTAGGTTTCGCCTCGGCCTCGCACTCTGTTGGGTTATACCTCTCCAGTTTCTTGCGCAAGCGCTCTATCTCCTTGTCCTTGGCTGCAAGTTCGTCACCCTGATTTTTTATGAGAGTAATAAGACCATCGATTTCTTCGTTGTCAGCACCACCGTAAAGATTATTAACACGCGCGATGAAATCGCCGAGAATGTTCATGTAGTTAGTGAAAGCATCGTATGGACTGTCGTAGATGCCGCGATATTGATAGCCAGGCTTAGTATTCATGAAACGGAAGTTATTGGATGCCTGAAGTGAATCCCAGTCAATCTGGATGCGCCGATCACCGCAAACACGCACACGATCAGCGATGCTATATAACTTGTTAAAGGCTTCACGCTGCATGACATTGCCCAGCCAGCATGAAGTGTCGCGTTCCTCATCCACCCATGAGATGCTGTATGGCACATCAAGAGAACCCACGCTCTCCTGCTGGCAAAGTTCGCTTGGGAGGGCAAAGCTTATGCCGCGCTCTTTGGCGAGAGCAGGGATAGCCTTGAGAAAATCAAGTATATTGGATGAAAGAGGCTGGAGGATACCGAATGTTACAAGTTCACCAAAAATATTGATGACATCCTCACCTTCTGGAGTGCCTGCTATCCAGTCAAGCCATTTATCGGCAAAGAGGGGGAACTCAGACCAGTCTTGACGAGAGAAGCGCTCTGTAATGTCCTCTGAAAGTTTGATGTCACGAAGAAGGAGCTTGAGGCGAGGGTCTGAAGCGCAATTATATATATAATGTGGCGACTTCCATCCGAGCACCTGCTTTGCGCCTTCTGTAATCATCCCTTTAAAGCCCATAGCTGCAACTTGTGCGCCGATGTCATCATTGTAGATGAGGGATGAGTTGCGGAAAACCTTTGGTCGCTTGCCAAACTTCTCCTTGATAGTGTCGCTCATGTGCTTAACCTCAGCGGCGAAACTCTCCTCATTGGCAAGAGAGGCAAGACCATGGCTGTATGGTTCGCAAAGGAACTCCACCTGTCCTGTGGCATTAAGTTCTTGCAAGAGGTCGATGACTTGTGGCGCATGGAACTCAAGTTGCTCAAGTCCGCATCCTGAGAGTGAGAAGGCTACGCGGAATTCCGGGTGCTCCTTACACATCTGGATGAGAGTATTGAGTGCTGGCACATAGCTGCGCTCTGCTATATCATTGATAGAACGTTCATTCTCGTAGTCATCGTAGTAATAATGGTCACGGCCGATGTCGAAGAAACGATAACGCTTGAGATGGATGATCTGATGAATCTCAAAATAAAGACAAATCTTTTTCATGATTCTATATATGTATTCTTAAATATGTTTTACTTTCTGGTGTATTATCTCTGTCAGCGGAGGTCTGTTGGCGAACTGGCAGCTTGTCAAAGCACCAGTTGCGCTGCGCAGATATCATCTGCCCCTCATTGGGTCAATGTCTCTGCGGATAGCTTCCACTTCGTCCCATGAACGCTCACAGAAACCCTTTCCCCAGATAATCTCATCGTAGAGACGGCGAATGCGCCTGCTCACGTTGACCCATGTGATTTGATCAACCTCCTTGAGTCCTTCCTCGGCAAGATACTGGTGCAATCCCTCGTTGGTGCAGAGAGAATAGATAGCGTCGGCCATGGCATTGATGTCCCAATAGTCAACTTTGATAACCTTGTCGAGTATCTCGCCACATCCTGACTGCTTAGAGATAATGCATGGCGTGCCACATTGCATGGCCTCAAGTGGGGCTATGCCAAAAGGTTCGGAGACAGAAGGCATGACAAAGACATCACTGGCCTTATAGCATTCGTAGACCTCTTTACCTCGCTGGAAACCTGGAAAGTGGCAACGGTCGGATATGCCTTTTGCAGCCGCTAAATCGACCATTTCCCAATACTTGTCACCTGAGCCAGCAAAGCAGAAGCGGATGTTCTTTGAACGCTTGCAGACGAGATCGGCTGCTTCAATGAAATATTCTGGACCTTTCTGCATAGTGATGCGCCCAAGGAAGGTAACAACCTTTTCCTTGCCATGATCCACGCGTGGAATGTCCAGATATTCCTGCGGAAGCGGATAGACAGCATTGTGCATGGCAAAACACTTGCGCGGATCCTGATGATACTCGCGGATGACTGTCTGGCGTGTAAGTTCAGAAACGCACATGATGCAATCAGCATGATCCATACCGTTTTTCTCGATGGAATAGACGGTCGGGTTGACCTTGCCACGTGAACGGTCGAAGTCTGTGGCATGGACATGGATGCAGAGAGGTTTGCCGCTGACCATCTTAGCGTGCACTCCAGCAGGGTATGTGAGCCAGTCATGAGCATGTATGATATCAAACTGCTCTGCGCGTGCGATGACTCCAGCTATAATAGAAAAATTGTTGATTTCGTCATGGAGATTGCCTGGATAACCTCCTGCAAACTCCATGCATCCCATGTCATTGACGTTCATGTAGGAGAAGTCTGCATAGATGTGGTTGCGGAAGTTGTAGTACTGCTCTGGTGTCATGTAGTCAGGCAAACGGTTCTTGACATAGTCGTAGTCATGGTCTCTGTATACTATGGGCACTTGGTTCATGCCTATGATGCGCAGAAACTTTTCTTCCTGCCCTGTGGGTTTTGGGAGGCAGAAGGTGACCTCGGCATCAGGCTGACCGTCGACCATGCCTTTTGTTATGCCGTATGAAGCGACAGCGAGTCCGCCGTAAATCTTAGGAGGGAATTCCCAACCAAACATTAAAACTTTCATATTCCTTTTTCCTCCTGTATTTAATAATTATAGAATTTGGACAGAACCTTATTGACACAAAGCACAGCGGCCACGTTCATAGCAAAGGAGATGGCACCACGACCTGAGAATGGAGGGTTTCCATCAAAGAGTTCAGGCAGTGTGCCTATACAATGGTAAAACATTTCCTCTTCAAGTCCAGCGAAACAACGGTCGACCCATGAAAGGCCGCTACGTTTATACACTTTAAGAGATGTCTCAAGATAGAAGCCAGAGAGCCAAGGCCACACTGTACCCTGATGGTAGGCTGCGTCTCGCTGCATCTGGCCTCCTGCATATATAGGATTGTAACCGCCAGATTTTGGAGACAAGGATCGTATGCCCTTAGGAGTGAGGAGTTCCTTTGTGCATATATCAAGTATCTTCTTGCGCTCAGCTGTAGTGAGTGGGCTGTATTCGAGGGAAGAGGCAATGAGCATGTTGGGGCGCACAGACCAGGATATGTACCCCTCGTCTACATAGTCAAGGAGATAACCATGCTGGTTGAGGAATGTGTCTTTGAACTCCTTCCCCACCTTCTCGGCAAGCTGAGTGCACTTATCCGCATCAGCATCACGTCCTGAAGCCTTGAGGAGATCCGCATTGAAGAGGAGTGCATTGTACCAAAGGGCATTGATCTCCACAATGAAGCCTGAACGTGGCACTACAGGACGACCGTTAATTTCTGAATTCATCCATGTCACTGCATGTTCACGACCTTCTGTGTAAAGGAGTCCGTTGTCCTTAAGTGCAAGGTTATCCTGTCCTCCTTGTGAGATGAAGTCTACTATCTTGTCAACCAAACTGCCGTATTTCTCGTTGGCAGACTCTGGACTGACAAGTCGAGCATACTGCTGTATGCACCACACTGCCCACAAAAGCACATCAGGCTTGTCCATCTCAAACATCTCGACAGAAGACTTCTTGCCAGCAATGAAGTCGTTGATAGCCTTCTCTGCTGTCAACATAGCTTTTTCATAGTAGTCTGTCTCATCGATTGCGAGGGTGAGCCCAGGGAGGGAGACGAACATGTCACGTGCACGACACTTAAACCATGGGTAGCCAGCTATGATATAATGTTCACCGTCCTTCTCGTAGTGAAACTGGTGAGCAGCATTGACGAGGCATGACTGGAAGTTAGTACGTGGCACGTGCACCTCATACTCATGGTCAAAAATCTTCTTTAACTGTGAGGACTTGAGTTCATCGACACCAGCAGCAAAGACAACGCTCTCGCCTTTCTTTATTTTAAATTCGAAATAGCCTGGCACATAGAGGTCTTCCTTGTACTCATATCCCAGTTCCTGCTCTTTCTGATACTCTATACCACGATACCAATTGGGGTCGAAGACGAACTCATTCTTCTTGCTGAGCTGCATAATAAGTTCCGGGTAGCCAGGATACATGCGCGTCTTGATGCCGTTGTCGACAGCCGAGTATTCACGGCTGGCTCCAGCATTCTCATGAGTACACTCCTCTACGCTGCGAAAAGCGAGGAATGGACGAAGACGGAGAGTTGTGAGCGAATGAGCCTCTTCAAGCGTGTAGCGTATCAATATACGGTTCTCAAAGTGCTGGAAGACTTTCTCCTTTTTCAAGACAACTCCACCCACACGATAGTATGTGGTGGGCAACTTTTCCCACTCGCAAGCACGTATGTACTTGTGTCCGTTAGGGCTGTATACATTTCCAGAATACTTATGCAGTCCGAGATTGAACTGCGCACCATGCTGTATGACTGTCTCGTCAAGGGAAGAGAGGAGAACATGGTTTTCACCGTCAAGCTGAGGCACAGGAACAACAAGCAGACCGTGATACTTTCTTGTGTTGCAGTCAACAATGGACGAACAAGAATAAGCACCAGACTTGTTTGTTCTGAGAATCTCTTTAGGTAGTGACTCCTGAAGATTTGCCATCAGAGCTTTGTCAAATCGTAGATAACTCATAAGTTGTATTTTAAGGTATAGTTATACTGTATTTAGGTTTATCCACTCCAAATTTAGATATTTTATTTCTAACTGACAATTAAAAGGTGATTTATTTCAAAAAAAAGCCTATAATAATTGCGTTTTCTGGCAAAAACATGTTAAATAGCAGATTTTTACAATAAAATCATTGTCATTTAACAATATGTCCGTAACTTTGCATTTGAAAAGACTTTTAGGAAATGAAGAGAAGAGAATCCACGATATTTTCAGACACGATTCGCTGCCTGCATGACATCATCAGCATGCTCACCCCTGACCAGCAAGAGGAGCTAAAAGACAGCATGTCCATACAGCAGTTTAATAAAAACGAGATTATCTATCAAAACGGAGAGGTGCCACAAATGCTCCACTGCCTAATATCAGGCAAGGTGAAGATATTCAAGAATGGCATTAACGGTCGTACACAGATTGTCCGCGTCATCAAACCTGTAGAATATTTCGGCTATAGAGCCTATTTCGCCAACCAGAATTATGTGACTTCCGCCACAGCCATTGGGCAGAGCACAATATGTCTTATCCCAATAGAAATAATAGAAAAATGGATTATGACGAACAACAAGCTGGCCATATTCTTCATCAAACTGCTAGCAGTGGAAGTCGGTCTGTCTGACCAGCGCACAATAAACCTCACGCAAAAACACATCCGCGGCCGCTTGGCCGAATCACTCATCTTCCTCCGCGACAACTACGGGCTGGAAGAAGATGGAGCCACGCTGTCCATATACCTTTCCCGTGAGGATTTGGCCAGCATGTCAAACATGACAACCTCCAATGCCATACGTACCCTATCAACTTTTGCAAAGGAAAATATCATTGCTATTGACGGTAAGAAAATTAAAATCATTGACAATGAGGTCTTGGAAAGAATTAATAATATAGGATGACCCATTATCTGCAACTACTGATTGGTCAGGCATTTATATAAGGGTGTTCTATAAATTAGCACCTCTGTTTTTCCCGGGTTATCTGTTTCCCCTCGTCCTACCGATATTCATATTTTCTATCATTCTCGTACTCAAAGCATTATATTTATAGCGTTCCTATTTTTCCAGATGCCCATACCTATTCAATCAATGGAACCACGAAGTTGAGAGCCTCTTTCTGCACGCTGACTTTGATAGGCTCTGGATTTTTCGTTTGGACGACTCTTCCGTCAAGAGAGACGAGTGCTTTGTCCACATTGCTTATCACAACACTGTCCGACCGGTAAGGGTGGACATTCTTATAATTAAGAAAGCGCCCCTTGCCAAGAAGCCAAAAACCTTCAAAGAGTTGCCACCACTGGGGACGGGTGATGAGCGAAATGTCAAGCATGCCATTGTATGGCACCGAGTTTGGAGTCTGGCCATAACCATGACAGTTGCCTATGCAGACCGACATGTATGTGCCATCTGCATCCTCTGTGTCAATCTTCATGGAAAGGTTAAATTGCTGACGTTCGAAAATCTGGCTGATAAGGGCAGGTATAAGCGAGAGCTTTGTAGAACCTATTATATGAGCGGCATCATTGGTGGTCTTGATGAGACGAGCTCCAAGTCCAATGTTGATACAATTGAGAAAACATCGCACCTGTGGAATGCCATCGTTCATATACACACAACGTCCCACATCCACCTTGCGCACATGGCGAGCCAGAATGCTATCTATTGCAAGTTTGTAGTCATCAACCGACAATCCCCAAAAACGCGCAAAGTCATTGGCATAGCCATTGGGCAAGACAGCCAGGGCAAAATCCTCAGGGAGTGATTCCTGACACGACATGACGGCATTGACAGCACTGTTGAGAGAACCATCACCACCCACCACCGCTATAGTCGAGTAGCCATTGCCACACATCATCTTAGTGAGACGTTCCACAGAACTGAAGGTTTCAGACTGCACAAAGTCATACATCACACCCTTCTGTTCCATATATTTACGCATCAAGCCCCATCGCTTCTGCGACTGATCAAGTCCGAGATGCGGGCTGTATATAATACCTATCCTTCCTGTTTCTGCCATAAATCCTTTACTTTCTGTATGCGTTCTTCAAACGGCATCGACACATCTATCCAATGTATTTTAATCCCCCGTCTCTCTTCCATTCCTCTGAACCATGTCATCTGCCTTTTGGCAAACTGATGGATGGCTATCTCAAGCAAGCGCACCATCTCGTCATAACGAAGTTGCCCGAGCAGATAGAGTGTCAAATATTTATACTCAAGGCCGTAACGGATTAGTTGGTCAGTCGACACTCCCTTGTCTATAAGCACCCTGACCTCATCTACCATGCCTTCATCAAGGCGCGCCATGAGCCTCTTGCTTATCTTATTGCGACGCGACTCACGGTCGATGGATAGACCTATGATGAGCGAATCGAAAGGCGGGAACTGACGTCCGTCAAACTCATAGCTCTTGACAACACTCTCTATATACATGCCTGTACCACCACAAAGTATCGGCATCTTGCCACGTCCGACAATGTCACGGTAGGCGTCAAGAAAACCTTGCTGCCACTCATACACATTGTAGCGTGTTCCAGCCTCAGCTACATCGATGAGATGGTAGGGAATGTCTACACCGTTTACATTATAGTCGGCGAGATCCTTGCCTGTGCCTATGTCCATGCCGCGATAGACCTGACGACTGTCAGCACTGATGATCTCCCCACCCATGTCATAGGCAAGATGTGCGGCAAAATCTGTCTTGCCGCATGCCGTAGGGCCCAATATGATGAGTATCTTGTTCAATGTGTAGTTTTGTTTGTTTTGGAAGTTAGGGAAGCTTCGATATAACAGCCATTCAAGCCATATCAGCTATTCGAGCCACACCGGCCTACTCCAGACTATTATATGCTGAGTTCATCGAGGACTCGTATAAGTCCCTTGTTCATTGCCTTGTCTGGGCGGATGGCATCCGTAAATGGAACATATACCACTTCGTCATTGCGTATGCCTATCATCACATTGCGCTGACCATCCATGATGGCATCTATCACGCCTGCGCCAAGGCGACTGGCAAGGATGCGGTCACGAGCCGACGGCGAACCGCCTCGCTGGAGATGACCAAGGATGGACACTCTCACATCATACTGCGGATATTCCTTTTTCACCCTGTCAGCATAGAACATAGCTCCGCATTTTGGGCTCTCGCTGACGATGACAATGCTGGAGTTCTTGCTCTTGCGTATTCCACGGCCAATAAAATGCTCAAGTTGGTCTGCATCGGTGCTATCCTCTGGAATGATGGCAGCTTCCGCACCACTGGCGATTGCACTGTTCTGAGCCAGAAAACCCGCATCACGCCCCATCACCTCAACAAAGAAGATACGCTCATGAGAGTTGGCCGTATCTCGTATCTTGTCCACACAATCCATGATAGTGTTGAGCGTGGTGTCATACCCGATAGTGAGGTCTGTGCCATAAAGATCGTTGTCTATAGTGCCAGGAAGTCCTATGCAGGGCACATCGTGTTCCTGCGCAAAGATGCGAGCCCCCGTCAGTGAGCCATTACCACCGATGACCACCAGCGCATCTATGCCCTCCGCAAGCATTGTGTCATAAGCCTGCTGACGTCCCTCTGGAGTCATGAAAGCCTTGCTTCTTGCGCTTTTCAGTATCGTGCCACCACGTGCGATGATATTGCTCACATCCTCAGTAGTAAACTCCTTTATCTCATCATTTACCAAACCATCAAAGCCACGGTATATGCCTTTGACAGAGATACCCTTACAAATAGCCGAACGTGTCACGGCACGTATGGCCGCATTCATACCAGGAGAGTCACCTCCAGATGTGAGTATTCCAATACAACTAATCTTTGACATAAGCGAAATGGTTTTATTGCATGTTTAGGAGAATTGTTGTTGTTATCTTTTTAAAAAGCCCTTCAGGGAAGTCCCTCTGAAAATGCCACTTATCTCAATGCGTCAGCCAGAAAACTCCGAGTCCTATTGCCCAAGCTGTCACAGCACGCCACAAGAAGTTGCGGATATACCAGCGGAACCGTATTCTTTCCACTTCAAGCACAGCCTGTCCGGCAAGGTTGCCAACAAAAATGAGTGTGCCGCCACATGCGCAACAGAAACTGAGAAGTTGCCAGTAGACACCATTTTGCACAAACTCAGACGTTGACCCCACCACAGTATCGAGATGAAACATATTCATGCACGACATCATAAGAGGCACATTGTCCATGATGGAAGAGAGCAATCCTACAACCACTCCATATATATATACATTATTTATATTGTTCTCCAGCCATCGACCCACAAAATCGAGCGCGCCACATTCGGTCATAGCCCCAACACCGAGGGTGATGCCAAGGAAGTAGAGTATGATGCGCATGCTTATGAACTCGGCATTGCGGAAGTAATGACGCTGCACAAGCAATACATTGCCATTCTTCTCTAAATTGAACAAGCCTTCCACCGCCCATATCAGAGCCAAGACAGAAAGCGAACCAAGGAAAGGAGGGAGCTTGGTGATGAAATGGAATGAAGGGATAAACCACAGACCTGCTATGCCAAGGACAAGCAACACCACCTTCTGCCATGCAGCCCATGCTGAATCATTGCCATCATAGCGCGTGAGGACGGAGTATATCTCAACCCTTCCATGGAGCATGGAACCTATGAGAAGGTTAAATACGCATACGACAGTAAAAGCAGGGAGGAAAAGACCTGCCGCATAGGCCGAAGGGGTGATGAGTCCCCTGACCCACAGCATCACAGAAGTCATGTCACCTATGGCCGTGAAACAGCCCCCCATACAAGCCGACACGATGATAGCACTTGCATAGATGACCCTCTGATAATGGTTGCACACTATTTGAGTGACAAAGCTCATCATTAACACAACTGTCGTGAGATTGTCAACGTTGGCCGATATAGCAAAAGTTAGAATGGATATTGTCCACAGAAACTTACGGCTTCCCCTCATCCTGAGCCAAGAAATGAGGGAGTCGAAGACTCCGTTATTGTGGAGCACCTCCACAATGGTGTTGGTGGCTATAAGAAAGAGGATGACTGAGCAAGCCTCAATGATATAACGTGTGATGACATGTTCGGAGATGAAGTACCTGACGCTTTCTGGCGCAGACATGCCCTGCGAGACGAAAGCCTCATAGTCAGCCTCATGCATGAGCTGCACGAAGTTTCCTCCATTGACCATATATATGACCCACGCAGCCACTCCACACACCATGGCCACTGTGGCGCGATTGATGTGGTGCACCTGTTCTGTCGTCATCAAGATAAAACCGAACAGCACTACGGCCACAATTATTAATGTCATCAAGAGCATACTATCTCAATGTTAAAAGGGTTTGATATAACTGATGCGGCTTCACGATGAGGCCTACATACGTATCACCTTACCACCGCAAAGCCGCACCACAACATTCATTGTTCATTCACGTTGGAGCGGTAGACGGGACTCGAACCCGCGACCCTCGGCTTGGGAAGCCAATGCTCTGCCAACTGAGCTACTACCGCAAGTTTTACCTGCTCACACCGAAGTAAAGTCCCTTATCCATTTCGAGCAAGCCCTTACCCCCGAGCGATAAAAGTCATCTCTTCGCTATTCGAGTGCAAAAGTAAGAAAAATCCCTGAGTCAGCAACTATTTTTAGCAAAAAAATACATCAATCACATTTTTTTCATCTCTCTGCAGGCTTTTTACGCCGATTCCACTGACATTCCTCAATTCTTTTTTCTAACTTTGTATCATGATTCTAAAAAAACTGACTATACTCAACTACCGCAACATCGCTTCGGCAGAACTCTCTTTCTCCCCAAAGATAAACTGCTTCGTGGGACATAACGGTGAAGGAAAAACCAACATCCTTGACTCCATATATTTTCTCTCCTTGACCAAGAGCACGGCATGCTCGCAAGACTCCATGAATGTGCGTCACGGCGAGAACATGCTGATGGTGCAGGGACTCTACGACCTAAATGGGACAGAGGAGGAAATCAGCATTGGCATGAAACTGCACCAGAAGAAACATGTGCGGCGCAACAAGAAAGAGTATAAACGGCTGACCGAGCATATCGGACTTCTGCCTATCATCATAGCCTCTCCTGCCGACTCTGTCATCATCTCTGGAGGCAGCGAAGAACGTCGACGGCTCATGGACTTGGTCATCTCGCAATATGACCCAGAATACATGAACGACCTGACCAACTACAACAAAGCCATGCAGCAGCGCAATGCCATGCTCAAGGCAGAAGAAGAACCTATCACAGAAATCATCTCTGTCTTCGAGGAGATGATGGCTGAGACGGGCGAGCGCATCTACATGAAGCGCCAGGGATTTATCGAAGAATTTATTCCTGTCTTCCAGCAATTCCACTCGCTCATCTCTGGCGGAGAGGAACATGTCAACCTTGTCTATACAAGCCATTGCCAGCGCGGCCCCCTACTTGACATCATCCAGCGAGACAGGACAAAAGACCGCATCATGGGTTATTCACTCCACGGCATTCACAAGGACGAGTTGGAGATGACCCTCGGAGGATACCCCATCAAACGAGAAGGTTCGCAGGGACAGAACAAGACATATATGATAGCCCTTAAACTGGCACAGTTTGATTTCCTCAAGCGCACAGGCAGCCGCACCACTCCCCTGCTGCTCCTTGATGACATATTCGACAAACTGGACGCCAGACGAGTCGAGCACATCGTAGAGATTGTATCCGGAGATGCCTTCGGACAAATATTCATCACTGACACAAACAGAGAAAACCTCGATAAGATTCTCGCCCGCTCACAAGGCAACTACAGGATCTTCAATGTGGAAGGCGGCAACATCCAACTCTTCACCAATTAAGATGTGCAGCAACTGCCAAACCAACAACATACCAATTTACCGAAACAAGAATACTAACCCCATCATCCCACACAACACGCCCTTCCCCCAATGGAACGCAGAGAGTCAGAACAAATAGGCAAACTCATCCAGATGTTCATGCGCATCAATGGCATTGAGACCCCCTACAACGAGCACCGCATCATCGAGGCTTGGCCCGTCGTCATGGGCAAAATTATAGCCCAATACACCAAGAACGTCTTCATCAAAAATCAAGTGCTTCACGTGCAGATAACCTCCCCTGCTATCAAACAAAACCTCATGATGGAACGCAAATCAATCGTATGCCGCCTCAACGAATATGTGGAAGCCCAAGTCATTGAAGACATACATTTTTATTGATGGCCATATTATGAGAATCCATGAAATCCATATATACTCATGAAATCCATATTTTGTATTGTATACACACAGACCTTATAAAGGTTTGCAAATCTAACGTTCATCACAATATTATAAACATGAATCACAGCAAGTCCATAACTCTTCTTCTGGGCACATCACTGTTAGCCCTCACTTCATGTTTCAACAGCATGGAATCTCCAGTCATGTATAATTTAGACGTCAACACCATTGACTACAAACAAAAGCCTATTGAAGACTGGTATGTATGCGGTGCATTCAATCCCAAAAACGAAATCATTGGGATAGAATCATTCGAAGGCGACATTTCCGAACTTGAAGAGATTGAGAATCCAGACTCTTTAAATCCATACTGGTACAACGGACATTACAAACCAATGTACAACATGCTTGATTTGAAAGAGATTTTCAACATCAAGCCTGGTCCTAAAGCTAAATCCTTCGAAGACAAAATAACCTTCTTGGCTTGCGATATACAGTCAAACAAGGAGTCAGACCTATTCATGAAAGTAAAAAAGTCAATGAAATGCTATCAATACATGAATGGAGAAATGCTTCACAGACGTGAGATTCAAGGTCTGAACTTCTATCCCATACATCTGAACAAAGGATATAATCGTTACCTCATCAAAGCAATTGCAAAAACAAATGATTACTCTTTTGAATCTACAATCCTTGATGGCAAATCCGTAGCTTCAATATATACAAATGGGCAAAGCAACAATATTGTCCTGCCAGAGATTTCTCCAGAAACCAACATAATCAGTTTCACAAACAACCATTACAGAGTCTTTAACACACCTGTGAAAATACAGATTCACGACGTAAGGGGGAAGAAAGTTCACGAAGTAACAGTTGACAAAGATACCATTACCGTCCAGATTCCCTCACTGGAAAAGGACATGTCATACATGTGTACCATGATTATAAACGGGCAGTCCGTACGCCAGCCTATAGTGTATGGAAGTTTTGACCAGACGTATGAGAAACTTATAGCAAAACGCAAAAGTGTACCCGATTCTATGACACGCACTAAGGAAATAGACCAGATACTTTATCGTTTAGGATTCTTGCTCAATCATGAGTCAAGAGAAAACGATTGGTGGTGGCAATTCAAGATAGCCCCACTCACATACCAGCTTGAAGTATTGTTTGCGAATCCAAACGGAGAACACGGGAAAGACAAAGGGGAATTTAACATCCAGTTTGTCACATACACATCTGAACTCGATGACGGTATTCAAAGATATCTCTTAGCCACACCAAACAAAATGGAGAAAGGTAAGAAATATCCACTTGTTGTTGTTATCAGACCGCATGTGGAGAATCATCACCATTTCTTCACATCTCCACAGTTTTCCCACCAGTGGGCTATTAACATCATACAAAGCTTAGCGAACAGTCATGATTTTATTGTAATGATGCCTGAAGCAAGAATGCACCACAATGAAAATATCACGCCATTCATTGAGACCGAAATGAAATTGGCCATAGAAGATGTAAAGAAGCATTATAATATAGACGAAGATAGAATCTACTTGCATGGAATATGCAGCGGAGGCTATAGAGCATTAAGAATGGCAACAGAAAACCCCAACATGTTTGCGGCAATAGGACTATACGCACCGATGTACCACGAAAAAATCAATTCAGAGTACTCAAAAAAACATTCATTAGAATCAATGCTACCTAATTTAGCAGGCATGCCTATTATGCTTTTTGCAGACCCTTTTGACAAACACACACCATATCAAGTATATGGAGACCTTATCAATGACTGCCATAAATATAACATTCCACTCACATTCTCTCAAAAGATAAATACAGAGCTGCTTTATAATGCTGTTGTTGTAGGTGAAGAAGCCTTTGATTTCTTTGACGGGAAAAACAGGAGAGGCAGATGCACCGTCAATTATGACAAGGGAAATGAAAAAGTCGTAGCGGATTTGTATTCAAAGCCATTTGTATATGTATATAACGCAAGCAATAAAAGTTACTACTACCGAAATTTAACCACTATGCTGAAAATGGACTACAAAGAGTACTTGTTTACAGACCTCCCTCTCGTGGCAGACGTTGACGTAGACGAAAACATAATGAAAACCAAGAACTTATTTCTTATAGGAGACACATTCGACAATGACCTGCTAACGGATGCTATAAAAAAGATTGAAGCAGACTCTCCCGATCTGTTTGAATTCGGAATTAATTCGCTGTCAATACATGACAATCCCCTATCGAATGATAAAAGCATTGTCATATATTGCTCTTATGCATCCGACGATTCATATTTCAAGTATCCTTGGATTGACGGCACAAAAGCAAGTTTCAAATCAGACGAACAATAATCTATTTTTTCGGAATGACCAATAATATACTAAAAAAAACGCTTGTCGTCCTATGGTGGATGACTTGCCTTTTTCTGACCATTGACACTGGATTGTTTTTATATCCGTCCTTGTCTCAGACGCTCCTTGGAGGGACATGTACATTATTAACATGTACTACCATCATGATATACGGCATTGTCTACAAAGGGAAGTGGCCCACTAATAAAGGAATACTTCTCGTTATGTCGTGGGGCGTGTACATTGTGTTCCATTCATGTTTCGTCGAAAATGCGGAACATTATAAAATGTACTATATTCTGACCAGCCTAACCCTGCTGCTATCTCTTTCGTTTGCATTACACAACGATTACATTTCTCAGCGACAAATTGAGAACGGACTTTTGTTCATGACAGTTCTGCAGATTGCATGCATGATTCTGCAGTTAGTAGGCATAAAGGAATCAAACAATCCAAACTTCACGTGTACTGGATTTGGCACAAATCCAAACACCGTTTGTATTTTATTTGCAGTTTTGATACCTACAATGGCTAATCGATTTAGTCACTCCAGACACATTTATGCTTGGCTGTTAGTTCTTTTAGCCTCAGTCATCTTTGTACTATCTATGGGATGCAGAACAGCAATAATAGGATTTCTTACAATCGTCCTAATACGGATGCTGCATAGCAACCGTATACAAAAATGGATCAAAAAGAAGCCATCCAGAATATACCTTTGTGCCTTTACAATTCTTGCATGCATCATATTCCTTTCCACCACTCTTTATCAATTCAAGAAAGAATCCGCAGATGGCAGAATGCTTATATGGAGGATCTCCACAGATATGATTACAGAGAAACCATTGGGATGGGGAGTTGGCATGTTTGAAAAAAACTATAATCTTTGCCAAGGGTTATTTTTTAAGAATTCCCATGGAACAGAAAAGGAAAGATACCTTGCAGACATCGTTCGCATGGCATACAATGACTATTTAGAACAAGGAGTAGAGACTGGTATTATGGGCATGTTATTCATCATTGTCTTTTATACATCAATAATCATTAGTCTGAGAAAACAACAAAACAAAAAGGAACTATCAGTTGTTTGCGCTTTCGCGGTGATGTCTCTGGTGAATTTCATTTATTCAGCCATCCAGCCATGGCATGTTCTTATAGCTTTCGGAGCATTCGCCTTCCATAAGTCAAAGCACTCACATGGAATCGCCACAAACATAACGATGTCAGCCATTTGCATTACAGCATGTTGCATAATGATACCCAAATACTACTATTCCACGACCGCCCAATTAGAGTTGAAAAGCATCCAGACACAATATAATTGCAAACCGCCCATAAATATTGTCAAAGGATTGGAGAAACATATCGATTCTTCTGGAGAGTATTATATGTTCCTTGCAGATGTCTACAAACAAAATCAAGATTACGAGAGTGCCATTTGCGCTTTAGAAAAGGCGGCAGAATACACATCAGACACAAGGATATTCTTCGAAATGTTTAACTGCTACGATAAACTTGGCAAGACAGATAAGGGCATCTGCTATATACAAACCATTAGCAATATACTACCTCAAAACATGACATCTCGAAACATTCTGCTAAGATGGTATGACAGTATCGGCAAATATGACGAAGCTCTAAACATTGCTAACGAAATGGTGGAAACCAAACTGAAAGTTCAGAATCCAACAGCATTGCAATACCAAAAGGGTGCTCAATACTATATAAACAACTTTAATCACAAATAAGGTAAGTCATGAAAACAAAATTACTTTTAGCCATCTTGCTACTATCGCATGTATGTGAAGTCTGCTCACAAACGGCAGAATTATCAAAAAAAGAGAAAAATGCCATCAACGAGCATGGCGTGACCTTCATGCCATTTGCTGTAATAGCGAGTGAAGACGCACTTGAAGAACTAAGGGTCAAATACCGCTTCAACACAGAACAAGCATCGGAGCTATACAGAATATTAAAAATCAGAGAGACAAGAAAATACGCTCACAATTATATCGAGTCCGACCCCAAAAGCCGAGCTATCATAAAGATGGAAATTGACAACATCTACCAAGATTCTTTAAATGCAATACTCATTCCACAAAACCTCAACATTTCAGGAAGATGTATTAGCATGACGCTGCGCCTGGCTAAAACAATAAAGCTCAGCAATAAAAAAGAAAAGAAACTGATGGATTGTGCTTTAGACTACGCTCGTCGACTAAAACAAAACCCTTATGTCAATTTTGCCAAGGAAGAAATGGCAACACTAAACAAGTATCTGACAAAAAGGCAACTTGAATTCGTCATAGATGAGAAGAACAAGATTCAAGCATCTGTAAAAGCACAACAGGCATGGAATGCGCTCGAAAAAGCAGGAGAAACAGAAGAATTAGACAGTCTGCAACAGATGATTCGTGCAAACATGTATTACACCCTTGAAATGCGCTACCACGATTTATATGTTGGGGAGAATGAACTATTGACACACAACCTGTCCGACTTGTATAATTCCAAGCCCAAGATTATAAAATTATACGAGGCACTGGAAGAACGCAAACGCATAAAAACCAAAACCTCAAGCAAAGAAAAGAATGTTAGCAGAGCCTTTTCTTGGTAAAACTCACATATTAAAACAACTGCCTAATACTAAATAAAACAGTAACAACATGAAAAAGACTTTTTTTGAGAAAGCAGTGCTGATTATAGCACTATGGATATTGGGGATGTCCTCATACGGGCAGACATCCAAGTATCAAATGAGACTCGCTGTTGACATTCTTAAAGGAAAAGACATCTCCAACACGAAAGAATGGGCGGTGGCGACTTTAGAAAAAAGCATCGAGGAAGACAAGGACGCATACGCGATGAACGTGCTGGGCATTGCGTACCTGCATGGGATTGGAGTGGAGGCTGACACGACAAAGGCCATCTCCTATCTGGAAGCGGCTGGCGGAGGAGGATATAATCTGGCATACCACAACCTCGGCATGTACTATAAATATGCAGCTGATGGCAAGCAAGATTTCACCAAAGCATACAGCGCCTTCTGTCTCGGAGCTGACGCTGGCTCTACTGCATGCCATTACAACAAAGGGTTCATGCTGTATAAGGGGCTGGGGTGCGGACAAGACTATAAGGAAGCCATTGAGGAATTCAGCAAGGCGGCGGAAAGGGAGCATCCCGCGGCGATGTTCATGCTTGGTTTGTGCTACCGCAACGGCTATGGAGTGGAGGCTGACCCGGAACGAGCAAGTTATTTTCTCAATTGCGCAGCGACACTCGGAAATTCAGACGCCATGGAAGAATTGGCAAAGGAGAAACCAGAAAACTCACTTGAGACATCGCGCCTGGACAAGAGCAGAAGTCTCAAAACTCCTGAAACAATGCCAGACATCGACCCCTATATACCAAACAACAAGAAAGAAATAGGGGGCGAATACGCTGGATACATCGTCACATACGACTGGAGCGGACAACATGCCTTGTCTGAGACTCCTGTGAGGTTAGACATCATCAATCCAACAGACAGCGCGGAATGCATTTGGCTTGTAGGGAACGACACCGTCACGACAAGGGCTAAGATTACAAGGGACGGGGAATTGGTGTTCGGGAAAGAACAGGTGCGCAGATACGACAGGTACTCCGCCTCTTACAGCGCCATGTACAGATTTGAGAATGCTGAGGTCTGCTATGTTGACAACTCCATAACGGGGCAGCTGCGCTTGTTTTCTATTGATGAGCAGGAGCCTGAGAGACCCATGTATGTCTGCTTGAAGAAAACTGGTTCCACACAGGATTACAGCGGGAACATAAACAATAAGATCTATTCTTACCCAAACCCGTACACGGATGTCGTGACCTTGAAGTTCGAGTTGGATGCGGACGTGCCTTCTGCTAAGATATGCCTGTATTCGCAAGGTGGCATCAACAGGCAGAACTACGACCTCGGGGCATTGAATGCGGGCGAGCACTCTTATACCATAGTACCTGACCCTTGTGAGACGACGTATGTGGTGCACGTCATTGCAGGAAGCACTGTTTACCAGACTATAATCATCAAAAAGCAATAGATCATCATGAAAAGGCTATTTATAAGTTTTCTGTTCCTCCTGAACCTGTGCGTTGTAATCGATGACAACTGCATGCTCCGCATGTCCTCTTCAGAAATCAGGGCGCAGCACATGGAATTAGAGGGAGGCAAATATGACTGTTTGGATGAGTTGTATGGATGGTATAAGTCTCCCATTCCATGCGACGGTCTCATCGTGGAACCAGACAAGACATATGCGGAATGCTCTTACTGCCATGAGCAGTTCAGCGGAAGTGAGATTATGGACCATGAGTACAATTGCCCAGAAAGGCACAAGCAAGGAGAAGACCCATGGGATCCTAAGGGAAGTGGAGGGAACCCCTATGGAGGAGGGGGAGGAGGAGACGGAGGAGATGGCACAGGTGTTTCTCCCAATGGAAATAGCTCTGGCAAAGGAAATGGACATGACGGATCGAACTCCGATGATTCGACGTATGGCGGTTTTTATACAGGTAACAACCCAACTAATATTAAAATGAATGTAAATGAAAACACGCCTATAAAGATGGATGCGGCCGCTTGCGCTGGCATTGCCTACCAGAACTTCATGGACAAAGATTATAATGAATTCAAGCGACATTTAACGAACATCCATATCCATGAGTCAACTACCTTACAACAGATATGCCAAGAGAACGGATTCTCGCTCAACAACTACGAGTCTGGATTCAAATGCACTATCTTAGAAAAAAGGGACAGCAATGGAAAAGTTATTAGCTATATTTGTTCTTTTGCGGGAACTGATACGGACATAAGCGAACTGAGGCAAGTGCTAAATGATGTGTCAAATGATATATGGAATTATTTTGGCATCATGCCGGCACAATACTACCGGGCACAACAATTAGCCGTATTTCTGAAGGAGTATTGTGACGGGCAGGGAGTACCCCTGTCGTTCGTCGGCCATTCCTTGGGTGGCGGGCTTGCCGCGATGGCAAGCATTGTTACCGGCTGCGATGCGATTACATTCAACGCCGCATCAGTGTATTGCGAGCGCTTCCCTATCATGGAATGGTTGGGCATTAAAGAATCTGACACATCACATATCTACGCTTACGTTATGGA
>JAXJBE010000100.1:0-18045 GCA_036303125.1 Bacteroidaceae bacterium
ACATGCCAGATGCTTGACAACATAGCCAAGTGGGATGCCTTCAGACTTAGCCAGCTCTCGCCCGGCAGCTATTCCATACGCAAGCGAACCACATCACTCTCCCCCTGGATAGGCACCATCGAAGGCCACCGCAGCGAAGGACAGGTGTGCGTAGGCGACAGCAGCCAGTGGACCGCCATCCGACTCATGGACTTCTGGCAGAGCTATCCCTCCACCCTTCTCGTTGAAGACGCGAGAAGCGACAGCGCAACCATCACCGTCAGCCTCTATTCGCCAGAAGCCGAGAGCTACTCCTTTGCCCACTATGACACCATAGCCCACACGCTCGAAGCAGCTTACGAGGATGTGCAACCTGGACTCAGCACCGCCTGCGGCATTGCGCGCACCTCAACCATCTACATCACATCTGGCACATCCAGCATGCCACGTCCCTCAGCCAGACAAGAGATGAGCCATCTTCTCCCCACCCCCGACTATCTCCACCGCAAACGAGCCTTCGGCCTGTGGAGCCTGCCCACTGTAGAAGATGAGCGAGACTCCATCATTGAGCAGACCATCAGCGACATCATGACATTCTACGAGACAGAAATCGAGCGCAACGCATGGTACGGATTCTTCAACTACGGCGACATAATGCACGCCTACGACTCTTCACGGGATGAATGGCGCTATGACGTAGGTGGATATGCCTGGGACAACACCGAACTAGGCTCACCCTCCATGCTTTGGTATCAGTTCCTGCGCACAGGCTCGCCATCCGTATGGCGCATGGCCGAAGCCATGACACGCCACTGCTCAGAGGTCGACACATATCACACAGGAGACCACGCAGGCCTTGGCAGCCGCCACAATGTGGTGCACTGGGGATGCGGAGCCAAGGAAGCCCGCATCAGCGAGGCATGGTGGAATCGTTTCTACTACTACCTCACAGCCGATGACCGCACAGGAGACATACTCCACGAGGTCAAGGATGCAGACACACTCCTCTACCACCTTGACCCCATGCGACTCGCACAACCACGCGACCTGTATCCCTGCAGCGCACCAGCCCGCCTGCGCATAGGCCCAGACTGGATGGCCTATGCCAGCAACTGGTACACCGAATGGGAGCGCACAGGCGATGTCTCCTACCGCAACAAGCTTCTCGCCGGCATCCAGTCCATCATCGACCTGCCCCACCACTTCTTCCAGGGTCCCCTCGCCCTCGGCTACGACCCAGCCACAGGACGCATATCCTCCGACCAGCCCGACATCGAGACGACCAATCATCTCATGCCCATCATGGGCGGTTTTGAACTGATGAACGAGCTTATGCTCTCCGAAGACAACCCGCGGTTCTTCGACATCTGGCGACAATACTGCGAACAATATCAGGACAAAGCCCTACTGCTTCGCCACAACAAGTTCCGCATCCCCCGACTCCAAGGTCTTGCAGGATGGATGGGCAACAAAGCAGCAGCCACCAAAGCATGGCAATCAATCCTTGACCACCGTCCGCTCGAGACCCCGACATCCATCTGGACCAACGACTGCGCCACATGGGTGATGGACGCCATCTTCATCAAAGAAACATGCAAATAAACAACTAACAATAACCAACAAACCATACCAACAAACTATGACAACTAATATGTATCGCTTCGTTGCAGCGTTAATAGCCTTTGCGCCCCTTGCCAGCCAAGCCCAAGTGCAGAACGATGCCACTGCACCCCTCCACCTCATGCGCCCAGCCTACCGATATGCCTACGGTGTGCCCAAAGCGTCAGAAGTCAAATCCTCCATGGACCGCATTCTCCACTACCTTGACTCCACCACTTTCACCACCCTCGATGAGACGGGCACCATGCTCAAGCGAGGCGACTTCCGGCTCACTTCATACGAGTGGGGCGTCACCTACTCTGCCATGCTTCGGGCTGGCGAACTGACAGGCGACAACAGCTATACGGATTATGCCATCAGCCGCATGGACTTCCTTTGCAGCCAGGCCCCTGGCTTTCTGAAACGTAAACAGCATGGCGAAAAGATTGACAACCTCATGGAGCAAGTCGTCTCTCCAGATGCCCTCGATGACTGCGGTGCCATCTGCTGCGCCATGATTAAGGCTCGCAACATTAAGGGAAACAAACATAAGGACAAGAACATCCACCTATGGGACGAACAGATTGAACGCTACTATGACTTCATAGCCAACAAAGAATATCGCTACACTGACGGACAGTTTGCCCGTCTGCGTCCCGTGAAAAACACAGTCTGGCTCGATGATATGTTTATGGGCATACCAGCCCTTGCCCTCCATGGCAACTACGATGAGGCTCTCCGGCAGTTCAGACTCTTTCATGAGAAAATGTGGGTAGAGAAGAAGCAGCTCTACCGCCACGGATGGACACCCACAGCCAGCGGCTATCACCCCTCTTTCTTCTGGGGCAGAGCCAATGGATGGGCGCTCCTCACTGCCTGCGAGCTACTTGACGTACAGGAAGACCCATACATCATGAATTGCTTCCTGCAGCACCTGGGCGGACTCCTTCCCCTCCAGGGCAACGATGGAGCATGGCACCAGCTCCTCGACCGTCCAGACACATATACCGAGACCTCGTGCACAGCCATCTATGCCTACTGCCTTGCGCATGCCATCAACAAGGGATGGATAGAACCAGAGCCCTACATCGGGCAGACGCTCCTCGCCTGGCACTACATCAATGCGCACATCACATCCATGGGACAAGTCGCTGGCACATGCGTAGGCACCGGACTCGCTTTCGACCCAGCCTTCTATGCCTACCGCCCTGTCAGCAACTATGCCGCCCACGGATATGGACCCGTCATCTGGGCAGCAGCAGAGATATACTCACTCCTCGCTCACCATTGCGTCAAGACCAACGACAGCGCCGTGCATTATTATCCCACCGACCCGCAGACAGACGAGCCGATATTTTATATTGAAGAATAACAGCAACATACAGAGCCAGCAAGCTCAATGTTTCTATTCAGCAGACTCAACATTCCAAACGAGCCTGCTCACAACCCCTCGGGAGCAGGCCCACAACCCCTCGGGAGCAAGCTCACAGCCCCTTGTGAGCAAGCTCCCGAGGGGTTGTGGGCCTGCGGGGTTTTCAGAGTGATTCAGATCAATCTCAATGTCCTTCCTTGCAATAGTCAATGAGGCTTCTGTATACAGGATTTATTGACAGAAGCTGTTCGTTGCCAAGGACAAAGAGTTGCTTGCGGGCTCGGGTGACAGCAACATTGAGTTTCCTGTCAACGGTGGCTGATGCGATGACTGTAAGGTTGGAAAGAGTGTCCAACTCATACGACTGAGTGATGGTGGTGCCATAAATGATGATGTCTCGCTGCGAGCCCTGGTAGCGCTCGACGGTGTCGATGAGAAGAACCGAAGCTATGTCTTGAGTGTAGTCAGCGCCCAGTTCACCTTGTGCGGCCAACCGCCCAATCTCTGCTCTGACAACAGCTATCTGCCGACGGAAGGGGACAATGATGCCCAGTCCTCTTGAGAGGTCAAAGTCCATACCGTTCTTCTTGTTTACAGCTACCACGGCCTTGACGATTTGAGCTATCATGCGTGCCTCCAGAATGTTTGCCTTGGGCATCCTGTCTTCGATGGACGGGCGGGGCACATTGATGAAGGCGCAACGGTGAGTGGCCACGAGGGACTCTATGAAGTTGTCGTGGTCATAGAGTGGAAAATCAAGGGCTTCCTTCTGATGTGACAGACCTACGGGCTGGAGCCTGCCCTCGTAGAAGGCGGCAGAAGCGAACTCTGCTATCGCTGGGTGCATGCGTCCCTGATGGTCGAGCATGGAGACTGCATGAGGATTGTTGCGGTTCTGCTCGTAGAGCCGTTCGAAGAAGGAGTTGCGGCAGTCGGTAAGTCCGATGGCATGGAGCAATGGTGACTGTACAGCCGACCGGCTCTCATTCTGGACAACAACGGCAGGCAGCTGCTTGTGGTCGCCAATCATGATGAAGCTATCGATGGCCGGACATGTGAGGATGCTCAGCAGCTGAGGCTCGAGTATCTGCGAAGCCTCATCGAAGATGGCCACGTGGAAATGCTTCAAGCGAAAAAGGGAGGTGTGGGAGGTGATGGACGATACTGTGCTGACGAAGACGCTGGTGCTCTCTATGAGGTTAATGACATCTTGGCGGCGCGGCATGTCGGCTATGCGCCGGGCGAAGAGATGCTCTCTGAACTGAGGTGCGCATGAGAGCTCGCGCCCCATCCTGATGTAGTCGGGATGAGCATCTATCGTATCGAGCATGGAGCATATCTCGTCCACAGCCCTGTTGGTATATGACAGAAGCAGGATGTTATGCTGCTGAGACAGGTGCTGCCCGACCATGCGGCGGAGGGCCACGGAGGTCTTGCCTGTGCCTGGAGGACCGACGAGCAGGAACAGTTCGCCAGGCTCAGGCTGACGCTGAGAAAGGATAAGCTGGCGGCGGCGGGCATCGCAGGTAATCAGCGAATAGAGTCCAGAGTAAAGGCTGCGGAAGGTGGATTCGACATAGTCATGCTCGATGGCATAGTAGCTGTCTGCTGTGAGCATGTCTGCATTCTTCTGCCTGTAGCGGAGCTGGAGCCATATCATGTCCATGTCATAAGCCTCAACGCTGCAGCGTATCACCTGCCCTGTGACGGCAGAATCCTGCTCGCTGTTGCGTCTATAGAGTATCACAGCATCACCGATGCGAAAGTTTGGTCTGGAGTCCTCGTCTGTCTGTCGGAGGCAGATAGCCTCTACCCCATCGTTGTAGCGTATGTCAGCGATGCGCAAATCGAGAAAGATGTCTCCATTCTCCTTCTTTGTTTCCACATCTGCATTCCATAATGAGGAGAGAGCCCTTGTGGAGTCGGGACGGGTCTCTGACATCTTGCTTTCAAACTGTTCCCTCTCGATAAACTGAAGGAAGGTGTAGAAATATTCGCTTGTCAGTTCATCCATTGACTGTAAGGCATCGATGACAGGCTGAATGGATGGCAGGCACCATCTGTGCCAGAACATGTCGTTGCAGTCGAGATTGCGCCGCAGGCTCTCGGCTGTGAGACGCGGTATCCATTTGCGCCCTTCGCCCCGTACCAGTCCAAGTTCGAGAGCCACTATGTTGTTACGTATGTTCAAGGCACGCATGAGTATCTCTGGAAAACTTCGCTGCTCCTGCAACTTGGGATAGCGCGAATAGAGGAGGTTGCCCATAACGTCACTCTGCTTGATACCCTTATTGTAATAGAGTATTTCTTTATAGAGCAGCATCTGCATGAGGTGCTCTTCCTTCGCTCTGCCTCTGAACTCGTCCCACTTTCCCGACTTGAGCTCTATGAGCAGGTCGCTCTTGTCGTCATCGATGGATATGAGGCAATCCATTCGCCCCTGCAGTCCCAGGGCTTCGCAGAAGAAGGATGGCTCGATGTATGTGCTGAGCTTAGACTGCTGGAGACTGGGCTGGGCATAGAGCTGGCGGACAGTCTGGATGATGTTGTCAAACTGGCGGCGGGTCTCATCGAAGAAGCTCTTGCTTATCTGGTCACATGCAGAGATGTCGAGGGCACGGTCGGCAAAGACGGTGCGCAGAGAAGCCATGTAGTCGGGTGAGGTCTTATTGATAGCATCGTCGAGAAACTGGTTGGCAAAGTCTCCGAGCAGGGTGTGGACTGTAGCCTCGCGTGGGGAGAACTTGTCAAGCAGATGGTTGAAAGCGGACTCTCCCCATGCCTTGACGCATCCCGTGACGGTGGTGGTGTCAATGAGATAGTCTGGTTCGATGATGACATAGAGCGGATGAAAGACTCCGTCATGGTCGATGGTGAATGACAGGGCATTGAAGCGCATGCCGGGTTTGAGCAGCTGAGCCGCCAAGAGCGTATGGCTGTTGCCTGTGATGTCTATCTTATAAGGAGCATCCGATGGCTGGTCTGGCGCGGAGGCATAGAGGAAGGGCTCTTCCACCTTGTCGACAACAAAGCGCATGCGCCTGCGCTTAGCTTTCTGCGAGAGCGACTGGCGAGGGATGGGCAGCGAGGAGATGTCGGGCAGGATGCCTCGCAGGTTGGCAGGAACGGGAGTGCCAGTGAAGTGCGCAAGCGCATCAACAAAGGCGCGGGTGTCTGCAAGGAAGGTGTGCTGGTCACAGTCCATGCCGAAACGGAAGACTTGGCGCGCTCTCCATCTGAAGGTGTCAACAGCGTGAAGCGGCCACGAGGTGAGACGGCATGTCGCCTGCAGACGTGAGTAGAAGTCGGTGTATTCGGCTGGAAGACCGCTGGTGCAATCTATGCAGACACGATGGAGAGTGTCATAGAAGTAACGGTATTTCTGCTTCAACGGCGACTCAGAAAAGAACATGCTGATAACGTCCTGCCACATGATACGGGGTTGTGATTGTTTGGTTGAATCAATATAAAATAAGCAGGGATGTCCTATATTCTATTGTCTGCAAATATAGAACATCCCGTCTAAACATTATTGTTTTATTAAGCAGGGCACCTGAATCAGCTTTGAGACATTATGCCAAAGCCGATATGAGACAGGCTTAAACCGCCTGCTTATAAAGCTGCTCCTATTATTTCGTTGACAGATTTGCACCCGTGCTGGTCGAGCCAGTCGTTGATGCCCTGAGCCACCTTGACGGTTATGGCAGGGTCAATGAAGTTGGCTGTGCCTATCTCGATGGCAGAAGCGCCAGCCATGAAGAACTCGATAGCGTCTTTTGCGTTCATGATGCCTCCAAGGCCTATGACAGGGATACGGACTGCCTTGGCCACCTGCCAAACGCATCTGACAGCTACGGGCTTGACAGCAGGGCCTGAGAGACCTCCTGTGCCTATGCTGAGGAGAGGCTTTCGCTTCTCTGTGTCGATGACCATTCCCATGAGTGTGTTGATGAGCGAGACGGCGTCTGCGCCCGCATCCTCAACCACCTTTGCTATGTCTGTTATGGAGGTCACATTGGGAGAGAGCTTGACGATAAGCGTCTTATGGTAAGCCTCACGGACTGCCTTCACGACAGACGCTGCGCCCTGTGGAGTGACTCCAAAGGCCATGCCGCCCTGCTTGACGTTGGGACATGAGATGTTCAGTTCGATAGCAGGTATATTGTCGAGAGCGTCGATTCGCGCTGCGCACTCGGCATAGTCGTCGGGCGATGAGCCGCTGACGTTGACTATAATGTTTGTCTTTATGTCTTTTATCTCGGGATATATATGTTGGCAGAAGTAGTCAACTCCCTTGTTCTGAAGCCCGACACAGTTGAGCATGCCGCTTGGTGTTTCAGCCATGCGCGGATAGTCGTTGCCTTCGCGCGGTTTGAGCGTAGTGCCCTTTACGATGATGCCTCCTATATCTTCGAGATTGACAAAATCGGCAAATTCCACTCCGTAGCCGAATGTGCCGGATGCTGTCATGACCGGATTCTTCAAAGTGAGTCCGCCTATGTGAGTTGTTATGTCTGCCATATCAGATTGTCCAAGTTAAGTCGTTAATATCAAATACTGGTCCTTCCTTGCATACGCACACATTGCCTTTGACGGTTTTTTCGACACAGCAGAGACAAGCTCCGAGTCCGCATGCCATCATATTTTCGAGTGATACTTCACAAGGGATGTTTGCTTGTTTTGCGTAGCGTGCCACGCTTACCATCATGGGCTTGGGGCCACAGACGGAGATGCGGTCAAAGGTGGCTTTCTGCAGCAATGAATGTTGTGTGACAAATCCCCTCTCTCCTGCTGATCCGTCCTCTGTGGTCACATGGAGCGGAGCTATCTTGCCAAACATGTCGAGTTCGAGAAGGTCTGTTGCGCTTCTTGCTCCCAGGAGGAAGACAGGCTGAGCGCCATTGTCTTTGAGATATCTGCCATAGTCGAGAAGCGGCGCCACTCCTACTCCACCTCCGACGAGCAGCACCTTCTCGCCTGCTCTTTTGACAGGAGAGAATCCGTTGCCAAGAGGGAACACGAGGTTGAGTGTGTCGCCTGGCTTGAGTGTAGACAGCTGTCGAGTGCCGTCTCCTGCCTTTTTGATGAGAAGCCAAATCTGGTTGTTGCCGCGGTCAACATAATTGATGGATATGGGTCGGCGAAGGAATGTGGTTGCACTGCCTTCGACCTTGACCTCAACAAACTGCCCAGGATGGATGTCTGGGAGAGGAACGGAGTCGGTGAGTTTGAGGAGCACATACAATTCGTGCGGATGCTCCACTGCAACGACTTTCAGGTCTTTTGCGTATTTCTTCATTATTATATATATGTGTATTATTATGAATTACAAGATAAGTATGGGTGATTGAGACCAGACCTGAAGCTCGAACAGCCGTTTCCGCTGGTCTTAGTCCCTAATCCACAGGTTAGAGTCCCCAATCAGCCGGTTTGCATCTGCTCTCAATAGCTTTCTCAACCTTATCGTCGAGTTGATAAAAGAAATCCATGCCTGTGGCCTGTTCCACCTCGTCTACCGATACGGCATATTCCCTTATATCTTTATCGCAACGCTCGTTAGCGTAGATGAATCCGATGGCTTTGGGTTCTCTTCCCATGTAGAGAAGCACTTTGAAGAAGCGGTCGGGAACGGATATCTTTATGCCAGTTCGATTGCCTATGGTCTTAGGAGTGGCACGGTCAAATATGGGACCGCAACAGATGTAGAGAGTACCGTAGTCACGCGCCCAGTCTCGGCAGAACTCCTCAAGTTCTTTCCATGCGCCAGCGTTGAGCGAATGCGACTGAGGGCAGATGTTTGTCATGAGGAAAGATTGCCTCATGGCATCTTCATCGTTGCGGTTGTCAGCGGCAGGGCACATGTGTCCGCGGTCGTAGCCAGAGTTGCTGTAGTCTGATGTCTGCACTCTTGAGCGGTCGCTGATAATCATATCTTCTTCAAATTTGTCGCTGCGCTTGCATTCCTCGCTCTCTGCTCTTTCGCTTGTCAGGCTCCAGCAGACGTATGTGGGGCAGAGACGCTTGATGTTGTATGACACTATAAATTGCTTCTTGAAGATGAGCACTTCATCGCGATTGGATAACTCAGCAGGCTGTTCGAGGTTTTCGTATGCTGTGCGAGAGAGACCCTCATCTGGAGCGTCTGTCTCGTTTAATTTGCGCCGTTCGGCCTCTCGTTGCTCCTTGGCTTCCTGCTCAGCAAAGAGCCTGTTGCGGTCAGCGCTGGAAGTTGATGGCCTGCCCGCAGATGACTCTGAGGGCAAAGTGTCCGCAGTGGAATATTTCCACACTTGATTGACACCGGCCACTGCAAGGATGAGTGCCACGCATGCAAGGAGTATTGACTTAGGGCTTTTGCCTTTCTTCTGGTTCTGTTTTTTGGTTCGTCTTGCCATTTTTATCTGCTTTTTGCTTGTAAAAACGTTGTTTGAGGATAATTATCTGCAAATTTAAGAAAGATTTAACTGAATGCGGACTATATTCCAAGAAAAAGTGCTACCTTTGCATCGCTTTTAACAAATGTACAAGCATTTCGTCATTGACATTGCCGAATTGGCTCAGTTGGTAGAGCAACGCATTCGTAATGCGTGGGTCGGGGGTTCGAGTCCCCCATTCGGCTCCAGAAATGACATGAACAATTATATGAAAATCGTGATGCAGTTGTACACACATTGTGCATACAAAGCATCTGAATATACAAAATGTACGGCTAATCTCGACTAATCGCTGATGAGTCCGTGCATTTTTGTTTATAATAAACCTCAAATGAAATGCTTTACGCATGTCTGGCAGCAAAGCACTTCATGCGCAATGTATACGGAATACCCCGCACACAATAATATATAATATATAATAAATAGACAAATGATCATATATAACACTACATTTCAGGTTGGCATCAATGATGCACAGAATCTTGTCATCTATCTCCACGAGAAATATATTCCTGAAGCAAAGAAGAGCGGAATAGTCAAAAACTCAAGGATGTGCCGCGTGATATCACACCACGACGACACATCGGAGTGCATATCTTTGCAATTTGAAATTGACAGCATGCAGGCTTTCCACAAATGGTATGCTAACGAAGGGCTCAATCTGAACAATGAGATGCTTTCGCTCTTCAAGAACAAGATTGTAGGTTTTCCCACTATGCTTGAGGTCATTGAATAAGCACATTTTCTCCAATTACTCAAGTGATTCATCATGGTAAGAACAACCAATCAACTCGAGAAAATCATCCTCGGTGTTGACCCAGGCACAAACATTATGGGCTATGGGGTGCTCAGCGTCACAGGCAACAAGGCGCAACTGCTGGCCATGGGTGTCATCGAGCTGAAAAAGTATGAAAGCCACTACCTCAGACTTGGCAAGATTTTTGAGCGCATCACCAGCATCATTGACTCTTACAAACCTGACGAAATGGCTATCGAAGCACCATTCTTTGGCAAGAATGTCCAGTCAATGCTCAAACTTGGCAGAGCGCAGGGCGTGGCCATCACAGCTGCAATAATGAGGGATATCCCAATCACCGAATATGAGCCCACAAAGATAAAGGTGGCCATCACGGGCAACGGAAGCGCCTCAAAGCAGCAAGTCGCTGGCATGCTTCAGCGCATGCTCAAAATCAGCAAGGAAGACATGGATGTGCAGCTGGACGCAACCGACGCTCTGGGTGCTGCCTATTGTCATTTCATCCAGATGGGCATGCCAAAGCCCGAGCACAAGTTTTCGTCTTGGAAGGACTATATCAAGAAAAATTCCAACAAACTTCACAATTAACATTTGACATAAGCCTAATTAACAATATATTTTGTACCTTTGCACGTGATAATGCACCAACTATGCGGTTTCATCTGCAAAGTTAACATGCAACTATAGCGTAGCATTAGGCATGCACCCCATATCAAATCATTCAAACAATCATCTTGCCAATGAACAATTCAGACAATAAGATTCTCAGACAATACTCTATCGAATACGGCTTCTTCATCGGCATATCGTGGTTTCTGCTCTTCTATAATTATGTACAAACCATCGAACAGGGAAGCGTAATACATACTTTGGGTGTATTGCTGATGATAGTGGTCAGCCTTATCCTTCCCCTTTTTCTCGGAGTACGCATCAACCGTAAGACCACCATGGCAGGCTTCACGATGAGCTACCGCCAAGCCTTTTCCTTCTCGCTACTCATGTTCTTCTTCGCCAGCGTGCTGCATACAACTGGCGTATATGTGTTTCTTGAGTTTGTAGATAAGGGGGATTTGTTCAGCACGCTGAGCAGCATGTTGAGCATGCCTGAAATAAAATCGACCTACGAATCCTTAGGACTTTCCACCGAATACGCACAGGCCATCGACACAATGAAAGAAGTGGAAAAAGCTGGCACCGCCAACCTGGCAATAAACTTCTTCATCTATGACTGCTTTATCGGATTCATCGGGTCCATATTCACCTCCGGCATGGCCTCCCACAAGTGGAAACGCGACAGAGAATAAAAGCCGCAAGCCAAGCCGAAGTATTTAAAATAAGCCAGCGAATTTCACAAACAAGCCAATACAGAACTTACACACCATGGATATTTCAGTAGTAGTACCACTCTTCAATGAGGAAGAATCAATAGCAGAACTGCATGAATGGATTAAGCGAGTCATGGACACAAACAACTTCAGCTATGAGGTCATATTCGTCAACGATGGCAGCACAGACCATTCGTGGGATGTGATAGAGCGGCTGAGCCAGACATACTCAGAAGTTCACGGCATCAAATTCAGACGCAACTACGGCAAAAGCCCCGCTCTCTTCCATGGGTTTGAAAAGGCTCAGGGCGATGTGGTCATCACCATGGACGCAGACTTGCAGGACAGTCCTGACGAAATACCTGCGCTCTACAAAATGATTAAAGAAGATGGCTACGACCTCGTCAGCGGATACAAGATGAACCGCCGGCAGGGTGATCCCCTCTCAAAAACTATACCCACGAAACTTTTCAATGCCACCACACGCATGGTCAGCGGCATACACAACCTCCACGACTTCAACTGCGGGCTCAAGGCATACCGCTGCGATGTGATTAAGCACATAGAGGTGTATGGCGAGATGCACCGCTTCATCCCCTATCTTGCCAAGAATGCTGGATTCAACAAAATAGGCGAAAAGCCTGTCCATCACCAAGCGCGACAGCACGGTGTGAGCAAGTTTATGGGATGGAACAGATTCGTCAATGGCTACCTCGACCTCATCAGCCTGTGGTTTATAGACAGCTTTGGCATGAAGCCCATGCACATTTTCGGATTCATAGGCACACTGATGTTCATCGCAGGATTCATTGCCACAGCCTGCGTGGGAGCATCAAAACTTATTGACCTCTACACGGGCACACCACATGCCCTCGTGACAGAAAGCCCCTATTTCTACATTTCACTCACAATGATGATACTTGGCACTCAACTCTTCGTGGCTGGTTTCCTCGGCGACCTTATAAGCCGCAACAGCCAGGAGCGCAACAAGTATCAAGTGGAGAAAGAAATATAGGGATTTCTACAAATTAGCATGAACAACGAAATGAACCGAATCAAGCAACATTTCTCACAAAGCTTCAATAAGACCGCAGCCTTTGTCGTGACATCCATCACGGTGCTCTCCGCATGCTACTCCAACAACTGTCCGCTCGACAACAGCGTCGTCTGCAACTACACCTTTCATGACTCTTACGGCACACCGATACAGTATGGCGACACCATTACAGTCACCACACTCATGCAAGGCACAAAGACAGTATATACCTATAGGAAGATGGGGAACAAGACCATCATCAAAGACATACGAGACACAGACCTCATCTCACAAGGATACACAGAGACGGTCTCCACCCAAAGGAAAGACACCATACTCCTCAATAATCTCTGCGACGCCTCGTCCATGTCATTGCCCATGAGCTATTTCCGCGACAGGGACACACTCATTGTCTCATACAAGTCGATACTCGCAAAAGACACCATCTGGATAGACCACGACAGCTACCCCTACGTTGAACTGCCCGAATGCGGCACATACCGTTACCACACTATCAAGCACATCACGTCAACCTCATCAGCCATCGACCACATAGAGATAGCCAACCCCTACGTGGACTATGAGGGCAACACCAATGTCAAGATATACTTCAACGGAGCAGCGGAGACACCTGAAGAATAACATGCTTGGCGGCACTCGCTACAATACACATCTTTCTTCTACACCAAGATAATGAAATCAACAGCAGCCTCATACATACTATCATTTGCAGTTTACATCATATCTGCTCACTCTCTCTATGCGCAGCAGCCAGAGAAATCAGCAGCTCTCTCGCCCCAGCAGGGTGCAGCGTCAATCAATGTCAAGGCGAAAGACGACTCACCCCTCATGCCTGGCGAGACTCCCAAACCAACCAAGTATTTAGAGATAGAAGAACAGAAGCAGCACCTTGTCTTCTTTCAGGGATTCACAATATCAGCCGACTTGTATGGCCCTGCTGCATACGCCCTCTCCGACTACGGATGGGCCGAAGGAGCACTCAGACTCAACCTCAAGAACACATTCTTCCCTATCATCGAGATAGGCTATGGCAAGTGTGAAAAGACGGATGTCAACACATCCATATCCTACAGCGTTGCTGCACCATACGGCCGCATAGGATTGGATGTCAACATGCTAAAGAATAAATTTCAAGACAACAGACTCTATCTCGGAGCGCGCTTCGGCATATCCAAATTTAAGTACGACATGTCAGGCCCAGCCATTGCAGACCCTATATGGGGAGGCTCTGAGTCATACTCCATCAACGACATAGACTGCACGAGCAATTGGGCTGAACTTATCTTCGGGGTAGAAGTCAAGATGTATAAGAACTTCCACATGGGATGGGCTGTCAGATACAAGAGAGAATTGTCTTCAACAAAAAGTCTGTATGCTAAGCCAAGCTGCATCCCTGGCTATGGATATACCACAAATTCCACATGTTGGAGCGCGACATACAGCCTTATCTTCGACCTCAACTGGGGCAAGAAGAAAAATACAAAACGCGGCGTGTCAGTTACAATCAAAGACCTTCCGGCAGACACCCCTGCTGACCACCAGCCTACATCACCAGACAAGGAAGAAGACACGCAAACAGATATACAGGAAGACACACAGGAAAACTCACAGGAAGACACGCAAGAATAAGTTATAACTTCTCCATATTCCACCAACAATATGAATCCATCATCACCATCTCCCACTTCTGAAGGCAAAGAGAACCAGCAGCCATTTGACCCATACGCCCCACACAAAATCAAATGGTGGGGATGGCCTCTACTCCTTCTTCTCATCCTTGGCACGATTTACATTTACCGCACCAGTCATGCCACTTCGCCCTCCACGCCAGGGAAGACATGGGCAGAAGCTGAGCTCCAAAGGGCAGAAGGCAATACCTTCGGTACTATATACCATATCACCTACCAATCATCCACCAACCTGCAAGCAGGCATAGACAGCACTCTCAAGAGCGTAGACCAATCCCTCTCTCCCTTCAATCCGCAGAGTGTCATCACGGCCATCAACACTGGCACATCCATTCAGGCAGACTCCATGCTCACCAGCGTGTTCCGCCTTGCCCAGCAAGTGTCGGCCAATACAGACGGAGCATTCGACATTACAGTCGCGCCACTCGTCAACCTTTGGGGCTTCGGCTTCAAAAACTCAGACACGGTGACACCAGCCATGATAGACAGCGTCAAACCCTTCGTAGGCATGGACAAAGTCAGAATGTCAGGCACAACCATCATCAAAGACAATCCTCACACCATGCTCGATTGCAGTGCAATAGCAAAAGGATACGGTGTAGACGCTGTCGGACTCTTCCTTGAATCTAAAGTCATCACCAACTACATGGTCGAGATAGGCGGGGAGATACGTCTGAGAGGCACAAATCCAAAGGGACAGTTATGGCGAATAGGCATCAACACCCCCACTGATGACCCCACTTGCACCAACAACGACATCAAACAGGTTCTCGCTGTCACACAATTGTCCATGGCCACATCAGGCAACTACCGCAACTTCTACGAGAAAGACGGCAAGAAATACGCTCACACCATCGATCCGCGCACAGGCTACCCTGTCCAGCACAACATTCTCTCCTCCACCGTGCTCACGCAAGACTGCGCCACAGCCGACGCCTATGCCACAGCATTCATGGTCTTAGGATTAGAGAAAGCTCAGGAAGTACTGTCCAAACGACATGAACTCATGGCCTATTTCATCTACTCAGACAAGGATGGCAACATGTCTGTCTGGTATACGGACAACATGAAGCAACTATTAGCTGCAGAGTAGCGGCTTCGAACCGTGACCCACACACAATAGAAGACACCTGCAGCAAACGAACAATAAACCAAGAACGATTTCGTTAAGCCAAAAGACCAAAGGAAACTTGTTTGCTTTGACTTGGCGAGAACTCTCACTTTTAAGAACCACTTTATCCCCCCAACATACGAATATGGAAACTTCAATGTTTGAGCGACTACTACAGCTTCCACTCTTTCAAGGAATGACAAAGAAGGAGATATACGATGTCATATCCCGCGTGCGACTCGATTTCGCCAACCACCAACCAGGAGACGAGATTGTCATGCAGGGTGATTCATGCAAGAATCTCATCTACATAATCTCAGGCGAACTGTCATCCGAATATCGCGACCCTCAGTCACGCTTCATCCTGACAGAGAAACTGGGCAACATCGGAGTAATCGAAGTATACAACATGTTTGGCATCACACCGAGATACTCCAGAACATACACCTTTGAGACCAACGGAATCACATTGACCATAGACAAGAACATGCTGCTCAACCAGCTCATGGTCAATTATATTGTCAAAATCAATATGCTCAACACCACCTGCAACAAGTTTCATCAGGCTCTCAAACTCTTAAGAGATTTCCCCGAAAACACCGTTCAGGAAAAGATAACAAAGTTCATCCTAAGCTACTCTTCCGTCAACAAAGGAGAGAAAGAACTGCGCATCAAGATGACAGACCTGGCTGACTTCATCCATGAGACACGACTCAATGTGTCCAAAAGCCTCAATCAGATGCAGGAAGAAGGACTCATCACGCTCCAGCGCAACTTCATCAACATCAAAGACATTGAGAAGCTATACAAAAGGATATAAAAAACGCGCAAAGCACACATTGCGACACTTCCATCATGAATCCATTCTATACCACACACGACTACATTCCCTTCGACAAGATTGCCGCTGACGACTACTTGCCTGCCTTCGAAAAAGGCATCAAAGAAGAAGACGAGGAGATACAATCCATCATCAGCAACCAAGAGGTTCCCACCTTTCAAAACACCATTGAGGCTTTGGAGTATACAGGACAGCTGCTTTCCAGAGTGCGCGGAGTCTTCTTCAACCTCCTGAGCGCAGAGACCAGCGATGAGATGGAAGCCTTGGCTGAGAAAGTATCACCCATGCTCTCCCAGCACTCATCTGACATCATACTCAACCGCAGCCTCTTCCTGCGCATCAAAGCCGTATACGAAGACCACCAGAAGGACAATTTCGCCCGACTCACAACAGAGCAAGCCACACTGCTACGCAACAGGTACCGGGATTTCACCAACAATGGAGCCAACCTGCCTGAAGACAAGCAGGATGCACTTCGCTGTCTCAGAGAGCAGACCTCGCTCCTCTCCTTACAATTCACGCAAAACATACTTGCCGAGACCAATGCCTACACCCTCCACATCACCAACGTCGCTCACCTCGAAGGTATGCCAGACACAGTCAGAGAGATGGGCAGGCACGAAGCTAAACAACGCGGAATGGAAGGACATGTCTACACCCTGAAAGGACCGTCATACGTGCAGTTCATGAAATACTGCAGGAACCGCGAACTGAGACAACAGATGTACATGGCCTACAACACCCTCTGCACTGGCAATGGCAAGACCAGCAACATGCACATCGTCAGAGACATCGTCAACAAGAGTCGCGAGATGGCCAGGCTGCTCGGTTTCGGCACATACGCTGAGTATGCCCTGCAAGACAGGATGGCAGAAAACCCTCACAACGTCTACGAGCTACTCGATGACCTCCTCGTCGCCTACATGCCAAAGGCAAAAGAAGAGGTGGCAGAGATAGAACAACTCTACTACACCGACTGCAACATCGCGGCCGACACTCTCCCCGCCGATTCCCCGCTCCGCTTCCAGCCATGGGACTTCTCATACTCTGCCAACAAACTGCGCCAGCAGAAATACGACTTCGACCAAGAAGAGACACGCGCATACTTCCCACTGGCCAATGTCAAGCAGGGCATCTTCGACCTCGCCACTCGCCTCTATGGCATCACATTCCATCCCAACACCCAAGCCCCCGTCTACCACCCAGACGTTACAGTCTATGACGTCATCGACAAAGACGGCACAAACCTCGCCCTCCTCTACTGCGACTTCCATCCTCGCCAGAGCAAGAAGGCAGGAGCATGGATGACCTCTTTCACAGACCAATACATTGACCGAGATGGCATCAACCACCGTCCTGCCATATCCATCGTGACCAACATATCCAAACCTACGGACACCGTTCCCTCCCTGCTCACACTCGAAGAGGTCGAAACATTCCTCCATGAGTTTGGCCATGCCCTCCACGGCATATTTGCCAACACTACATATCCGTCACTCTCTGGCACCAACGTCTATTGGGACTTCGTTGAACTCCCCTCACAGTTTATGGAAAACTACAGTTCCGAGAGGGACTTCCTCAACACCTTCGCACGCCACTACCAGACAGGTTCCAGCATACCAGACACCATCATAGAGAAAATCATCCGCAGCCGCAACTTCAATGCCGCCTACGCCTGCGTGCGCCAAGTCAGCTTCGGTCTCCTCGACATGGCATACTACACTCTGACCACTGCCATCCAAGGTGAGATAGAATATTTCGAACAGGAGGCATGGAAAAAAGCCCAAGTGATGCACCACATCCCACACACATGCATGTCCACCCAGTTCTCACACATCATGGCAGGCGGCTACTCAGCAGGCTACTACAGCTACAAATGGGC
>JAXJBE010000101.1:0-5311 GCA_036303125.1 Bacteroidaceae bacterium
AAAGATGGTGCTCAATATCAGGCGGTAGCGCTCCTCCATGTCCATGCAGGCAAGCTTCTTGTTGCTGTAAGGCACATCAGCAATAAGGGCTTTCAAGCTTTTCATGGCTTCGGGGAGATTGCCAAGCTTTAGGGAATACAACAACATGTTCTGAGTGGTTATTACTTGTGCATTCGATTGCATCGTCAAGGCGGGCAACACAATCTTGTATAGAGCCTTGCGAACTTCATGGTTTGGGATGCCAAGCATATAGATGCCTTCTGTATAACTTTTTATTGTAAGATATCCCGATTGGTAGAGGAACAGTTCAGCACCGCCTCCTGTTACATCCGAAGTCTCCAATGTATCGCTGTCTATTGGACAATCTTCAAAATTCTTCATTTTTATCTCCATGTCATCGACAAACTTAGGAAGCAGGGAGGTTGCACCGGATGAAGCCCAATAGTTTCTCAAGTCAGAATCTGCCAACGCATTGATGAGGCTGAACGGATTGAAAACATCCACCATATTTCGACGACTGAAATGATAGCCATCATAATATGCAGTCAACTGTGCTACGGCATCATCGAATGTCCAACCTTCATATTCTGCCAGCTTGTTGATTTCTGGCTTGAAATCACGCAGCATCTCTTCTTTGGTAATGCCGCAGATGGCAGCATATTCCGGGTCAAAGCTGATGTTACTCAGATTATTGAGCACAGAGAAGAGAGAAATCTGTGTAAACTTGGTTATGCCTGTGATGAAGACAAACTTCTCGTATTTGTCGTCGGCTTTCAATATGGCAAACACCTCTCTATAGATGCTGGTACATGCTTCGTGCTGAGGAGTCTTCCATGAATGCTGTAATGGAGAGTCGTACTCATCTATGAGGATAGCCACTTGTTGTCCAGTCTGCTCATACGAACCCACGATTATTGCATTGAAGCGGTCGGCAAGACTATCTGTAGGATTAGGAACCAATGAATATTCTTTTTCGTATTGTCTGAAAATATTATTGAGATAAGAGCGCAAGGTATCAGGCTCTGCTCCTGCACGACTCATATCAAGCCTTATTACAGGTCGCTTAACCCATTCTTTCTCCATTTCCATTATCTTCAACCCCTCGAATAGCTCCTTCTTTCCCATAAAGTAGGCTTCGAGAGTATCTACCAGCACCGACTTGCCAAAACGGCGTGGGCGGCTCAGGTAATTATACGTTTTATCTATGTTGGCAAGTTGCCAGATAATATCTGTCTTGTCAACATAAAGGTATCCTTCCTTTCTTATTTTCTCAAAAGACTGGATGCCTACGGGCAATCTTCTGTTGTTTGTCTCTACCATAGCCATGGATTTTTGTTTCTTATTGCAAATATACAACGTTTTTCCGAAACCCCATACTTTTCCTCCTTTCTTTGTAGATTATTATATTTTGGCGACTTTATGTAGAGTAAATGCTCTAATGGTTTTCTAATACTGTTCCAATAATTCTCTAACTGGTGCTATTTATTCAACAGAGTTTGGGGATAAGGCGAAAATCATTCAACCAACCTCAGGCTTACAGTACAAATCCATTCAACTTTTTCTAGGGTAGTACAAGCCTTATATGAATCTTTTTTCTTCAAAATAATATCACTATTGTCACCACCCAAGACATCTATCTGATAATCAGCTGTTTACGGGTGACAATAGAGGCTTTTTCTATTGTCACCTAATGTCACCTAATGTCACCCATGCTACCCGATGCCACGCTACGGCAAAAAGACGGATATGGAGGTTTTTGAACCAACAATGTGTGAAAAGGAGGCACGGCATATCTGGTGATCAGGGAATAAATTCAGCCTTCTTATCCGATGCATAAATATGCACTTTTGACCGTATATTTATTCAGTTTCCCATTAAGCCCATTTGACAAAATGAAAGTGCCTTTATTGCGTTGTCAAAGAGGCTCTTTGAGGAGCTCATTAAGCCTCTTTGACGAGCTCAAAGAGGCTTAATGACAAAAGAGGGGTATATTTAAGAACCGTTAACAATTCGTGCTTTGGTTTTAACTATAATTTTATACATTAAGAAAGAATAAAGCCCCGTTTGCTATCGTTCTGTCATTCTGTATATTTATGCAAAACCGGGGCGAAAACGCTCCCGTTTTAACATTTTTGCATCCTTTACGAAGCATGTTTGCATCCTTTACGAAGCATGTTTGCAAGCCAAAACATCATCACTTGAAGATTGTAAACACGCCATTTACGAAGCGTAAACATGGCATTTACGATGCGCAAACATGCCACTTACGAAGCACGATGATGGTTTCTTTGCCAAGATAATTCACTACAAATATACAACTTTTATCTTTTATAACGAATAAAATCTTGTGTTTTTATGTTTTTATCTTTTATAACGAACAAAATCTGTATTTTTCATACTTTTATCTTTTATAGAAGATAAAAGTGCCTATACATACGGAAAGAATAATAGTTTTTTTTAACTAAAGATTATCTATATGGTAACATTATTTCCATTTACCTCGCTATTTTTGCAGCAGAAAATAACAACAAACTGTAATCATGAGCATTATGGAAAAGAACATTTACCTTATCGACAGCCGCAGCACAAAGCAACAGGCAGTCATTGACAACTTCGTGAAGACCTCTATCCTCAACGACATCGTGAAGAAAACATATAACCTGTGGAACAACCTGAAAACGGTTTGCCTCAACAACTACGCGAATAAGGTTAGCCTCAACAGCGGCATGAAGAAGATTTGCCTCAACAGCGAGAAGGAGGTTAGCCTCAACAGCTGCATGAAGGAGGTTTGTCTCAACAGCAAGAAGGAGGTTTACCTCAACAGCAAGAAGGAGGTTTACCTCAACAGCGAGAAAGAGATTAGCCTCAACAGCTGCATGAAGAAGGTTTGCCGACCGATAGAGTGGCTTTGCTCTTACTATTCTGATGTGTTGGAGCGTAAGCTGACCATGCGCCAGACATGGCTTCTTATCAATGCTCAGTTGGCCTTCGGCGCTGCCTTCTTTCCGGTGGAAGCCCCTTGGGTTATCCGTATCGGTTGCCTGGTGTGGGTGGTATCGGCGCTGCTGAAGTGTAAGAGGGAAATTAAGTGAAGAACGAAGAGGGAAGAGTGAAGAATTCATGTACCTTGGTTATTGTGAAGCAAAGCTATTGAATTCTTCACTCTTCCCTCTTCACTCTTCACTTAAGAACCCTCTTCACTTAATCTCCCTCTTCCCTTAAAACATCGTAGCCACTCTTTTCACCCCACTGACAAGAGCATCGATCTCCTCTTTTGTGTTATATAGGGCAAAGGAGGCACGCACCACACCCTGCACGCCGAGACGATCCATGACAGGCTGGGCGCAATGGTGACCTGTGCGCACGGCTATGCCGAGGCGGTCGAGCAAGGTGCCCATGTCGAGATGATGGATGTCGCCAACGAGGAACGACACGACAGCGTCCTTGCCAGGGGTGGTGCCGAAGAGACGGATGCCAGGGATGGTCTGCATCTGCTCCATGCAGTAGGCGGTGAGCTCGCGCTCATGAGCCGCAATGTTGTCCATGCCGAGGGCCGACACATAGTTGAGAGCGGTGGCAAGACCGTGGGTAGCCACATAGTCGGGGGTGCCTGCCTCAAACTTAAACGGCAGACGCTCGAAGACCGTGCGCTCGAAGCTCACGCTCTCAATCATCTCGCCACCACCCTGATAGGGCGGCAGGCGGTCGAGCCACTCTTCCTTGCCGTAGAGCACACCCACACCTGTGGGGCCATAGATCTTATGTCCGCTGAAAGCGAAGAAGTCGCAATCGAGGTCCTGCACATCGACCTTAAAACGGGGTGTCGACTGTGCTCCGTCCACCAGCACAGGCACGCCGTGTTCATGAGCAATGCGCACAATGTCTTTCACGGGGTTCACCGTGCCGAGGGTGTTGCTCACATGCGCCACGCTAACGATCTTCGTGCGGTCAGAAAACAGCTTCTCATACTCGTCCATGAGCAGGTTGCCACTGTCGTCGATGGGTATGACCTTAAGAGCGATGCCGCGCTTTGCTGCCTGCAGCTGCCACGGCACGATGTTAGAATGGTGCTCCATGACGCTCACGATCACCTCGTCGCCCTCGCCCATAAACTCTTCACAGAACGAGCTGACCACGAGGTTTATGCTCTCGGTGGTACCTCGCGTGAAGATAATCTCCTCGGTCTTGGGAGCGTTGATGAAACGGCGCACGGTCTCACGCGCCGCCTCATGCAGGTCGGTGGCCTGTTGCGAGAGATAATGCACGCCACGGTGCACGTTGGCGTTGACATTAAGATACTCGTCGCGCATGGCATCGAGCACACACAATGGCTTCTGCGTGGTTGCCGCATTATCCAGATACACCAATGGCTTATCATATACCGTTCTCGATAAAATCGGGAAATCTGCTCTTACTTGATTGATATCATACATAGTTTTAAGAACTTTACTCCTTTAAAAGGATATTATCTACTTGCAAAGCTTGCAACCCTCGCACTTATTGAGTTCACCACGGAATCGCTTCTCTACGAGATGATGCAGACGATCGCGCAATGGCTCCAGCTCCATCTTGTCGATGACTTCGTTGATAAATGCAAACTGAAGGAGCAACTTAGCCTCCTCACGGCTCACACCACGCTGCTGCATATAGAATAAAGCCGCATCGTTGAGCTGACCTACAGTACTACCGTGCGCACACTTCACATCGTCGGCATAAATCTCCAGCATAGGCTGGGTGAACATGCGGGCTGTCTTCGTAGCACAGAGATTCTGGTTGGTTTCCTGAGAAGTAGTCTTCTGGGCACCATGACGAACCAATACTCTGCCGGCAAAAGCACCACGTGCCTCATCATCAAGTACATACTTATAAAGCTCGTTGCTGGTGCAATGACCCACCTGATGATCGATGAGCGTATTGTTGTCAACCACCTGGTTCTTGTCGGCAATCACACAACCATTGCAGAAGCACTCGGCTCCCTCGCCCTTGAATACGAGGTCGAGACGGTTGCGGCTAATACCGTTATGAAGGGTAATCACATTATGGTTCACACGGCTGTTAGCCTGCTGCTCGATATAAACGTTGCTGACACGACGGTTCTTGTAATGTGTCTCTTCCAGACAATAGAGATCGAGACTGGCATTCTCGCCTACAAATGCCTCGATAACCTGGGTTGCGAGGAAGTTCTTGTCATCAGCAGCATGATCGCAGAAGAGGAACTTTGCCTCAGCGCCCTGTTCCATCACGATGAGCACACGACGATTCACCATCAAATCGACATCAGAACGGAGAATATTGATGACCTGAATAGTTC
>JAXJBE010000102.1:0-61201 GCA_036303125.1 Bacteroidaceae bacterium
ATTCTGTTCCATGGGTGCAAAGGTACAAATAATTATTCTTTCTGTATCATGTATGCACCATCTCTTTGGTTAGGCTGCCGTCTTTTTGCCACGGAAGTTTTCACATGCGCCGATTTAATCTGAACAAACAAAGGATTTGTGATTTTTTATGCAAAAACGGGGCTTGACGGAGGGATCGGCCATTGGGGGAGCAAGCTGACAGGGGGGTACGGCGATGTCCGCAAGCGGACTGTTTCTGTAGTCGGGAATGGTCAGTAATGTTCAGGAATTTGCCAGAAATGTTTCTTTCTGAATTTATAAAAAATATTTCATGAAGATTCCTGGCTATTACTGGCAATTCCTGACTACAAAAACAACTTGCTGCGCGAGTCCGGATTCAACGAGAATTGTTATGAATGAGCCAGTATTGCCATGGATATTCATGCGTCTGCAAGCGGACGGGATCGTGGTCTGGATTTGTCAGGAACGACCAGAAATCTGCCAGGAATGCTTCTTTCTGAATTTTTTATCTTTTGTAGCATTTGGTCCTATTTTGATTCCGAATACACCCTAATACATGTCCGATTAACATGGAAAATCCGATTAGAGTCACAACGGAGGCATAACGGAGGCATAACAGAGTCACGATAGCCCTGCGTTGTTGCCATGGCTGACCAGGCCTTTTTTTCAATAGTATATAGTTTCATATTGATGTTTTATGCTTGTTGGGTTTTGGGGTATGAAATGGCTGGCGATAAAGCTCAGATGAGGAGTTGACGGGCGCATTCCCATATAAGGATGCCTGCTGTGGTACTGACATTGAGCGAATGCTTAGTGCCGTATTGTGGCACCTCTATGCAACCATCGGAGGCATTGATCACTTCTTGCTTCACTCCTTTGACTTCATTGCCAAGGACTATGGCGAAGCGTTGCCCCATGGAGCGAAGGTCGAGATGTTGGAGCATGGTCGAACCCTCGCACTGCTCAATGCTCAGCACGGTATAACCTGCGTCCTTGAGCTGGTCAATGGCTTGCATCGTGGAGTCGATGTGTAGCCACTCTATTGTGTCCTCTGCTCCGAGAGCCGTTTTGTGTATTTCAGGATGAGGGGGGCAAGCCGTGATGCCGCATAGGTAGATGGCCTCCACTCTGAAAGCATCTGCTGTTCTGAAGACACTGCCCACATTGTACATGCTTCTCACGTCGTCCAGCACGACGATGAGGGGCATCTTGTCCGACGCCTTGAATTCTTCCACATTCAAGCGTCCCATTTCTGTAATCTTGAGTTTTCTCATGGGGGTGATAAGTAGCTAAAGGGATGTTCTATAAATTAGTTTTCTTGTTTTTATCAGGGTGTCTCTTCCGCTTGGCCGATTTTGGTCTCTCACTTGCATCTGCCTCTTTTTCATTTAGTCACGATGCCCGCATCGCTCCTTCATTCAAAAGAGACATCTGCTACGTGATAGTCTCAAAATAGTCTCAAGCTAATTTATAGAACACCCCTGAAGTGATTGGCGAAAACGGCTTTCGAATAACTGTCAACAATGAATGGCTATTAGGAAATAGAATTGTTTGGGGTGTTGTCAAGAAGAATACAAGACTCGTGTGTCACATCTGTCCGCTCTCGATGAGCAATATGGCTCGCTCTGTCAGCCTGTCGTCCACATCAGGGTCATACTCCTTCTTGAGGCTTGCGCCGAAAAGGCTTGCGAAGGCATTGTAGAATCCAGCCTTGAATCCACCCATGTACTTCTTGATGAGTTCGTAGCCTGTCATGTCACACTGGCGGTCGATGAGTTTGATGAGCAATTTGCCTTGGGCGAATGTAAGTTTCTTCAGCCTCGGGTAGTACTCGGCCTTCAGTTCCTTCTCCTGCTGCTTGAGATAAGCGTCCTTTTCCTTCTTTGTCTGTAATGAGTCCATGTGCGCTATGGTGCGGTTGACTGTCGCCTGTATTTCGCAGGCAAGCGGATAGACCTTCTTTATGTTGTTGGCAATCTTGTAATACTTGCGTGCCTGAGCAGGACTCTTGAAGATAAGTTTCTCGAAGACGTAGAAGTCACTGTAGGCAAAGCTCGGTATCATCTCGCCTTCATAGTTGACCATACCCGTATAAATCATCTGGTGAGAGAATATAGGGTCTCCTGTCATCTCACGGTCTGTGGCTGCGTCAGCTTTTACCTGCTGCGCCATGGCCATTTGCAGCGAGGCCAGGCAGAGGAGGGTGGCAGCTGCGAGATGCATTATATGAGTGGTCGTTAGCTTCATTCTTTGTGTTCTCTTTTTCAATAGGCTACAAAATTAGCAAGAAAAAAGCACATGGAGTTCCTTTTCAGATATTATAACCTCTATTTTTAGTGATTTTAAACATGATAACCACTTTTACTGTGTGAAATAGCCTCTTGGGAACGTTATCGTTGCAAAATGGCAATAGTAGGCGTGAAAAGAATGTCATGGAAGATGTTTTTCTCTTCAATACTTCTCCAACCCAATTATTTTGGCTAATTTTGTCCAACAAAACTTATTTGAAAAATATGAGCAAACAGAAATACTATGTCGTGTGGAATGGTGTAGAAGATGGCGTGTACACTACATGGGAAGCCTGCAAGCAAGCTGTGGAGGGTTTCTCTGGAGCCAAATACATGTCGTTCAAAGATGAGACAGAGGCAGAGGCGGCCTTTGCCATGGGGTATGAGGCTTATAAGGAAAAGACATCCCAGTATGTGCAATCTATGCCTTCCGCAAGCTCTGCCGGCAAGTCTACCCCCAGAGCCAAACTGTCTCCGTCTCCATTAGTCCTTCCTGCGGCTGCTGTGAATGATGCCATAGCCGTCGATGCGGCATGCAGCGGCAACCCTGGAGCCATGGAATATCGCGGAGTCTACCTTCGTACGGGCAAGGAGATATTTCATTTTGGTCCTGTATACGGAACAAATAATATTGGTGAGTTCCTCGCCATAGTTCACGGGTTGGCTCTGCTCAAGCAGCAAGGCCTTGATGCTATGCCTATCTACAGCGACAGCGTCAATGCCCAACTTTGGGTGAGAAAAAAGCAATGCCGCACGACGCTCGCCCGCACTCCTAAGACTGAAGAACTCTACCAGCTTATAGAGAGAGCGGAGAGATGGCTCAAGACCAATACATACTCCAACCGCATCATCAAATGGCCTACAGAAGAGTGGGGGGAGATACCTGCCGATTTTGGCAGGAAGTGACAGGCTGTACAATACGGTCTTGAAAAGCAACGTGTACAAAATTGTGGCCTGAAAGATAAAAAGTATTGTTTTGGGTCGTTTTGACCCTCGAGTGTGAAAATATTAAGTGGCTCATATCCTTTATATGTAATAATTATACTACCTTTGTAATCGAATATGAGGGAGATTCTGCAAATAATCCTTAGATGATTTTGAGACAAAACAGATGTATGAAGGAATGCAAAATCAACCAAGCGGCAGAATTATACCCCAGATGAAATAAAAGACTAATTTATATTTATAGAATACTCTTCAATCAATACACGAAAAAAATGGGAAGAATACTTATCATTGGTGCGGGAGGTGTGGCCTCCGTTGCAGCACACAAGGTCGCGCAGAACAGCGACATCTTTACTGACATCATGATTGCCAGCCGTACAGAGTCTAAGTGCAAAGCACTGGCAAAGGCGATTGAAGACAAGGGACTCGTGCCCACTGGAAGCATCAGGACTGCTCAGGTAGATGCCGACAATGTGTCTGAACTTGTGGCGCTCTTTGACAGCTACAAGCCAGACCTCGTCATGAATCTCGCCCTCCCGTATCAGGATTTGACTATCATGGAGGCCTGCCTTCAGAGCGGCGTGAGCTACCTTGATACAGCCAATTACGAGCCAAAGGATGAGGCTCACTTCGAGTACTCATGGCAGTGGGCCTTCAAGGAACGGTTTGAGAAGGCTGGCTTGACAGCAATCCTTGGTTGCGGCTTTGACCCTGGAGTGACATCCATCTACACTGCCTACGCTGCCAAGCACCACTTTGATGAGATACAGTACCTCGACATCGTTGACTGCAATGCGGGCGACCACCACAAGGCTTTCGCCACCAACTTCAACCCAGAGATTAACATCAGAGAAATCACGCAGAAGGGGCTGTATTGGGAAGACGGCAAGTGGGTGGAGACAGAACCGCTTGAGATACACCAACCACTCACGTATCCTGAGATAGGGCCGAAGGAGTCTTACCTCCTCCATCATGAGGAGATAGAGTCGCTCGTCAAAAACTATCCCACCATCAAGCGCGCTCGCTTTTGGATGACTTTCGGCGAGCAGTATCTGAAGCATCTCGATGTCATACAGAACATTGGCATGTCGCGCATCGATGAGATTGAATATACTGCTGAGGCTGCTGACGGCAGTGGCCCTGTAAAGGTGAAGATTGTGCCACTCCAGTTTCTCAAGGCTGTACTTCCCAACCCACAAGACCTTGGTGAGAACTATGAAGGGCAGACGAGCATTGGTTGCCGCATCCGCGGACTCAAGGACGGCAAAGAGACGACATACTACGTTTACAACAATTGCTCACACCGCGCAGCGTATGAAGAGACAGGCATGCAGGGCGTCAGCTACACTACAGGTGTGCCAGCCATGATTGGTGCTATGATGTTCATGAAGGGCATCTGGAAGCGACCAGGAGTGTGGAACGTGGAAGAGTTCGACCCAGACCCGTTCATGGAGCAACTCAACAAGCAGGGACTCCCGTGGCATGAGATACACGGAGGTGACCTTGAACTTTAATTAAAAAAACAATAGGGGACGCTTTAAAATTGTTCTGGAACGATAACTGTGTCCCATAAACTAATCAATAGACATTCCATATCAACATGGCAAAGACAACAAAGACAACAGACGACGCGGCGCAGATACAGGCAGAGAAGCTGAAGGCACTGCAGACGACAATAGACAGAATAGACAAGAACTTCGGTAAGGGCTCTATCATGAGGATGGGCGATGAGCAGATAGACAATGTGCCTGTAATCCCTACGGGCTCCATAGGACTCAATGCTGCTCTCGGCGTGGGCGGTTACCCCAAGGGGAGAATCATCGAAATCTTTGGCCCAGAGTCATCCGGTAAGACAACCCTCGCCATCCATGCCATCGCTGAGAGCCAGAAGAATGGCGGCATAGCAGCCTTTATTGACGCAGAGCATGCATTTGACCGTTTCTATGCGCAGAAACTCGGTGTCGACACTAACAATCTCCTCATCAGCCAGCCAGACAATGGTGAGCAGGCATTGGAGATAGCTGACCAGCTCATACGTTCCAATGCTATTGACATCATCGTCATCGACTCTGTGGCGGCTCTGACACCCAAGGCGGAGATAGAAGGCGACATGGGTGACAACAAGGTCGGACTCCAGGCTCGACTCATGAGCCAGGCTCTGCGAAAGCTCACGGGAAGCATCAGCAAGACACAGACCACTTGCATCTTCATCAACCAGCTCCGCGAGAAGATTGGTGTCATGTTTGGCAATCCAGAGACAACGACAGGCGGTAATGCCCTCAAGTTCTATGCCAGTGTGCGCATCGACGTGCGCAAGAGCACACCTATTAAGAACGGCGACGAGGTCATTGGCAACCTCACAAAGGTGAAGATTGTCAAGAACAAGGTTGCCCCTCCATTCCGCAAGTGCGAGTTTGACATCATGTATGGCGAAGGCATCAGCCGCAGCGGTGAAGTCGTTGACCTCGGAGTGGATACAGGCATCATACAGAAGAGCGGCAGTTGGTATAGCTACGACGGGCAAAGACTGGCCCAGGGACGTGATGCCACCAAGCAGCTTTTGCTCGATAATCCTGAATTGGCAGAGGAACTTGAGAAGAAAATCCTCTCAGCCATTTCTGGCATAGACTATGTGCCCTCATCCTCTGGCGATGACGAGGACACAGCAGAGGCATAACTCCACTCTTGTCTTTGATGAAAGGACTGACTCATGCCGCATATCCGAAAATATTCATGGATTCATTAAGTGGGTGTTCGGAATAAGCTTTATAAATAAGTTTAGAAATAAGGAAAAGGTTGAACACCTGCTTATTAAAAACATAAGATTTGTATGCAACCGTCAATAAATAAATGGAAATATGAGGTTCTTGACTACCTTTTTATCACATTCGGCCTCGCCATCTATGCCATAGGTTGGACTGCATTCCTGTTGCCATACGAGATAGTGTCAGGCGGCTTGTCTGGTGTGTGTGCCATCATCTACTATGCCACAGGCTTAGAGATGCAGAACACATATCTTGTGCTGAACTCCATCCTTTTGCTCGTAGCCATCAAGATTCTTGGCGTCAAGTTCTGCGTGAAGACCATCTATGCGGTTCTTGTGCTTACATTTTTCCTGTGGGCAGGGCAACGGCTGCTCTTGACGGGGTCTGGCTCTGCAGACGGACATCTGCCTAAGTTCCTCGGAGAGGGACAAGAGTTTATGGCCGTCATCATCGGTTCGGCCATGTGCGGCATGGGGCTGGCCCAATGTTTCATCCATGATGGCAGCACGGGCGGTACAGACATCATTGCAGCCATTGTCAATAAATATAAGAATATAAGCCTTGGCCGTATGATTCTCTACCTTGACCTCATCATCGTCAGCTCTTCCTACTTCGTCTTCCACGATTGGCGATGCCTCGTCTTCGGTTTTGTTGACATGCTCGTTTGCTCCACGGTCCTCGACTATGTCATGAACTACATGCAGCAGTCGGTGCAGTTCTTCATCATCACCAAGCGTCCTGAAGAGATTTACAAGTCCATCATCAAGGACATGGACCGCTCTGCCACACTTATCTCTGCCACAGGATGCTACAGCGGTGAGCCAGTCAGCATACTCATGGTCGTCATCAAGAAAAACGAGTCAGTGAGCCTGTTCCGTCTCATCAAGTCCGTTGACCCCACAGCCTTCATCTCTCAGACAAAGGCGCAAGGCGTATATGGAGAGGGGTTTGACCGCATCAAGATATGAAGCTCACTCTCTGTGCTGCTGTTAATGACTATCCTCAATTATGCCCATGAACGCACCCGTAGCAATGTTTGTCTACAATAGAGTGGACAATACGCAAGCCACTCTCCAGCATCTTCTGGCCAATGAGATGGCTCAGGAGACGGAACTTTTTGTCTTTTCCGACGGAGGTAAGGATGAGGCTTCGTGGTTGGAGGTCAACAGGGTGAGGCACTATTTGCATGAAGTCAAGAAACAGGTGGAGAAGGAGCGGAGCTTGAAGAGCATGACTATCATAGAGCGACCGACCAACATCTATCTTGAGCGCAACATCACAGAGGGCATAGCGCAGGTCTTTGAAAGCTATGACCGCATCATAGTGCTCGAAGATGATATCTGCACCTCGCCCTACTACCTGCGATATATGAATCAGGCCTTCGACGCTTATCGTGAAGTGAAACAGGTGATGCACATCGCAGGATTCACCAACCTAAGTCTGCCCTGGCCTGATGCTGATGAGCCAGCCTTCTACTTCACACCTCACATGTCTGGCTGGGGATGGGGCACATGGAGAGACCGCTGGCAAGAGCATTTTGTCCACTACAGTTCGAGGCAGCAAGCACTCCAAGGCATGACAGAGGCGGACATTGACGCAATACAGTACGGTGGGGCATTCCTATGTCTCAAGAGCCTCGACAAGAACCCCATACCATGGGACATCTGCTGGGAGATAGCCATATACAAGGCCAGGGGGCTGTGCCTGACACCCTATCGCACCCTTGTGCGCAACATAGGTCTGCAAAGCGGCACCCATTTTCGAGCCTTCAGCATCTTGCAATGGTATGAGTTTGACCGGCCGCCCCTTCAGATGCCGCTTGAGGTGACACGAGTGGACCACCCGTCCAAGGAACCTCGCATAGAAGCTCTCTTTGCAGAGGCCATACGCGACTGGGGCATACGCTACACCCTCCTCGGCAAGTGCGCGCGCTATGTCTACAAGAAGTTGGCGAGAAAGAAATGAGGAGGCAATGTAACCCACCCATGATTAGCTTGACTTATCACATATCACACAGCATATATATAATAACATCACATAATATTTAAACTATGACATTAGAAGAATTTTTGAAGATTGACTGGCACAGAGGTAACACGGTTCGCCTTACCAATGGCAAAGAATATCCTGTCAAGAAGGTGAGAAAGCATTGGTTGCTCCTCTATTCTGTGGAGTATTCAAGTTTCTTTATCGTCAATCATCTTTATATTGATTGTCGCACATCAGACGCTTCTGTTCCCACCCGTGGTGAGCTAATAAGAGCTCAGGAGGCAGAAAAGCAGAAGGCAATAGCGGAGGGACGTCCTGTTCCAGAGTTCCCCCCAATCCCCGGGGTGCCTGTTTCTGTGAAAAAGTCAAAGGCCGCAAAAGCGGAACCAGTGCAGACGGCAGCACCCGCAAAGCCAGCTGCGCCAGTGAAGCCAACGATGTCCACAGAGCCAGTGAAGCCAGCTACACCAGCAGCAACCTCTTCGGATATTCAGTCTCAACCTCGGGCGGCTGAGACTGTTGCTGCAGCGCCTGCCAAACCTAAGCGCAAGCGCATAATCATACGCAAGCCTGTAGCGGTAGAGAAAGTTACTCCTCACACCCGTGAGTGATGACTTGCAACTCCATACTGATATATATTATATAATGTGCGTTCCGCATGGCAACTCCCGATATATGGGATTAGTCATGCGGAACGCATCGTTTTGTAGGGGTATTCTATAAATTTATAGAACATCCCTGTATATATTGCTGTCTGGTAAAACCGTCCCTGTTCAACATTCCCGATGGGCTTGCCCACAACCCCGAATGAGCTTGCTCACAACCCTTCGGGAGCAAGCTCCCAGCCCCTTGTGAGCAAGCTCCCAGAGAGTGTTGGGCTTGCAGGGTGTTGAGTGTGGGTCTGTCGGCAACATTAACTTGTAAGTTCTTCCAATAATCTTTAACTTATGACTTCTCTGTTGTCAACGCTCCAGAAGCTTGTCGAGCGCTTCCTTATTTTCTTCCTTTGAGTAGAATATAGCGAACTCTGTAGGAGACATGGCATAGTATTCATGGAATGAAGTGGTAAAGTAAGAGTGGCTGGAGAAACCGCACATGTTGGCAATATCATTGATGGTCATCTTGTTGTGCACAAGCATGTAGGCGGCTTGTTTGAGTCGGAAGATGCGGATGTAGACGTTGGTGGTGACACCATAGCGGGCTTTCATCTTGCGGGAGAGGTGGACACGGCTCATGCCAACCTCCTCGCTTAGCTGCATGACAGAGAACTCAGGGTTGTCAATGTGCTTCAGGATGATGTCGTTGACACGATTATAGAGTCTCTCCTCCATGTTTATGGAGGCGACATTATTGCTGTCCACCTTGATGTCTTTGCGGTTGGCCTTGATGCGCAGATTGTCCATGACACGCAGCACCTGCGATATGGCTGACCGCAGCATCATGATGTTGACAGGTTTCTCAAGGTAGTGATCCACATAGTTGTTGAGGCTGAGTAGCTGGAGTGTCTCATCGCCTTCGCCAGTAAGCATGATGACGGGTATGTGGGCTGTCTCGGGCTGGTTCTTTATCTTATTGCTCAGTTCCATGCCATTGCCGTCTGGCATGCGGTAATCTGTGACGACTACATCGGGGCGGCTGGCAAGCACCGCCTTCCATCCGGCGTTGCCAGAGAAGGCCACAATGATGTTGTATGTCTTTTCGAGCTGGCTCTTTATGTATGTGGACAGCTCGGTGTCATCATCGACGAGGAGCACCGTCTTGCGTTCATTGTCCTCTGTGACCATTTGGGGCAGAGCATTGAGCGGCAAGGAGATTATGAACTCCACTCCCTCAGGCTCTACATTTCGGGCCTCTACATTGCCTTGGTGCATCTTGACAAGTTCGTAGACGAGGTTGAGCCCTATGCCAGACCCCGTGCAGTCGCTGCCCGTTGTCCCTTGGTAGAATCTTTCCCACAGGTGATCGAGGTCAGCTTTGTCTATATGCGTGCCACTGTTGTAGAATGTCAGCACGGCATTGTTGCCCTCCTTGGCGCTTGTCACCTTGACAGTGCCGCCCTCTGGCGTGAACTTGAAGGCATTGGATAAGATGTTGGATATGACCTTCTCAAAGTGGGTGAGGTCTATCATCATTGGCAGTTCATCCTCCTTGTTGTCAATGATGAAGCTGATATGCTTGACGGCTGCCATGCCCTTAAACTGCTCATATACCTGCTCGCTGTATTCCACATAGTCAGCCTCTTCCAGCTTGAGTTTCATCTGCCCTGAGTCAATCTTGCGTATGTCTGTAATCTGCTTGACAAGGTCGAGCAAGCGGTTGCAGTTGCGCAGCATGGTGTAATAGAGAGACTGGTGGTCAGCATCTTTGTCTTCGTGGATGAGCTGGCGGAGGGGCGACTCTATCATGGTGAGCGGTGAGCGCAGTTCGTGGGTGATAGAGGTGAAGAGTTTGAGCTTGGCCTCCTTGATGCGGTCTCTTTCTGCCGAGTGGCGGATGAGCTCCTTCTGTCTCTTGCGTATCATGGCCTGTTGGTAAGCCACGTATGCCATGATGACGAGCAGGCACGCGTAGGCAAGGAAAGCCCACTTGCTGGCATACCATGGCGCAGCCACCGAGATGTTTATCTTATTCTCTGTATATTCAGTAGGGTTGTCTTCGAGGTATGCCCTGACACGAAAGACGTAGTTGCCTGCTGGCAGTGAGGAGTAGTTGGCTTGATGTGATACGGCGTCGTGATGCCACTGTGTCTCATGCCCCTCGAGCATGTAGTCGTAGTGTATGCGGTCAGGGTCGCCAATCTCCGCAGAGGCGAAGTCGATGGTGAACGAGCTGTTGTCATGGGTGAGCTTGATGCTCTTTGCGTAGAAGATGCTGGCATCGAGCTGTTCGGTGTGGAGCGGTGTGGTGAGATTAGTGAAATAGACATGGTCAATGCTCATCTTGCGGTCTATGATGAGGTCTGGCGTGAAGCATATAATGCCGTTGTCTCCGCCAAAGAGTATGTAGCCCATGCCTGGCTTGAGTGCGGAATTGCGGTGGAATTCTCCTATCTCATATCCGCTGAAGGAGGAATAGTTGCGCACGCGGCATGCGCCTTTCTCCATTGAGGCGATGTTGGTGCGAGTGGCCAGCCATATACGCTCTTTAGTCACTATGATGGAGCGTATGGTCTTGCATGCCAGTCCGTCGGCCTCTGATATGAGTCGCTGGCTCTTGTCCTTTGTGTTGTATATGAGCAGTCCTTCTTCGCAAGCGATGAGTATGTCATCACCGTCTTGGCGGATGTCGCTCGGGTTGTTGATGGAATTGCCATTGAGCGTGACATACTCGCTGCGGTCATTCTTCTCGTCATAGTAGAGCAGTCCGCTGCTGGTGCCTATCCACAGTATCCCCCGTGAGTCGAGGTATACGGAGCATACCCACTGGTTATAGTATCTGGGCAGGTCTACCTTCCTTGCTGTTTTCTCAGACACATTGACTCTGAAGATGCCGCTTCCGTTGGTGGCCACAAAGAGCTGGTCGCTTGGTGCGTCGTAGTGCATGCTCATGACCTTCTCTTTGCTGAGCGACTCAAGGCCAGCGTCTGTCCATCTGCCTTCATGCATATATTGCACTCCGCCGCCGAAACTGCCGACCCACACCGTGCCGTGCTTGTCTATCTTCACTTCTTGCACGAGCAGGGAGCGCAGCCCGTCGTTGACAGGGCGTGCTGTGGCTAAGCGCATGCCGTCAGTGGTGAAGACTCCGCATCCGTCAGTTGCAACCCAATAGTTGTTTTGCTTGTCTATTTCCATGGATGTGACGCAGGTTGCGTTTTGGCCATTTTGCAGGGGTGAGATGGGATGGTAGTGGAAACAGTCGTTCTGCGGCGGGATGACCACAAGTCCCTTTTGGAAGAATACTGCTATGATATTGCCCCTGTCGTCTTCAGTCATGTCCATCACTTTGCCGTAAGATATGTCCACTCCGGAGGCCTGCCGGGTGTAAGGAGTGAGAGAGAGTTCTCCCTCGTTGTCTATGAGCTGCCACAGTCCTCGTCCATCAGTGCCTACGAGCACTCTGCCATCTCGCGTTTTTATGAGAGAGCTGACACAGAGGTTGTTGCCTGCAATGTCTATGGTGCTTACGAGACGTGTGTCATCCTCATATATGAGCAGCCCGTGGTTAGTGCCCACGAAGACTCCTCCCCTTGTCTCAAGCAGTTGGGTCACTGTGCCGCCAGTGATGATGCGCTGAGCCTCAGGAGTGTATCTGATGGGCACATTCTTCATTGTCTTTAGGTCGGCGCATACGAGTGGGGTGCTGTTTGTCGTCACCCATAGCCTCTTATGCCTGTCGATGAGAGGTTGTGTGACGAATCCGTCTTGGACGATATTGTTGATTTTGTTTGTCAGCTGCTTGTCTTCCTTCAGTGTGGCTGTGTTCAGCACATGCACTTTAAATCCATCCGTAGTGACCAGCATGTAGTCTTTCTTCGGATAGTCGATGATGGCGTTGGTGGCATAGCCATATCTTAGGCCAGTGCTGTCGTTGGTCGTGTTGACGAGATGGTATTCAGTGGTGAGGGCATTGAACAGGTATAGTCCTTGTGATGTGCACACCCAGTATTTGTTCCCGTCCGCCTCCTTCACGCCGTAGGCTCTCTGGAAGAGTTCCCGTCCGTCAGTGTCAGTTGTTGGCAGATACTGGAACTTTGTGCCGTCAAACATGCCGAGGGTGCTGTAGCCCGATACCCACACGAATCCGTGCGAGTCAATGTCCACGCTGCTGCAGCTGCTGGTCTTGAGTCCGTGTTTGTTGGAGTATAGTCGTGCTACCTGCGCGCATATATGAGCAGGTATAAAAAATGATAACAGTAGTAATAATAAAGCTAAGATTCTTGGCTTCTTGTTAGTTTTGTACATTTTCAAAGTTTTAATGTTAGATTAGTCGGTTTTCGTGATTGTGGGGGATGTCATTGCTTCATCCCTGCATGGGTCATAGAGGTGAAGAGTATAACGTTGCATGTGGTGCGCTAACGGTTCATTTCTCGCGACAAAGTGTTGCAAAGATACGTCTTATTTCATAATCACACAATAGTTTCAGCAAAAATGTCGCTTCAATTCATGAAACATTTGTTTCAAATAATCGAAACATGCAAATTTTAATCCATGTAATAACAGCAGAATCGTGTCAAATAGTTGTTAATGCTTGATTTCTGTTTGGTGCTTAAAATAAAATAGAGTACATTTGCAACGTTTTTCCAACCTAAATATTACAAGTCTCTTTAATAATAGCAGAGATAATAACAAACCAACTTATTATTTATTTTCACATTTAACACCTAATTTTTTATGAAGAAAATGTTACTTACAGCGTCATTGCTCTTTGCGGGTATGACGACAACCTTCGCTCAGGTGCCAGATGCATCTGGTTGGCAGAAGGGAGATGACATCACCGACAAGGTGAATTGGGGTAACCTAAGTTTCATGGAGGATGATTTCTCTGGCGCAGTGGAAAATCCCCATTGGCATTTTGAGTCATCAGCTGGCGGTCCGCTTGGTTATGAAGAACACGGGCCATCATTCGCTGAGTTTGGCTTTGGTGTTTTCGAATGTTTTAACGGCGCAGACGAAGACCTTTATCAGTATGTAGAACTTCCTGCGGGCATGTACCGCTTAGAGTGCCAGGCTTACTATCGTTTTGGCACTGCATGGGCTGATGACCCTGCCGCTTTTGGCACAGCTGAATGGAAAGACAACGCTATGTTGTATGCTTCAAATGGTATTTACGATATTGACAGCAAGGAATTCACAGCAGGTCGAACCTTCCAGACCCCTCTTATGCCACGTATATTCCCAAAACAGACTGAACCTCTTTATACAACTGATGAGACAGACTGGAAGAATGATGGTGGTCCTTACACCATTGATGGAGAGAACATATATTATGGTCCATCCTCTGTGCCGGGCACTCTCAGATGGTTTGCGGCGGGTCTCTACGGCCCTTACGACGATGGGGGGGGGACAAAATATAATACTGTGACATTCTTCCTTACTCAAGACGGATACGCACGTGTTGGTATCACAAAGAAGGAAGCCAAAGAGGCAGACTCTTTCATGGCTACAAACTTCAAGCTCTACTATGAGGGTCCAGCTGACGAGGCTGTTGAGCTTATGGCTCTTCAGGATGAAGTGCAGCAGCTCTATGACAGGGTGGTTGAGATAGCAGACAACAACGAGGGACTCCTCTACACTCTCGTTAATGACTGGCTCGGAGATGTATATGACTCTGAGTATGGCCCTGCTTCAAGCATGGACAAGGAGACTTGCGTCGCTGCCAAGGCTGTACTCGGCGAGTTTTACCAGAAGGCTAATGCGGCTGCTGGTTACATCGCCAACATAAATACTGCCATTGATAATGCGGAGGCTCTCAAGGTAAAGGTGGGCGATAAGGCTACAGCAGAAGGTCTCGCAGTCTTTCAGGCAGCTATTGACGATGCAAAGAGCTGCATTGATCCTAACTACGAGATTCAGGATGATGATACTCTCGACAAGTTCGCCACTGCATACGAGGCTCTCCTCAACGCTCGCATGCCGTTCCTCCTCTCTCAGGAGTATGTAGGCGGAAGCATCGACCTCACTCCTCTTGTTTCATATCCTTGGTTCTGCCTCCCACAGTATGAGCCTACATGGGACAGCGAGAACAACTGTTGGGTGCCTAACCAGGAGACTCTTGACATGCAGTGGAAAGAAGGCGAAGTTGACGGTGAAGGCAACCCTGTAACATGGAGTCAGAAGGATGACTGTAACGGTACAATCAACAATATCGCTAAGGGCGTAAATGTGTACAATGCCCTCGGTACACCCAATGCATGGGCGCAGGGTGGCTCTGGCGGCAACCTTGAGGTATACTGGAACGATAAGCTCCCATGTATGAAGAAGTGGTCAATGCCTTTCGAAGGCTTGCATGAAGTGAGTCAGGTTGTCACTAACATCCCTAACGGATGGTACAGCCTCAAGGCACTCGGCCAGACTTGGAGCAATGACTGGAGCAACAACTGCGAACTCCATATCGCTATCGAGGGTACGGACATGCAGGCTAAGTCAGAATACCTCCCACTCGGAGGCTGGTGGGGCAATGACATCAACCAGTGGAAGGAACTCTCAACAGACATGATTCTCGTGACGGACAATCAGGTGAAGATTGCTGCATACGACAATGGTTTCGCAGCATGGACAGGTTTCCGTCTCTACTATTTCGGCGAGACTCCTGACTACAGCGGTCTTATCGCAGCAGACCTCGAAGAGGCTAAGAGCGGTATTGAAGGTCTTGCATGGCTGGGTGACCAGACTGCAGCTAATGCTATCATGGCTGAACTTCCAGCAGAAATCACTACAGAAGAGGCTTTCATCAAGGCTAAAGAAGTTGTAGCTAAGGTTAAGGACTACGTGGCTAAGGCTAACGCTGCTGTTAGCGCATACGCTGCTGTTACTAACTTTGAAACCCTTGCAGGAAAATATGAAGAGGGTTCAGATGAGAATGAACTCCTCAACACAGCATGGGCTTATGCTATTGGTGTAGGCGATAACGATACTGATACTTACCTCGATGCTATCGCAGCAGATGCAGCATACGCAGCATACGCTGACTACCTCGCTTATCGTGAGGGCTTCGGCGAGTATCTCGAGGATGAGGGTATCAAGGCTGCTATTGCAGAGCAGAACAATATCCTTAAGGCTAATTACCAGACTGCAGAACAGGTGAAGGCTCTGAAGGAGGCTCTTGCTCTCCCATACAACACTGCTGTCCTCGCATCTCTCGGTAGCGACAAGGCATCAGAGAAAAATCCTGTAGACGTGACTGCCCTCATCGTCAACCCATCTTTCGATGAAGGTAAGACAACAGGCTGGGATGGTACTATGACGCCAGATACAATCGGCGTAGCTGAATGCTGGAACCGCGATTTCGATGTCAGCCAGACTATTTACTCTCTCCCAGCAGGATGTTACCGCGTTCAGTGCCAGGCATTCTATCGTGACGGTGGCGATGCAAACACTGCATATAAGAACTGGTGGAACAATGCTTTAGGTGAGATGGAACTGTGGGAAACAGCCAATGAAATCTTCTATGCTAACGAGGCAGGAGTTAAGGTTCAGTCTCTCGCAAGTATCCTCACAACAGAGATGTCATATACTAAATATGTAGAGAAGTGGGAAGAAATTGAAGAAGATGCGGAAGGCAACATGCAGTATGCCCCAGTATGGAAAGAATGGACTGAGGCCGATGGCTACAACCACCCATGGGATCAGAAGGTTGAGGATGGAGAAGAAGTATACTTCTATCCTAACTCTATCCGCGGTGCATGCCGTCGCTTCGAGGCTAATCCAGAGGCTTACATCAACACAGTAGAGGTAATGGTTGAAGAAGGTGGCAAGATCACATTCGGTTTGAAGAATACAGATCTCATTGGCAACCACTGGACTGTATTTGATAACTTCAAGCTCTTCTACCTCGGTAAGGACATCCCATCAGGCATGACTGGCACAGCTGCTAACGATGCTCAGATTTCAGAGGTTTACACAGTATCAGGTGTACGTGTCAACGGTATGCAGAAGGGCATCAACATCATCAAGATGAATGATGGTTCAACTCGCAAGGTCGTAAAGTAAGCATGTGATATCACGTTAGAATAACGTTTCTCTTATTTTATAATTATCAAAGCAGCCGATGTCGCTAAGACACCGGCTGCTTTCTGATGGGATGAAACTGAAATATGTCCCGTATGGCCAACCCTGAAATGGTTATTAAAATGCTGCCCGCATGGTTTTGCTTCAGAGCTAACCATGCGGGCAGATGTCGGGATGACGTGACTCGAACACGCGACTCCTACGTCCCGAACGTAGTGCGCTACCAACTGCGCTACATCCCGTTGTTATTTGCTTACCCTTTACTTAAAAGGTATGCAAAGGTAGTCATTTCTTTTGACATGACCAACAATATCGTCTTTTTTTCTTCGATTTGAACATTCATTGTCTGTCCCGATGTAAAAAAAGAAGTTGTTGCAACCAAGTTTTCGGACTGCCCCTCCCCCCAAAAAAGAAGGCTCGCTGCATACGGCAATAATGCAGCGAGCCTATTTTCTTTGCTTGTTGTCTGTTTCTGTTTTTTATTACTTCACTTCCCAAATGTCGTTGGTCTCAAGAAGTTCAGCAAAGTTGTGGTACTTCTTAACGGCCTTGACTTCTTCTATCTGTGCCGTGACGCAGTCGTCATAGGTCGGAGCTTCTACATCGCGGATGACTCCGAGAGCTACGGGGAAGCCATCTCCGTTGCCCATGAGGGCAAGCTTAAGCTGAAGCGTGTTGTCTTCGCAGTGAGCGTCGTGGATGAGAATGTCAGCTTCTGTAATGCCGTTTTCTCCTATCTTGACTATTTTCAGGCCAAAGCCCTCCTGCACGAGACCATATTCGCGGTTTTCGCCGAAGATGAGGGGTTTCCCGTGCTCGACATAGATGGCATTCTTGGCGCGTCCTTCTTTTGAGTACACGTTGTCGTGTGTGCCATTGTTGAAGATGACACAGTTTTGGAGTATTTCACAAACAGCAGCACCCTTGTGGTTGTATGCTGCCTTGAGGATGTCTATGGTGCCTGGGGCGTCAGTAGCCACCGCACGCGCGAAGAAATGTCCGCGTGCCCCGAAGCTGAGTTCTGCAGGACGGAAGGGATCCTCTACTGTGCCGTATGGTGATGATTTGGAGACGAAACCGCGTGGCGAGGTGGGGGAGTACTGTCCTTTTGTTAGGCCGTAGATGCGGTTGTTGAGCAGTATCATATTGAGGTTGATGTTGCGGCGGTTGGCATGTATGAAGTGGTTGCCGCCAATGGCGAGCCCGTCTCCATCGCCGCTGACCTGCCAGACGGTAAGGTCAGGGTTGGCCACCTTGCATCCTGTGGCGATTGCTGCTGCGCGCCCGTGGATGGTGTTCATGCCGTATGTGGCCATGTAGTGTGGCAGGCGTGAGGAGCATCCGATGCCGGAGATGACTGCTGTGTTCCATGGGTCAATGCCAATCTCTGCCATGGCCTTGTGGAGTGAGGCAAGGAAGAAATGGTCGCCGCATCCTGGACACCAGCGTGGCTGTCCTTTCTTGAAATCTTGTGCTGTATATGTTGCCATAATGTAGTCCTTTCCTATTTGCTGATTACTTGTTGATGATATCATTGAACGAAGCGACGAGCTCGTTGACCACGAATGGTTGTCCCTTCACCTGATTGAACTGGTATGGGGTAAAATTGTCGACTTTCATGCGGAGCCATCCTGCGAGCTGTCCCATGTTTTGCTCTGCCACTACTACTTTCTTGTATTTCTTGAGCACTTGAGCAGTGTTGGCCGGTAGGGGATTGATGAATTTGAAGTGTGCGAGTGCAACCTTTTTGCCAGCGGCTCTCATCTCGTCCATGGCGGCATGGAGGTGTCCGTAAGTACCGCCGAAGCCTACGATGAGAAGGTCGGCATCGTCTTTGTCGCCGAGCACTTCGAGATCTGGCACAGGTATCTTGTCTATTTTCTCCTGTCGCAGGTGGGTCATGAGGTTGTGGTTCTCAGGGTCGGTGGAGATGGCTCCTGTCTTGTTGTCTTTCTCCAGTCCTCCAAGGATATGTTCGAAGCCTTGTCTGCCTGGTACAGCCCAGTAGCGCACACCTGTCTTCTCGTTGCGCATGTAGGGTGTCCATGAGCTCTTGAGCTCTTCGGGCACGTATGGTGGATTGATGGCTGGATAGTCTGCGAGGTTGGGGAGGCGGAATGCTGCCGAACCGTTGGCCACGTATGCGTCTGTCATGAGTATGACAGGCGTCATGTGCTCGAGAGCCATCTTTGAGGCTGCGTACGCTGCCTCGAAGCAGTCGGTTGGCGAGGTAGCGGCTATGACAGGCATTGGGCTTTCTCCGTTGCGTCCGAAGAGGGCTTGGAGCAGGTCTGTCTGTTCTGACTTTGTGGGCAGGCCTGTGGCAGGTCCACCTCGTTGCACGTCGAGCACTACGAGTGGGAGTTCCATGATGACGGCGAGGTTCATGGCTTCTGACTTGAGGCATATTCCAGGGCCTGAAGTTGATGTCACGGCAAGTGCGCCTGCAAAAGAAGCTCCTACAGCAGATGCGCATCCAGCTATCTCGTCTTCACATTGTACTGTCGTTACACCGAGCGACTTGTGTTTGGAGAGTTCGTGCAGCACGTCTGTGGCTGGTGTGATAGGATATGAGCCGAGGTAGAGTTTGAGGCCCGCCTTTTCTGCTGCCGCTATGAATCCGTATGCTGTGGCTTTGTTGCCTGTGATATCCATGTAGCGTCCTGCTACTTTGTTCTTTGTCTCTATGCGGTATACATTAGCTACGGAACTGTGGGTGTTGTGTCCATAGTCGTGGCCTGCCTGAATGACCTTAATGTTGGCTTCTGCCACACTTGGCTTTTTGGCGAACTTCTCTTTAAGGAAGTTGAATGCGATGTCGAGGTCGCGGTCGAATAGCCAGCATACGAGTCCGAGGGCGAACATGTTTCGGCATTTGAGCATTGCTTTGACGTCCATGCCAGAGTCTGCCAAGCAGTCTTTCACCATTTGGGTGATGGGGCAGGCTATGACGCGGTCTGGGTCGATGCCCATCTCGCCAAGGTAGTCGTCTGTGGCGAAAGCTGCTTTCTTGAGATCAGTGGGCTGGAAGGAGTCGGTGTCGATGATTATGGCTGCTCCTGGCTTGGCATATTTATATTGTGTCTTTAGGGCTGCCGCGTTCATAGCAACGAGTACATCACACATGTCGCCTGGTGTGTATACCATGTCAGCGCCTATGTGCACTTGGAAGCCGCTGACACCTGTCAGCGATCCTTGTGGGGCTCGGATGTCCGCTGGATAGTCGGGGAATGTACTGATACTGTTGCCTACAGTTGCTGATACTGTAGAAAAGATGTTTCCGGCCAGCTGCATGCCATCGCCAGAGTCACCTGAGAAGCGCACGACGACTTCTGCAAGTTCCTTCATTTCCATTGTTTCTGCCATAAGCTTAATCTTGAGGGGCTTTATTCCCTCGATATGTTATAAATTATCCTAATTGTCGTTGCTGTCGATACATTTTGTAGATAAATCGTTGCTATCTACTTACATTTTGAGAGTGCAAAGTTACGTCTTATTGACAAAATAACCAAATATTTGTATTGGAGAATGGCAAAATAGTACAAAAATATCTGAGAGGGTCTGAAAATATTGTACATATTGATATAAATCCCAAACAATGGGTCTTTTTTTATTTTATTTTGTTATGACCGATAAAAAAGAAATTGTTATCTTTGCATCGTGATCGAAAAGGAAGACTGCCGTGGCGGAGGAGGAAGTTTATGCTGCTAATAAAACCTTCACTTGTCTTGACTGGCAAAAGCCCCAATGGGTCTCGCTCACTTTGGTTTGGATAGAAATAGACTTTTAAGAACCTAAAACTTTATATCAATGAAAAGATTCATCGTGTTCACGCTGGCGGCAGCATCCGCTGTCAGCATCGTAGCCCAGGACAAGAATGGAGGCTACCCCATCACACAAGTTCCGTTTACTAAGGTTAAGGTGGCGCAGAACACCTTCTGGGGGCAGCGTCTCGACGCCAGCCAGAATGTCACCATTCCTCTCGCATTCTCTAAGAGCGAAGAGACTGGGCGCTACACCAATTTCAGCAATGCAGCCCAACACATCAAGGATCCAAGTAAAGTCTTTGAGATAAAGGACGGTACTTATTCGTTTGACGACACCGACCCTTATAAGACTATAGAAGGAGCAAGCTACCTCTTGCAGACCTACCCTAACGCCAAGTTCAAGGGAGGCAGACTTGACAAGTATGTAGATAGCGTCATCGCAGTCATTGCGTCAGGACAGGAGCCTGATGGATACCTTTATACTTCGCGTACGCAAAACCCTGAGAAGCCTCACAACTGGGCTGGGGCGAAGCGCTGGGAGAGGGTGGAGGATCTCAGTCATGAGTTCTACAATCTTGGTCACCTCTGCGAGGCTGCTGTGGCGCATTATTATGCTACGGGCAAGAAGAATTTTCTTAATGTGGCCATCAAATATGCCGACTGCGTATGCCGTGAGGTGGGCGACAAACCGGGACAGGCGAGCGTGGTGCCTGGCCACCAGATAGCAGAGATGGGTCTCGCCAAACTTTACATTGCTACGGGAGATAAGAAATACCTTGACCAAGCTAAGTTTTTCCTTGACAAGAGAGGCAAGCGCGATGCTGCATGGAAGCAGACACGCAATGGGCTTTATGACAATGATGGCTTCTTCCACAGCATGAGCGACTATAGCCAAAGCCACCAACCTGTGTGTGAGCAGGATGAGGCTGTCGGACATGCTGTAAGAGCGGGATATATGTATGCAGGCATGGCCGATATAGCTGCTCTCACAGGTGATAAGAGCTATATCGACGCGATTGACCGCATCTGGGAAAATATTGTTGGCAAGAAATACTATATCACAGGCGGCGTGGGAGCTACAGCCAGCGGTGAGGCGTTCGGCGCCAATTATGAACTGCCCAATATGAGTGCCTATTGCGAGACCTGCGCTGCTATCGCACAGGTATACCTCAACTACCGCCTTTTCCTTCTTCATGGCGACTCTAAATATTATGATGCACTCGAACGTTCACTCTATAATGGTGTCATCTCAGGCATATCCATTGACGGTGGCAAGTTCTTCTATCCCAACCCTCTTCAGAGCATTGGCCAGCATCAGCGACAGCCATGGTTTGGTTGCGCGTGCTGCCCATCCAACGCTGCGCGCTTCATCCCATCCCTTCCGCAGTATATTTATGCAGTCAAAGACAATAATCTGTATGTCAATCTCTTCAACTCAAATACTGTCAATGTGCAGGTGGGCAAGAAGAAAGTGACACTCCAGCAGGAGACCAATTATCCATGGGATGGTGACGTCACTCTCAAAATCAACAATGGCGCAGGAAAGTATGCGCTCAGCATACGCATACCTGGATGGGTCAAAGGTGAAGTGGTGCCAAGCAATCTCTACACTTACACCGACGGCAAGCGTCTTGGCTATACGGTCAAGGTCAATGGTGAGGAGGTCTCAAGCGAGCTTCAGCAGGGCTACTTTGTCATTGACCGCTCATGGAAAAAGGGCGACAAGGTAGAGGTTCACTTTGACATGCAGCCTCGCACCGTCCGTGCCAATGGACAGGTGGCTGCTGACAAGGGGCGCGTGGCAATAGAGCTCGGACCTATAGTCTACTGCGCTGAGTGGCCAGACAACAAATGCGATGTCCTCTCTGTCCTTATCAACCAAGAGCCGCAGTTCGCTCTCGGCACAAAGGAAATAATGAACACCACTGTCCAGACTCTCACTACAGATGCTCAGACGCTCAACTTTGACAAGTCTGGCAAGCTTAATGCTGCCGATGAGAAGCTCGTCCTTATCCCATACTATGCATGGGCACATCGTGGCCCGGGCAAGATGACCGTTTGGATTCCACAGGATCTCAACGCCACTACTCCAGCCCTTCCTGCTTCAATAGCATCAGAGAGCAAGGTCACAGCCAGCAACAAGCGTCTGCCAGCCCTTTCTGCCATCAACGACCGTCTCGTGCCAGCCGATGCCAACGACCGCTCTGTGCCTTACACTCACTGGTGGCCAAAGAAGAACACCACAGAGTGGCTCGCTTACGAGTTTGCTAATCCCGAGACGGTGAGCACATCAACTGTATATTGGTTCGATGATGCCCCATGGGGTGGATGCCGCGTGCCAGAAAGCTGGAAGCTCTACTATAAGAATGACAAGGGAGAGTGGGTTGCAGTGAAGAACCTCAATCAGTATGGTGTGGTGAAGGGCGCAGCCAATATAGTAAACTTTGAACCTGTCAAGACCTCAGCCATGAAACTCGAAATAAAGCAACCAAAGGAATACAGTTGCGGAGTCTTCGAGTGGAGCGTGAAATAACACCTGGCCAGCAAGCTATCTTCAAGGGCAGTCGTAGCTATGAGCTACTTCAGTACCAGACGGCTTAAACCCCAGTACCAGGTGGCCTACACTGGAAGGGGTACTGGATTACGGATTTGACACTTATAATGTATTAAGGAGGGTGTGGCAACTGTCAAGTTGCCACACCCTCCTTTGCTGTAAGATTTTGAAATTGATAAAAGCTTAAAAAATGTTAGTTGGGAGTTCTTGTTTGCTGTTCCTCAATCACCGTCTGCTGTTTCTCATTCATCGTCATCGAGGACTATTGGGGATTTTTTCTCTGGTTGCGCTGCGGCAGCCGCTGGCGGCGCATCGGTGACACAGATGGGCACTTCTCGCTTGATGCTTTGGTCGAGCGAGATGAGCGTCTCTGTGGAGTCAACTCCAGAGATGCCCTGAATCTTGCGGTTGAGCAAATCCATGAGCTGCTCGTTGTCGCGGGCGAACAGTTTGGCGAGCATGGTGTATGGGCCTGTGGTGTAGTGGCATTCAACTATCTCGGGAATATTTCTCAGCTCGTCTACCACACGCGAATACATGGAACCCTTCTCCAGACGTATGCCAACATAAGTGCATGTATTGTAACCAAGGCTCTTGGGGTTGATGTCATATCCCGACCCTACTATCACATTGGCATCAATCAGGCGTTGTACACGCTGATGGATGGCTGCTCGTGACACTCCGCAGACGGCTGCTACATCCTTAAATGGTATGCGAGCATTAGCGGAGATAATCTCCATGATTCGTTTATCAAGTTTGTCTATTTTCTCCATTTGATAACAGCTTGCTTTATGTCTTTTTTATTTTAGCTTGAACAAATTGTAAACAAAATTAGGTGTTTTTTTCTATTTGTAAAACAAAACCAAATAAAATCGTGTGTGTTGGCAAAAAAAAGCCTCTCGGATGACATTAAAGTGAAATATAATACCTAATTTTACAATCTGTAAGTTGCAATTGTGCAATGAAGACTAAAATGGATACTATGATTATAACTAAAACGTTTCAGAAAATAATAAGACAGAAATGAAAACATTGGTATTTGCGAGCAACAATGCTCATAAGCTGGAGGAGATTCGTTCCATACTCGGCGACGTGTATGAAGTCAGAAGTTTGAGTGACATCGGTTGTGACGCTGACATCCCGGAGACGGGAGATACGTTTGAGGCTAATGCTTTGCAGAAGGCTATGTATGTGAAGGAACATTATGGTCTTGACTGCTTTGCTGACGACTCGGGACTGGAGGTGGAATCTCTTGGCGGCGAACCGGGAGTTTACTCAGCTCGCTATGCGGCTATGAACGGATGGCCCGTGACGGATGATAGGGATGACGATAACATGAATATCCTTTTGCATCGGTTGCAGGACAAGCCACATGTGGCTCTGGAGCATGGCGCGCTTGCTGGACGTAGGGGGTGGGATGCTTGTTTCAGCACATGCATCGCTCTTGTGAAGGATGGCGAGGCCAGATATTTCCGTGGAGAGGTGAAGGGACTTGTCATTGATGAGAAGCGTGGTCAGGCAGGCTTCGGCTATGACCCTATCTTCGTGCCTGAAGGACACGACAAGACCTTTGCGCAGCTGGGCAACGAGGTGAAGAACGGCATGAGCCACAGGGCGAGAGCGGTGGCGCAGTTGGTAGCCTTTCTGAAAGCGTAGCGTGCTATAAGTGTGCGTGAAAGCGGCTATTTGATGCGGTCAAGGCCGATATTTGGCCAAACATCCGTGATGTTAGGGGATAAATGCGTATCTTTGTACCCGTAAATGGCATCTTAATTAAGCAAATGCCTGCTAAACTTAGTAAAACTATATATTATAGAATGAGGAATATATTTAGAATGAAGAGTATATTCATCCTTCCGTTGCTGCTTGCCGTGGCGGCATGCAACGAGAAGAAGCCTGCGCCTGTGGCATACGAATCGCCTGCGCCAGACTTCTGTGAGGATTCTGCCTACGCTTATGTGGAAGCGCAATGCGCCTTTGGCCCGCGAGTGATGAACTCTGCTGCTCACGACTCATGTGGAGACTGGATTGCGGAGAAATTCGAGAGCTTTGGCGCGGTGGTGACTAACCAGTATGCTGATGCCGTGCTCTATGACGGCACGCCTGTCAAGATGCGCAACATCATCGCTTCCTGCCGTCCTGCCGCTCCTGCCCGCATCATCATCTCAGGCCATTGGGACAGCCGTCCTTGGGCTGACAATGATCCAGACGCATCGCTGCATGATACTCCCATCGATGGTGCTAATGACGGTGCCAGCGCGATAGGTGTGATGCTTGAGCTTGCCCGCCAGATAAGCATGGCTGGCGACTCGGCAGACATAGCCGTCGGCGTGGACTTTATCTGCTGGGATGCGGAGGACAGCGGCATGTCTGGCGGAGAGAATAGCGCAAGCTGGTGTCTCGGCAGCCAGTATTGGTCGGGCAAGCGTCATGTTGACGGCTATACGGCACGCTACGGTATCAACCTTGACATGGTAGGAGGCGAGAATACAGTCTTCTGCCGAGAGCAGTTCTCATTGGCATACGCTCCGGCCATCGTCGACAAGGTGTGGGCGGCAGCGCAGCGCATAGGCCTGGGCAAATACTTCCCTTATGATGAGGATGGAGGAGCTGTGACAGATGATCACCTGCAGGTGATACAAGGGGGCATCCTTTGCATAGATGTCATTGGCAGCGATAAGGATGATGGAGGTTTCCCCGCCACATGGCATACGGTGAATGATAACATGGACCACATCAGCAAGTCAACGCTCAAGGCTGTGGGGCAGACGATGATGGAGGTGATATGGACGGAGAGGTGAAGGATGCCGCAATGACACAAGAACTGATTTATAGATTACGATAATTTAATTGCAATATTAGACATGACGATAGAAGAGAGACAACAGGAGGTCATCGAGGAGTTTGAGGGCTTTGATGACTGGATGGATAAATACCAACTGCTTATAGACCTTGGTGGTGAGCAGCGTCCACTGCCAGTAGAATATAAGACGGAGAGCAACCTGATAGACGGTTGCCAGAGCCGGGTGTGGCTTCAGGCAGACCTCACGCCTGAGGGCAAGATACACTTTCAGGCGGAGAGTGACGCTCTCATAGTCAAGGGCATTGTCACGCTGCTCATCAGAGTGCTGGACAACCAGTCGCCCGATGATATCCTTGAGGCTGACCTTCACTTCATAGAGGATATAGGCCTGAAGGAACATCTGTCACCGACGAGAAGCAACGGGCTGCTCGCCATGATGAAGCAGATGAAGTTGTATGCCATGGCGTTTAAGGCGAAACAGGCTTAAAGTCTGGCGAGTAATATACCCATATTCTTTTCCCCTTGACTGCGGATGAAACAGTTCTACCAACAGATGGGCAAGTACTTTGCCCGATATAAAGGTTATATCATTGCTACATTTTCCATGAACATATTGGCAGCCCTGTTCAATGTGTTCTCTTTTTCTGTGCTGCTGCCTATCTTGCAGATTCTCTTCAAGGTGAACACCGAGAAGTATGAGTTTATCGAATGGGGAACAGCATACTTGTCTGACTTGCTGTCTGTGGCTCAGAACAATGGCTACTACTATTCGCAGCAGTTGGTTGACCACTATGGGCCGGCCACCACGCTGCTCCTTCTCGGCATTATCCTTGCCTTCCTGACACTGCTCAAGACTGGCACGTATTTCGGCGGCTCTGCATGCCTCATGCCTCTGCGCACAGGCATAGTGAGAGATATCCGCGTGGACATCTATCGCAAGATACTCTCCCTGCCCCTCTCCTTCTTTTCTGACGAGCGCAAAGGCGATATATTGGCGCGCGTCAGCACAGACGTGAATGAGATAGACGCGAGCATCACCTCGTCTCTCGATATGATTATCAAGAATCCGATATTCATCCTCACGTATGTCTGCACCATGTTTTTCATGAGCTGGGAACTGACGCTCTTCACTCTCCTCGTTGTGCCTCTGCTCGCTGGAGGCATAGGCCGCATAGGCAAGAAGCTCAAGCAGCGTTCCCTTTATGCCCAGTCGAAATGGAGCGATGGCATCAGCCAGATAGAGGAGACGCTTGGCGGACTGCGCATCATCAAGGCCTTCATAGCTGAGGGGAAGATGGAGAAAAGGTTTGAGAAAGTTAACAATGAATTCAGAGATGCGTCGATGAGAGTGGCCATCCGCCAGTCTGCGGCTCATCCTGTCAGCGAGTTTCTGGGCACATGCATGATAGTGCTGGTGCTATGGTTTGGCGGTTACCTCATCTTCTCAGGCCAAAGCCCGATAGATGCGAGCGGATTCATCTATTATCTTGTCATCCTCTACACCACGCTCCAGCCAATCAAGGATCTCTCCAAGGCAGGCTACAGCATACAGAAGGGCATGGCCTCCATGGAGCGCATCAATAAGATACTCATGGCCGAGAACTGCATCAAGGAAAAGGCTGACGCAGCTGAGATAGACGCTCTCAACGACAGGATAGAGATAGACAATGTGGGTTTTGAGTATGTGGAGGGCAGACCTGTGATTGATGGCATCACGCTCACCATCAAGAAGGGGCAGACCGCAGCCCTCGTGGGCCAGTCGGGGTCGGGCAAGAGCACTCTGGTAGATCTCATACCTCGCTACCACGATGTCACTTCGGGTGCCATACGCATAGACGGGACAGATGTGCGCAATCTGAGCATACATTCTCTGCGTGGCATCATAGGCAACGTGAACCAGGAGGCCATTCTGTTCAACGATACCATTTTCAACAATATAGCCTTCGGCGTGGAAGATGCCACGCAGGAGCAGGTGGAAGCGGCTGCCAAGATAGCCAATGCGCATGAGTTCATCATGGCGATGGAAGACGGATATCAGACCAATGTGGGCGACCGCGGCGGACGTCTCTCCGGCGGCCAGCGTCAACGCATATCCATAGCTCGCGCCATACTGAAGAATCCACCGATACTCATCCTTGACGAGGCCACCTCTGCTCTCGACACCGAAAGCGAGCGGCTGGTGCAAGACGCTTTGGAGAAACTGATGAAGTCGCGCACGACCATCGCTATTGCTCACCGTCTGTCAACTATAAAGAATGCGGATGAGATTTACGTGATGCATGAGGGCAAGATTGTGGAGCATGGCACGCACGAAGAGCTTCTTGAGGCTAATGGATATTACAAGAAGCTCAACGACATGCAGGCATTGTAGAAGCTGTCTCTGACAAGCCGCCTGCTTGTGCTTGCAAAGTGCGCATGCACAGCCGCAGGAGGGCGGTGACACACTCTGAATATCCTGCCTGCTCACAACCCCTCGGGTGCAGGCTCACGAAGGGTTGTGAGCAAGCTCCCGAGGGGTTGTGGGCAGGCTCATTTGGGGTGTTGGGCTTGCCCATTTAAATGGTTGGGCTTGGCCGGATTTTTTAGGCAATAAAGCGTCCAATTATTATTGGCAAAATGTTTGTTCGATGATATTGTTTTGCCAGTCTCTTCAACTCCTCAAAATATTCAGATAAAGCGTTTTCTTTTACTTCTCCTGTAGGGGCAGAACATGGAACTTCGTGATAATTACGTATGAAACGGTATGCCAATTGTACCATTGCCAATTTTGACTCTATTTGTGTATTATCTTTAGAGCATTCTTCTTCAATCCCATCTTCTGCCTTAAAAACAAGAGCGTATATTTCCATTAATGTCATGAATTATTAGAAAACGTATGGCTTTGTTATAATTGCACACTATCTCCAACTGCTCAATTTGTTTTGAGCTTCTATACGTTGCTCCAATTCATCGGGCAAATCTGCGAGGAAGTTAAACCCAGTCAGTTCTTCCACTTGATCAATGGTCATTGCGGCACTTTCCATTGTCTGACGATCGTCATCGTTTCTGTAATAAAAGCCGATGCCTTTTTCTTCGCCCTCAATCAGACTTATGACTACTTTGAAATAGCCGTCTGGTACTGCAATTGCATGATTCGTTCCAATAGCAGAGTGCTTATCATTATTATAGACAGGCCCGCATACAATGTATATCGAACCATAAAATTCTGCCCATCTTCGGCAGGCAGATTCGAGTTTTTCCCAATATACCTGATTCAATTTGGGAGTTTGTGGGCAGATGTTGGTCATATAATGGCAGTCATTCATTGCTGACGAGCTCCATTCCATATCTCCAGCTGGACACATGTGCCCTCTATCATAACCGCTGTTAGCGTATTCTTGCTTTTCCACTTGATAGCGTGCGTCAAGCATCGGGTCTGTAGCAAAGTCATAATCCTTTCGTGAGATAGGTCCTGTCGTCTCTTCTGATGTTAATTCCCATGCAACCCATGAAGGCGTACACTTTTGAGGGTTATACGAAACCACAAAACCTGTATGTTGTAACTTTAAATCCTCAACAGGAGTACCATTGACAATGTCCATCAACGATAGTGTTATAGAAGGTGATTTGCGACTATGCTCACGAGAAGCCGAAGCCTTCCCACCACGTTGTTGAGAAGGCTTTGACGAGACGAATGATATTTTCTTTGGTGTCCTATGTTGTCTGCATGAGGTAAGTCCACAAATCAACACGCATAAGAATGCGAACCGATACACGTTATACATTTAGAAACGAAGTATTGAGTGAGCTAACGATACTACACCACCAATCATGAGTAACACGCCAATGATTTTTATGACCATGGCAAAATTACCTTTTGCACCAATGATTCTCACGACCTTATAAGTCAAGAACCAACCTATACCTAATTCCAATAATGCGTTTACCATACTTAATCTGCTGTTGGCAAGTTCTTACCCAGGTTACCAATCTTAGGAACAATCTGAATCATGATTCGCTGATTCCTAACTTCATCTTGCGGATGCAAACCATCTGCATTGAAGCGTCCTCTTCCGCGTACACCACTACCAGAGATTTGTACCTCACATTGCGATTCTTCAAATGAGATGCCGTTTCTTCTCCACAGGTAATAAAGACTTAGAGCGCGTTTATAGCTTAACGCATCGTTGTCATAATAATTATCCTTGGATGCCATTCCCTCAATTACAACAAGATAGGTAATGTCCATATCCTTGTACTTGGGATCATTCTTCATTCTATTCAGATTGTCAATTACACCCATAAGCGAATTACCTACTTTCACAAGGTTGGTCGTGTCGTTCAGTACGCTAATGTTGAAATCCCTTGCATTGAACTTGGGTGAGAACGAACGTTTAAGCACCCAACGCTTGTTTATCACATCTTCCTCGAAGTAATCTGTAGGCAATTGGTTTACGGCTTCCTGAATCTGCTGTATGCTTCTCAGTTGTTCTTCCGAAATCCTACGCAAACGCTCTGCTTCAAGAAGAGAGTTGCGAAGTGACACGATGGTGAGCACGAACATGACCAGCATTATAAAGAACAAACTGGTCATGAGGTCAGAATAACTTGGCCAAAAGTGTGAACCTGATTTCTTCTTCATTATAGATACTTGGAGATAAGGTCGGTTACTACTGGATACATTTCCTTTACCATCATAATAAAGCTATAGAGTGCGATGATGTAGATGGCAATCTTAAGCATCAATGGCATCTTGGTACTTGGAGGAGTCACAACAACACCCTCTTTCGTTACCAGCTTGCTGTTTGCGCTCTGAATGATTGCTTTCTCCAAATCCGCAATACCTCTCTTGATGTCAGAAAGGTTCGAAAGTTCACGAGTGTACCTCTGCATTTCAGCAGGCAAGGTTTTGGTAAGCTGCTCCAGTGATGCAAACACATCAGAGAGTTTCTTGTTACGCTTGTCAATAGCGTCTGACATTTCGCCAAGTTTCCTGTTCAATAACTCCTCCTGTTGTGAGAGTGCGCTATCGAGTTTTGAGTTTTCGTCAACAATCTTCTCTGCAACCTCATCTGATTTTGCCTTAGCTGTTTGTCCCAGATGCTCAAATGATTGTTTCAACTTCTCGTCAACATTACCTACAGCCTCCGAGATAGCAGCCTTTCTTCTTTCAATCTCGTTGATCTCCTTCTCGAAGAACTTCGCCATTTTCTCCCAAGTCTTTGCTCGCTCATCCATCTTATCAAGCTTTTCGGTAAGTTCACGAACCTGCTGCAAATATTGTCTTGATGATTTCAAAGCATCGCCAATCATGCCGATTTCGTCAGTACAATCTTTGAGTTTCTCATAAACCTGCACGTTAGCCATGGCAACTTTCTTGACATCAACTCTCTCCAACACTTCAAGGATTCTTGCCTGTCCTGTATATGAGTCGTTGACTTTAGCAAGGGTACGGTCAAGTTTTGCGGTATTGGAAGAGAACGTGTTATTGAAATCGCGTAGATTGTTGGTCATCTTGACCAAGGTTGATGTCATATCCGTTGACAAGTTAGGTAACATTTCTGCCTGAATCCAACCAAGGAATGCGTTCTCTCGAAGTTCTACAACACGCTTTGCCTCTTTGAACAGATAAGAACTACGCATGGTCAATCCAAGTCCCAAAGCACTGCTCAATACAGCAATAGCTACACCACCCAACAATTCAGTTACACCACTACTTGCAAGAGCAGAGATAGAACCAGACATGAGGTTTTCAAGACCATTACCAAACACCAGCACTACAACACCGAAGAAGATACCTATCATGGTGCCGACAAGACCGATGTACTGAGTAAACGGAATAAGTGTCTCAATTTCAGATTCTGCTACCTCACGGTTACGGTCAACTACGTCCTTCATCAGGTGGTAGTCACTCACCTGATCTGAGTTTTCACCCAAATACCTGTTGAGTGTACGGACAATGTTCTTGAATAGATCCGATTCGTGAGTGGAGTTTATAAATAATTTCTTGCTATCAAACTCCAGCTGATCGGTACTATTTGGAAAAATGTTTCGATAGAGAGCCGTCAGTTTTCTAACCTTGTTAAACTGCTGTAGCTCCCATGCTGCGAATATTAGAACAAATATAATCGATACTATGTAATCCATTTTATTTCAATCTGATTTTTGCTTTACTTGTTATTCTCAACTCTGAATCCAGTGTGCCGGCAGAAACGTTTTCGATGTCAGTTGCCCCACTTCGCTTGCCTTCAATCTCGCACACGTCATCAAAGATGGCATTGATGTTTGCAAGTGCTTTGGCAACATTACCACAGAACTCATATTTACGCACACCACCTTCTTCCCAGGTCCTGAAGAAACACTTGTCAGGCGAAGACATTAATCTCAAAAACTTTCCACCATTTGCCTCCTGAAGGTAATTGTATGTAAGCGAGTTTGTTGGACAACTATCTTCAATATGAGTACCAGATGAAACGACTTCTTTGTTATTTTGAGATGCATTAGTACCATTTGTGGTTATATTGCCATTGTCTGCCGAATGCGAACTTCCGTGTGTGGTATGGTTTGCCGGTTGTTGGTAACTATTATGTTGCTGAACAACTTGCCTTTGTACACCACCTTGTTGTTTTTGATATGGACGTACATTTTTGTTGTACCAATTGTTCCATTTTTGAAGTTCACTTTTCAGCTCCTTTATTTCATCTGACATTTTTTTTTTGATGTAGAGTTGGTCAACCAAAACTACGAGAAACAACAATACCGAAATAACAGACAAACAAATTATTATGAGAAGGTAGTTTTCTTTGAGTAATTCTTCCATACACTAATTCTTGCTTGAGTTGTTCTTTTTATAAATCGCACTAATCAAGGCATTAAGCATACCACTGAGAGGATAGAAGAACAGAGTCTCTTCGATAGTGTCACTATCAGATACTTCTTTCTTCTTGTTTTCAAGACCGTTCTTCGTGTAAGTCAAAAGATCGCGTATACACTCTTCCTGAGCCACGTTCAATGACGTTTCTGCAGAATCAAAGTTGTTCTTGAAAGAGAAGTCCTTGTTGAGGTCGAATACAAACTGAATGAATGACTTCACCTCTTCAACCGCTTTATTCAAGTAGACATCATTGATGTCGCCGTATGTTTCGCTTTCGATAAATTCGTCCTTACCATCGTTGACTGACTTATAGACAATCTTAGTTGAGGCGATGTCCTCATAATCCTGTTTCGTTGGATTAGACAAACCGCCCTTACAAGTTACCTCCTTAGGATTATCAACATTCTGGAGAATCGTCAAACCATCGGAAGGATATTTCTGACCGTAAACTTTTTCAAAGATCTTCTTTGTGAACTTTTCGAGAGTCGTGTCACTTGATGTAAGGATACGTATCACCTTCGAGCCATTACCGCTGAATGCAATGTGGCGAGGCATCTCTTCGCCCTTTGCCTTCATGATCTTTGCAAGGTGGAAGATAATAGCAGAATAGAACATGATGAACACAATCTTATACTTGGTGTCAAGCAGAAGAATCGTGTTGAAGTCAACATTCTCCACCAGTCGTTTTGCCTGAATCTCCGTGTTGTCCTTCAACGAGAAGAAGAAGGAAGCAATGTTGCCAGAAATCTTACTCTTGGTGTGTTGTTCAAAGATGTCCTCCAAGTCGCTCAACGAGTTGTCTTCGAGAACACTCTTGATAGTATTCTCGTACTGCACAAGAAGTTTGTTGACGGACGCAGAGCTTCTATTGGTAACGTATGGATCACCAAATATCGAGTCAGCAGCAAAGTGGAATGACGTAATATTTCTAACCTCACCATCATTGGCAAGTACAATGTCGGTTGTACCGCCACCAATATCTATGGTTACGATATTGCCAACACTGGCCTCAGAGTTGCGATAATGCTCGTATGGAGCGACAGATTCCGTCATAGGAATGACATTACGTCTATCACCACCAAAGTATTTCTCGTAAGCCTTCGTCCAAACATCGCTAAAGCTGTTGTAGCGATTCTCTACCATACTGATAGGATAGAACCATACAATCTTCGTCTTTGCAAGATTACCATTGTTCAATAGAACTTTGGTTCGGAGCATCATGAAAAGTGACTCGATGTAGCTCTTGATTCTCTTGATGTTGTCAGGATCATTTGACCACTTCAAGTCTGTCAGGACGCGGTTGTAGGCATAACCACGCTTCTTCTCGTATGGGAAAGGAATGTTGGTGTGCCCGAGTGCATAGACAGCTTTGTTCCAGTTGGTGTCAGATGACATACAGAGAGCTGTACGCATTGGGAACTTATACAAAGAGTCATTGCCAACAGCATCCGGTATCACATCATAGCCAAGGATGTACTTTGACTGATTGTCAACCTTGCCCCATAGCTTCAGAATATTATCCTTGCTGGTGACATTGAAAGGTTCTGATGCGCCATCGTTGATGTTGTACTCAATGTGCGAGTTTGTGGTTCCGAAGTCAATGGCAAAGGTGAACTTGTCTGAGCCACCCTTCTTCTGCATAATAGGAATCAGCACACCATAATAGCCATCCGATTCTACTCTAATGTAATCAAATGTCTGCTGTTCAAGAACGTAAGCCTTATAGCTGTAGTAGCGGTCATCGGAATCATTACGAACAACAGGATCACTTACGCCCAATGTGTTTGTACCCTTTACGAATGTCAGACGATAATCGTCCTTATCCTCGAACTCACTCATAATATAGGCACGATAGTATGCTTGTTTCTCATCCTCATACTGGATGTTTGAGAACAAACCTACAGCAAAACTTCTCTCGATGAGTGCGCCCTTGTTCTGAGCAGGACGAATTTCACCATGCTCGATATACTGACGTGTGTATTCAATAACTCTGTTGTTCTGAATAGGAATACGCAATGTGACCTTTACGTTGTCATTCAGTACCTCCTCTATTTCAATCATACTCTTGCCTCCAACTTTGCCTTGGAGCTGCTGAGGTGTGAAATACTTGAAGAAGGTGGACTTCAGAGGCAACAAGTAACTATACGAAGAACCGCTGATGAACTTGCCGAAGAATGCGTCATCATTAGCATTAATATTAGGTACGCGTATAAGAACATCTTCAAGGAAATCGCTAACAGTCAGATATGGATAGGTGTCGTTAGCCTTTGGTAAGCGTCTTTCATTGAGTGGCTTTTCGTCATAGTATGGCGCTTTGCTCGTACTTTCCCAATTGTCCGACACATAGAAAATATCTGAATAGATGCTTCCTGGTTCAATAGGCAATACCAATGGTGTCTTTTCGTCAGTAGCAATATCCGATTTTATCTCGAATCCACTCTTCACGTTAGCATTATCTGGACATTGACGATAGCATACTCCGTTAATCTCTACTCGGTTAGGATTTACCAACAGCTCGGGATATTCGTTGATAGAGTTGGCTGTAAGCGCGTCTATCTTATCTTTTTGATCAGGTGTCAATCCGTGTTTGTACACCATGTCCATGTACTGGTTGACTTCTGGGAAAAGACGTGCAAAGTTGGTGTAAGCAAGACGATAAGCATAATAGAATACTATGAACTTATCATCTCGCTGGTCAAGTGATGCAAAGTTGCTGTCGAATACCTTGTCCTTACCAAAACGGATGTCTTCTGACAGATAGCTGAAATCGTTTGCAGAACTAAAGAACAGAGTTGCAGGTGATGTTGCACCGATTATGTCCAACTGAGTCTTTCTGTGCTGACCGAAGTAGTGAAGTAAATAAACACTTCTCATGCGGTCGAAGTTGTAGCTCTGCGCATCTTGTCTAAGGAACATGTCGAGCGTTTCGCCTACACGCTTTTGATCCTTAGAGGTGCTATTACACAGGTTGTTCAGTTCTTGTTGAACATCCCATACCAATACTCTGACCCTATCCTGCAACTTTGGGAGATTGAAGAATATCTGCGCAATATCCAACGAATCAGATACCATCTTGTGGAAGATAGTATCGCCATGAAGATTGCCAGACTTCACAACTTCCTTGTATGCATTCTTAACGAGGTCAATGCGTGCAAATGGTGAAGGGATGGATGTAATTTCTTTCTTCACGTCAGCAGCATTTGGATCCTCTATCTGACCAATAGCATGATCTCCGTATGGAACTGATTGACCCCAATCTTGGAGATTGTTGTTACCTTTATATAATCTGAAGACTTTAGCCATATCCTTACATATTTAATTTGTCATGAACAAGAGCTTCGGTCGACTGATAGAACAGTTCAGTGAACTTCTGCTCCTTGGTTTCGCTATTGTTTGACACATGCTTTTTGTCGAGAGTGATGTCAAACAGTTCGTAGTTGTCTTTCTTGAAACGTGAGAAGAACGACTTTGTTGGCGACAGACCATTGACGATGTCAAAAAGATTGTTATTGTTCCATGTGAATGGCGCAAAACCGACTTGATTGTCATCCATCTCCTTCAACCATGTTAAATAATCGTTCTGTAAATACCGCAGATTGTTTATAAAATCCGATGCGAAGAAGTTTCTGTCAAGACCATAATCCTGACTCCACTGCTGACCGAGGAAATTATCAACCGTCATCTTGTTCAGATAATGAGTAAAGAGCATCATCTGAGTCATAGGCTTTCTGATTTGTCCTATTGTACCAGGGGCAAAGTCTGAGAAAATAACATTCTCAAACTCGTCAGATGCTAAACCGAACTCCTTATAGACAGGACCACCCGCATTGCTCTGTGCGTTTGCAAAGTCAACAATTGCAAGAGCAGAAAGCATTTCTATAAGATGGGCATTGTTCTTCTGAGCATCACCACCTTCGTTGTTGTCGTAACCCTTTTGAGCTGCTATATTGTCACCAATGTAGTACAATGTATTGATGTCGCGGCCTATGTTCTTGTCATAGTAGGCAAGAGCTGCTTTCGTCTTAGAGATGAATGTGTCTGATTCGATGCTGCTTTCTTCGTCCTGATTCACTTTGAAGTATGGCAAAACGGTTACCGCACCGATTTCTGCTTTGTTGATCAATCCATGGTTTGGAATACTATCGTTGGTTCTAAGTGTCTTCAATAGAAGAGGGAAACCGCTTGCTCCTGTTCCACCGAAGATGGAACTGATGATGAAAATCCTGTCTCCATCGGTAAAGTCATTGGCAAGATTCTTGAACTCTTCGGTGTCGGCAAATTGATTTAATACAACACTACCGATGTTAGGATTGCCCTTGAAGCCTACAATCATATTCGATTCCAGGTTTTTGTCCGAATAGAGCATCTTGAGCATGGCCTTTGACTCTGTTGTCATGTTGTCCATGTCCATAAACTCTTGGAACGTCACATTCTGAGAGTTGTTGATAGGCAAACGGAAGTTACATTCCTCGAAGATTTCTGTACCAAAGAACTTGTTCTTGCCGTTATTCGTGAAATTCAACGCATCCCTTACTGCTGTGTAGCGTTGCATCAAGCTTACAGTTCTGGTCAAGTCGCCATTATTCAGGTCGGGATCTATGATAACAGGCACGATGGTTGACTTGCATTCAACACCCGATGCCAACAGCAATGTCAGCGAGCGAAGAACGCGAGCACCAGTGCCACCAATTCCAAATACAAATGTTTTCATATCTGTCTCGTTTTTAGAAAGGATAATGTCTTACAGCCTTACTTCCCCACTTGAAGAATACCATAGAGGTGATGAAGAACAGTATTGCAGTAAAGAGTAAATCTACTACTCCAAACATTATGATGTTTATCGTGTCTATCACTTGGTTACCCTGATTGTCATAGAGCAGACAGTCACCAATCAAACCATTGTCAAGGTCGCTTGTCAACATAAAATATGCGATAGCGAAATTGACAAGGCCTGTTGCTATCATAAGTCCCCAGTACTTCAGTTGTTGATGACGTACAGGGTTCCACAAGTAATAGTAGATTGGTGGTATGATGAGTGCCGAGATGATAGCAATCATGCCAAACTGATTGTAGATCAAATCCAGATCATAATCCTGAGTGCTACAATTGTAACCCCAAAGATACTCTGAAAGGGGTTTGCCGTAGAATGATTCGAGAAGGCTGTAAATGTTGCCGAGTATTTCTTCCATGTTATTTGTTTATGTTAATCGTCATTCGAGTATAATAGTTCTTTCGGATAATGGCTTCTGCAATACCGCCAGTCATGTATTTGATGCCAAAGGTCTTGTCTGCATTTGAATCATCAATGGCGTTTCCGTCTTCATCGTTGTAATAGGCAGGCCATGTAGGTGTACCAGTGCAGAGCTGTATTTCAAGATTTGAAGGGTGTACTCTTTCAGCTTCGATGTGAATGATGTGGGTGTATTTGTTGAATGCTTTTATGCGTTCAACCTCAACGACCTTGTACTTCGGGTCATTGAGCACATACATAGAGGTATCACACAAATATGAATCGCTAAGAATTAACGGAGCATAGTTTACTTCAACAGAGAAACGTACCTTACCGTTCTTGTCTGCCTTGAGGTTCTCTATAGAGTGCTTAGAATCACTTCTTTTCAAATCAAACTTTCCCGAACCTCTCTTTACTGCATAGCATGAGTCTGGCATAGTAGTTCCACCAGCAAATGCCATAAACTCATTTTGAACGCCATCCAATTGGTAGCGATTCTTCAGCATCTCGTTCTGGATACGGTTCAATGCGCCTTGTGTGCCGAACAACCAAACATAGAACGGACGTTGACCTTGGTACAATGTGCCAGCATCATTCTTGTCGTAACAATAGCCGTTGAAAGATGACATACAACGATAACCCATTACGGCAAGTTTTGGATGAGCATTGAAATACTGACCTACTGCATTCTTGATACCAATCTTCTGGTTGTTCAGATAATCGCCAGCATCCTTGCCCTTGCCGGGGGAGAATATACAATCGGAAATAAAGATGGAAACAGTTGAGTCATTCATCTCATTCATAATCATACCTATCATCTGAGAAATATCAGATGTGCCCCTGTTTCCACCCTTTGCCTTAAATGAGGTAGGTTCAAGCTTTTCTATGAAATCCTGAACATCATCCTGCTGAGGCAGGACATTGGAATTTATGTAGAAAAGATTAAGTTCTGAAGTAATCTTGGCAAGTTTGAGGTTTACCAGATAATTGTAAACGATCTGCTCAAACTCCGTCTGACCCTTTACGTAACCATCCATGCTACCAGAGTTTTCCAGATACACGTTTACCACTGGATTGAAATCAATCGCATCAATATAAGCAGTAGCCGTATCTTGCTTTGCTACATTGTCATTTGCTTTCTTGGTTCTGCGTGAGCTGCATCCACTTAGAGAACCAACAACGATGGTAGCAACAAACAGGGTCGCTACACAAACAGAAAGAGTCTTTGCGGTAATCTTGTTGAAGACCATACTAATTCATCTGCCAGCGCGACCCATACTGACAATTAAGTTAGCGTTTCATCATACACACAAAAAACGTAGGTGCCCATGTCAGCTCGTCCTTAATTCGGGCCCCTCGGATGGGCATTGCTGTGAACGAGCAGAACAGACACCTACGTCGTATGATAAACACCCGAAAAAGTGTGCAACAAGGGCTTGCACCCTCTGCACACTCCGGGGATGTGATACCATACCCGTAAGCATCACTTCTGACATTGTTCCTGACAGCAATTCTGAATTTCCGAGGTTCCGAATTGTCAAAAACAAAGCATCAATGACGCTTTTCAATATGTATGTTGATTGAAGCCCATGCACGCATAATGCGCACATGTGTACACAATCTCTTGCAAAGTTACAAAAAATATATAAATATCAGCAAAAACTCATCGAAAACTTGGTTTAAAACTCAACATTTGTCTTAATTCTGCAGCATTTTTCCTTGTGAGATGATTTGATGTGCTAAACTGAGGATCTTTCAAATAGTGGATGAGAAAAAGGCATAATGATTCCAAAAGCGTTAAACTACAGCTTCAAGGGCAGCCGCAGCTATGAGATACTCCAGTACCAAGTAATATAAACTCCAGTACCAGATAACATAAACCTAAAACCGATTGCTGTCATCTGTTTGGGTAGACTACCTCGTTGCTCATCGAACCGAGTCCACCGTAGAAGTTGGCGCATCGGACAGAGAAGCACGAACCTTCGGCTGTGCCGCGGGGGACATTGTAGAATGGTTGGGTGGTGAAAGCCACCACATCCCTGTTTTTGCAGATGGCATAGAGGCAGGCTTCAGGGACATCTTCCCAGTAGATGCTGCCTCTCTCCTTTATCATGACGGCAGGAGGGTCGATGAGCTGAGCTTTGAGGTCGGGCCGCCATTGGGGGAAGACTCGGGCGACATCATAGCTGTCAGCATCTTCTGTTGGCAGTAGGGTGTTGTAGCGCACGGCTTGCGGCACGTCATTCTTGTCCTTGAAGGTTTTTCGTCTCGCTTCTGTGCTGACAATTTGAAAGTCGGCGTCCATGCTCTCATATTCGGCGAATAGGCGTGGCTGTGTGCCGTGCATTTCTGTCCACCCTGCGGTGTCTGGCAGCATCACCATCACTGTGCCGAGGAAGACGGCCTGTGGAGCGTTTTTCCAGGGTCGCCCCAGCATGTAGCGGTCACGCTGGCTTTCGTGGCCATAGATGCGGCAGCTGTTGAAGACGTAGCCATATTGTCTGGAGGCTTCGGTGGCGGGGGCGCAGATGATGTCTCGCTTGCCGGTGTTGCCTCGCGAACGCAGTTCGATGTCGCAGCGGTTGAAGTAGATGGTGCCGCCTCCGCAGATGAAGTCTACTGTGCCCTTGATGGTGCAGTCTTCGAGATATGTGGTGCCGCCATCGTTGGTGTAGTATGTGTCCTGTGTGCTCATCAGCGAGAGGTTCTTGAAGATGTTGCCCTTGCAGTTCTTCTCGTTGAGTGCCACGGCTCTGTTGGCGAAGGCGTTCTCGTCATTGCGGAAGTTGGACCATAGCTCGATGTCTTGTATGTAAGTGCTGTCTGCTCCCTTGAGGAAGAGGGTGGATGTGCAGCTTATGCCTTCGTGCATGGGCATGGACTCTATCTGCGTGTGCTTCCATCCCTCGCCGCAGATGCTGGTGTTGGGTGCGGTGAGCACGGTCATGGGAGAGGGTATCTCCAGTCGCTTGCCGTTTTCGGTGATGGTGATGAGATTGCCGTCGCCTTTGATGCGGTACATGCTCGACTTGACGAAGATGCGGTAGCGTTTGTTCTTGTTAAGCCGATTGTTGGCGGCATGGATGGCATCGACGAAGTTGCCGTTGGTGGGCACGATAAAGTCATACTTGAACCTGATGCGCCCGAGGCTGTCTGGTGGCTGGGCTGAGACTGTCAGGGCTTGGGCCAAGACGAGAAAGAGCAGCATCCACTGACGCTTGAATGAGAGGAGAGTCAAACGGGCTTGCACTCTCCCGAGTGAGGAGGAAGAGGTCAATCCTTTCAGCATGTGCATACCTCATTATAGAACTTGGTGAACGCTTTGACGCAATATTCGTAGTCAGCCACGCTGCCTGTCTCTCTGCAACTGTGCATGGCCAGGATGGCATTGCCCATGTCCACTCCGCTCAGTGGTATGGAAGAGGCGAGGATATTGCCCAATGTGCTTCCTCCGGCCACATCGCTGTGGTTGACAAATCTCTGGCACGGCACTCCTGCCTCGCGGCATATTTCGGCAAAGACGGCTGCGGAGACTGCGTCGCTGGCATATTTCTGAGCTGCATTGAACTTTATGACAGGGCCGCCGCCGAGGACGGGGTGGTTGGTGGGGTCATACTTCTCGCTGTAGTTGGGATGCCAGGCGTGGGCATTGTCTGCCGACACCATGAAGGCTCTTTCCACTGCTTGGCTGTAGGCTTCCTCTCCACCGCCTTGTGCTGCTGCAATGCGCCGTATCATAGAAGCAAGGAACGGGCTGCCTGCTCCTTGCTTTGTCTGCGAGCCTGTCTCCTCGTTGTCGAAGATGGCAAGTACCGTTGTTGCCTCGGGGGCATCGGAGGCAAGGAGGGCTTCCATGCCGGCATGGCACATCTCCAGGTCGTCGAGGCGGCCAGAGGAAATCAGTTCGTCGTGAATGCCGAAGGTGCATGCTGGAGTGGCGTCGGCGAGGTAGAGGTCGAAGTCGAGAATCTCTTCACGGCTGATGTTGAGAGAGGAACAGATGATGTTTATGAGCATGTTGCCCTTCTCCATTTCGTCAGTCACCATGCCGAGTATCGGCAAGGTGTCCTTCTGCTTGCTGAGTTTCACTCCGTCGTTGACCTCGCGGTTGAAGTGTATGGCGAGGTTGCTTATCTGCATGAGTGGTCTTTTGACGTGGAGCAGCAGTGTCTTGGGATGCATGGCATCGGCGCCGCGCACTATCACCCGGCCTGCTACTGTGAGCGGGCGGTCAAACCATGTGGAGAGGATAGGGCCTCCATAGACCTCGGTGTTGAGCTTGACTATGCCGCCTTCGCAGAGCATCTCCGCATTTGGTTTGATGCGGAAGGTGGGGGAGTCGCAATGGGCGCATATCATCCTGAATCCTGCCTCGGCCAGAGTTTTGCTGCCAATGTGGAAGGCGTAGATGGATGAGTCGTTTTTGGTGACGAACAGCCTGTCGCCTGTTTTTATCTCGCCGAGTGGATTGCGGGCATCTACCTTGCGGTAGCCTGCTTGGGTCAGCATGTCGGCTATGTTTTTTACTGCCAGGAAGTTCACTGGCGAGTTGTCAAGAAATGTCAGTAGTCTGGAAATCATGTGCTTGTTGGGATTTATGGAAATGGGATTCACCATTCTGTTTATTGCTGTTTAATCAAATGTGTGGTCGTTAATCCTTGGTATGGAGTAATTGCTTGATTAAAATCTGCATGCCTTCGCTTGCGCCTTTCCTGATATGCTGGATGTCGATTCGCGGGTCGTATGCCACGGTCTTCGGGTCGATGAGGTAGATGTGGCAGTGGCTGTTGGCATATCCGAGCAGGCCAGCTGCGGGATAGACGTTGAGCGATGTGCCGATGATGACGAGGATGTCGGCTTTTGCCACTTCTTCAATGGCTGGTTCAATCATCGGCACGCTCTCGCCAAACCACACGATGAAGGGTCTCAGTTGGCTGCCGTCGGCTGCTTTGTCGCCAATGTGGATGTCGAGATGGTCTTCGGGCAATGTGACGATGCATTTGTGGTCGTTGGGGCGGAGAGAAGAGGTCGCTTTCATCAATTCGCCGTGCAGATGGATTACTTTTGTGCTGCCAGCTCTCTCGTGCAGGTTGTCCACGTTCTGTGTCACCACCGTCACATCGTAGTCTTTCTCCATGGCGGCCACAAGCTCATGTCCGAGATTGGGCTTGACTTCCAGCAATTGGCGTCGACGCTCGTTGTAGAAGTCCAAAACGAGTCTGGGGTCGCGTTCATACCCCTGTATACTTGCCACAGCCTCCACTGGATATTTCTCCCAAAGGCCATCGCTGTCGCGGAATGTGCTGATGCCGCTCTCTGCCGACATGCCAGCACCTGTCAGGAAAACCAATTTTTTCATATCGCGGGAATGTGTTTTGTAAATATAATATGAGTCATTGAGGTTGGTCGGAGCTTGGCGACGTATGAGTGTGCCAAGCGCATAATGTCTCATAACTCATCACAAAGTTATGCTTTTTTTGCCGTATCACCAAGTCTCGGATTATTTTTTTTACATTTCTTTCTGTGCATGATGTCGGTTGTGTGAAAAGTTGTAACTTTGCAGTGAAATGGAAACGGAAATTTAAAAATAATATTCTAATTGTCAACCATGAATACTGTCTGGATTGTATTGCCTATCCTTACCATGCTTATGTTTGAGCTTGGTCTCACCTTGGAGGTGAAAGACTTCAAACTGTTTCGTCAGCGTCCTATGTCTGTATTGGTTGGGCTTGTTGGCCAGATTATCGTTCTGCCCCTGCTGGCTGTTCTTTGCGGAACGATGTTTGATCTTCCCCCGCTCTTTTTCATCGGTTTGATGCTCATAGCCTGTTCTCCAGGTGGCAGTTCGTCCAATATATTCTCCATGTTGGCTAAGGGCGATGTGGCTCTGTCTGTGTCGCTGACAGCCTTGAGCAGCATCATCACCCTCTTCACCATCCCTCTCATCATGAAGGTCACGACATTTTTTCTTGGTGACTATGTTATACCTGTCCGTCTGCCTGTTGTCAATCTTATAGTTCAGAATCTCCTGCTTACGCTCTTGCCCATGGGTCTGGGCATTGCCATGCGCAGGTACATGCCTTCTGCGGCAGCTAAGGTGGAGGGTGTGCTCTCGCGCATAGCTTTCCCTTCGCTCATCCTTTTTGCAGCCCTGTTCTTTGTGCAGTATCATGAGGTGATAGCAAATAGGTTCACGTCTCTTTGGGCATGCGTCACCACTCTCGTTCTTCTTGCTATGGGAGGAGGTGTGCTTCTCTCTCGTATCATGGAACTGAATGGCAGGGAACAGCGCACTATTGTCATTGAGATGGGCATGCAGAATGCAGCTCAAAGCATAGCCATAGCCTGCAGCCCGTTCGTCTTTAACAACGAAATTATAGCTGTACCCGCCATCATTTATGCCTTGATGATGAATGTCCTATTACTTATCTATGTCGGCTTTAGCCGCAAGCGCAGGAAAGGGTGCTGAGCAGTTCTGACGGAGTGTCGATGATGACCTTTGCTCCGCATTGCTCTATCCACTCCCTGTCGCGGAATCCCCAGCTGACAGCAATGCACTCCAGTCCTGCGTTGGCTGCCGTCTGCAGGTCAACTTCGCTGTCGCCCACATAGACGCAATCCACCTTCTCTATCTGCTTTCCTTTCATGTCGGATAGCCTGCGCATGGCTTCATAGACCATATCAGGGGCAGGTTTGCGCTTCACGCTGGGAGTCTCTCCGATGGCTAAGTCGATATATTGGGCAAAGAACCGGCGATGAAGATCCTGCACAGCCTCGTTCAGTTTGTTGCTCACGATGGCTGTGGTCAGACCCGACTCTTTGCATTGGCGCAGCATTTCCACCACACCGGGGTAGGGCGCTGTCTTGTCCATCGAGTGAAGCATGTAATACTGACGGAAGGCATGGAAAACTTCTTCCTTCATTCTCTCGTTAGCCTCAGGACAGGCATGGGTCACGCAGTTGTCAATCAGGCTTTTCACCCCGTTGCCCAAGAAGCGGCGCGTCACGAGACGGTCTATCTTGGGGAGTCTGGCACAGGCCAGCGCATGGCACACGCTGTTGTGAAGATCATCAAGGGTGTTAAGCAATGTGCCGTCTAAATCAAAGATTATGTTCATTGTTTTTCATCTTATTGTTGTCTTGCAGAAACCTGAGTTGCTTCTCCAGCATATCGAGTTTCTCCATCTTGTATCCTGCTTTCCTCGCCTCTTCGATGGGGCGTGTGTAGATATAATCTATCTCCATAGGCCGATGGAAGTCATAATCGAGCTTCATGCTTGGCGAATAAGGCGTCATGTGGATGGTGTTGTATATCATCTTGTCAACAAAAGACTCTCCGATATTCTTCACGCCGCATGTGCGAGCGGCAAGGACAACTTCCATCATCTGGTCTCTGATGAGCTGGAGAGTGGAGGGGTGTGCCAGCAGCACGTCCGTCTGTGTGTTTAAAGCTACGGTCATACCATTAAACGGCATGTTCCATACGGCTTTCTTCCATCTGGCCTCGTTATATTCTACTTCGTTAGCTTCCACACCTGCCTCTCTGAAGTCTGAGATGACACAGTCGATAAGTTCTTGCTGGGGACAGGAAAAATTGCCGATATTGATGTATCCGTAACACTGGTGATTGATTGTGCCGGGATGGGTCTTTGCGCTGCAGATGAATGCCAGGCCTGCTGCTATCCACGTGTCAGGGAACATCTCCTGCATGTCGGCTTCGAGACCGATGCCGTTCTGTATCAGCACCACCAACGTCTTCTTCCCAACCACTGAAGGCAGAAGGGATGGGAGCATGTGGTTGTTGACAGATTTGAGGCATACAAGCACCACATCGCACACGGGCATGTCTTCTGCCCTGCTGTATGCGTTGACCTTGCTGAGATGGAAACTGCCGTCGCATGAGTCAATCTGAAGTCCATGCTCCTTCACATATTCATAGTCACTATGCAGCAAGAAGTGCACATCCTTGCCTGCTTGCGCCAATTTGGCTCCATAGTATCCACCAATGGCGCCAGTACCTATTATTCCGTATTTCATTGCAGAGTATTTTTATTTCCTTTTGAATGTCTTGTAAATAAGTCTTTGTTTTGACCATCAAAGTTAGCTTAAAGCAGGGAGAAAACAAAACAAATTAGCATTTTTACGTGTCATCGCGCTTCACTTTTCACATAAAAGCAGTATCTTTGTAGGCTATAGAACAAATAAAGGGGTGTTCTGTAAATTAGCTCGGGGTGATTTTGAGGCTATCACGCAGCAGATGTCTCTTTTAAATGAAGGAGCGATGCGGGCATCGTGACTGAAGGCAAAAGAGACAGATGCAAGTGAGAGACCAAAATCGACCGAGCAAAAGGACAAACCCCGATAAAACATAAATACTAATTTATAGAACACCCCTAAAAATAATCAATAATCTCTTACACATATTTATATTATGGTAAAACACATCATCCTCTGGACTCTCAATCCCTCTCTCTCCGAGAAGGAGAAGGCAACAGTCAAGGCCGATATAAAGGCTGGGCTCGAAGGCCTTATGGGCAAAGTGCCGGGCCTCGTAGAAGTGCATGTCAGCATTGATGGGCGACTCGCATCATCTAATGCAGATGTGATGCTCGACAGCACGCTCGAATCTGAAGAAGCTCTCAATGTCTACGCTTGCCATCCTGCGCACGTTGAAGTGGCTGACACCAAAGTGCGTCCATACGTAGTGCAGCGCACTTGTCTCGACTTTGAGATCTAAATATTACGTAGCAAACGGATTTATAGTTTTTTCTTTCCACATTACTTTAAGGGTTGCTCTATAGAAGGACATACCCCGATGGAAACATAAATACCAATTTAAAGAACACCTCTTAAACCATTGTATCATGCGTATAAACATTAAAAATATAATTGCAAGCCTCATGCTTCTCATTCTTCCTCTTTCCCTCTCAGCTCAAGACTTTGTCAACGGACAGCTCTGGAATGATGTGGATGGCAAACATATCAATGCCCATGGAGGCAACATCATCAAGTATGGCGATACGTATTACTGGTATGGCGAGCACCGCCCCTATACTGGATTCACCACCGAACGAGGCATCAGCGTTTACTCTTCTGCCGACATGCGCCATTGGAAGAACGAAGGCATAGCGCTCGCCGTAAGCCGCGACTACGGTGACGACATTGAGCGCGGTTGCATAATGGAACGTCCTAAGGTGGTATACAATGCCAAGACGAAGAAGTTCGTCATGCTTTTCCATCTTGAACTCAAAGGGCGCGGCTACGAGGCTGCACGTGTGGGATTTGCTCAAAGCAGCTCGCCGACAGGCCCATTCCTTTTCATACGCAGCACACGCGTCAATGCTGGCAAGTGGCCTTTCGACATGAGCAAGAAGGATATTAAGGCCGCGCAGCTCACTGATGCGTCGAAATGGAAGGATTGGTGGAGCGATGAGTGGAGAGCGGAGGTAAGCAAGGGCATGTATCTCTGGCGCGACTTTGAGGGCGGGCAGATGAGCCGTGACATGACGGTGTACATCGATGAGAAGGGCACTGCCTATCATATCATATCCTCACAAGAGAATCTCACCCTTCTTATCAGCGAACTCACAGATGACTATCTCGACTATACGGGCAAATACACCATGGTAGCTCCTGGCGGACAGAATGAAGCTCCCTGCATCTTCAAGCATGACGGGCGCTATTGGCTCATCTGCTCAGGTTGCACAGGGTGGGCTCCTAATGAGGCGCGCATGTTCACTTCCAAGAGCATCTGGGGACCATGGGAACAGCTTGACTCACCTTTCACAGGTGCTCCTGCAAGCTACCGCAATATGCCTGCTGACAAAACTTTCGGAGGACAGGGCACATACATTCTTACTGATGTCTTCAGCACCCCCGTCTTCATGGCTGATATATGGAATCCCGACCATCTCTCCAACTCGCTCCACCTTTGGCTTCCCATTGATTTTGACGAGAGCGGCACTCCCTTGATAAGATGGACGGATAAAGTGCCAGAGATGGAGAAATAAGGATTGGCAGATAAAAATTATTTCAGGGCAGGTGGTCTGAAATGAACAAGCTCAGAGTTGACTCTGGGCTTGTTTTGTATTCGGAGAAGTCGTGGAGAAATGGTATAGGCAAGGTGATGTGTCGGTTTTGCAAGGAGAGTATTGAAGTAAAGCGTTGAGACTAAAAGAATAAAATTATAGCTTTTTTCAAAAAAACAACTATTTTTTTTTGCAGGGTCGAACAAATGAATTATATTTGCGGCGGAAATGTCCAAAGATTTATTTGCGGACATATTTTCACTCGTCTTGTTTTTCCTCTTTTGATATGAGCCATTAAGGCAGATTGAAGGCGGAAGCGAGACACGACATATTCAAAGGCGTTTACCATGCGCTTGTTCTTGACGAACTGGAATCTTCGCAACTTTCTGATACAGTCTTGAACATTGCAACGGTAGATACCCAGGCTATTTCATTTATGAAGCTTTGGGCTTTTCGTATGCCTCATGTTACTGTGAGGCTACGGATTGCTTTCTAAAGAGTCTACGATTATATAGCGTGGGGTCTGACGTTGTCTGTTCACTGTATCGGGCAATGCGAAGGCCTCAGTTCGTGGAGCAGGCAGCGGCGGTTCCCACGTTCTTTTTTATGCCGCTGAGATAGATTATTTATTATGACTTCGTGTAATAAGGGAACCTGGAGTCGCTAATACCCAATGCTGATACTATGTTGCCAGTTGCGTTTGAATTGCTTAAACTGTCTGCAGGATGCTTGTTCTGGGGCATTATTGTGGCTGCTGTATGTGTTGCCCTATTCTTTTTCATTATTAGAAGTTGGTACAAGAATGTATCATTGCCAGGCATAACGTATGTCGTTTTTATTGTGATGTTTCTAATGTTGGCTTACCATTGCGTTTTCATTGTAGGAGAGGCAAAGATTATCAGTTCTGCAGATGAGTATAAGGGATATATTGCCGAGGTTTTTGAGATGTGCAATATCAGTGCTGATGAATGGATAAGCAAAGAAGAGGCAGGCATTGTGCTCGATGGACTGTTTGACCAATATCCCATACTCCAAGAATATCTTCGTGATTATGTCTATGAAGGCTATGTCGTGGACATGCCAAATACGATGATTGATTATTTTGTTAAGTTGGTGACGGAGATGCTTGTGGAGGACATCCTTTGGTGTGTGGGGATATGTGTTGTCGGTGCCGTTATTGTGATACTCTTTATGAGAAATGGTAATAGGAAAACTACAGTGTCCATGAAGGCATACACGCCTTCTGAGGACGTTTTCTGATGTGTATCAATTTTAATAACAATATATTATATTATGGCAAATAATTTGATAATAGGTCTTGGAGGAACGGGTGGAAAGGTCCTCCGTGAACTCCGCAAGAGAATTTACGAGGAATTTCGCAGCAATGACCCCGACTGCGGATGTCATATCAACTACCTTTATGTGGATTCGTCTCCGGCGGACTTGAATGACCGTACGGGATGGAAGGTGCTTGGAAAGAGTGTGCATTTAGGAGATGCTCAAAAAGTGAACATCAATGGTATAAGCACAGCCTCTCTGCAGGCTCTCGGTTCTTATCCTGGATTGCAATGCTTCATCAATGATGATGACAAGCAGTTGATAGATCAGCACATGGGACCGCTCATTTCTGCTGGTATAGGTGGGCAGAGGCGCAGGCTCGGACGCATGCTGACAGCAAATAATATCTGTGATAGAAACCAGGTGAGCAACAATTTCCTCACCAAGTTGCATGCTGCTGTAAGTTCGCTTCAGAAGAGTTCGGAAGATAATGATGTGACATTCACTATATGTGCAGGATTGGCTGGAGGTACGGGTTCTGGCTCCATCGTTGATGTCATCTCGCAGATACGCAAGGCTTATCCTTATCAGGAGTCGACAAAGGCTTTCAAGATACGTCTTGTTGTGTATGTGCCGGAAATCAATGTGGTGTATCCGAAGCATGACAACGGATTTTATCAGGCAAACGGATACGCCGCCCTCACAGAACTCAATGCCATTAGCGTGGGCAAGTATGCTCCGTATGATGTGTCAGGCGAGAAAGACATTTTCACTCAGCAGGTTCAGCGTCTGATGCAGAATGAGGAGTCTTTTGAGGCATGCTACGTGTATACCAATGTCAACGAGAAAGGTAAGATTCTTGATCTCAGCAGCAAGCTCCCTAAATCTGTGGCCGACTTCATCTTCCAGATGGTTGTTGTCGGTTCGAGCAAGCAAGGCCAGATGTCGCGGCTTGTAGGTTGCGAGAACGATGGTGCTGGACCTGAGCATGACCTCACTGGCGAACCGACCCGCAGCCGCAAGTTTCTTTCTTTTGGTGTGGTGAGGGTCGAATATCCAGAGTCGGAGATAGATGAGTTCGTTACTTACAATTATGCCATCCAGGCTACTCGCCAGCTTGCTTATAACCATTGGCAAGATGGATTGGGTTATGGCGAATGTACACTCGATGAGGTTGGCTCAGGCTATCTTGATGAGATAAAAGATCCCAAGAACCGTGGCAAACTCATGCTTGCCAATGCAGACCTTGCTCTCGAGAAACCAATTATCAGCAATGACAGCAATAAGAATTGGCGTCCGTTCAATATCACTTGGGAGACACGCTCACAGGGAGATGCGGGACTTGTGCAGCAGCAGTATGAGAAGAAGCAGTGGTTGGCGCAGTTCACTAAACTTATAGACGAGTATTATAACAGCGGATTCCGCAAGCATGGCGTTAAGAAATTCTTCGAGATACAGACTAAAGAAATAAAGGCTTATGCCAGTGTCATCCGCCGTCATATAGAGAAGAAGCTATTTGATGAGTGGGCAAGTGGCGGCCACGAGGGCAAAAGCATACTTCAGATAGAGAAGTACACTATGATACTTCGCCAAGACTGTGAAGACCGTATCGGGGCATTCAAGCAGCAGATATCCAAACTTGAACTCCAGCGCGCAGAGAAGGAGGAAGAGATAAAGGCTGCCAATGTCAAGTGGAACAATATAGGCTGGCTAAAGGATGCCATCACTAATGCTGCCTCAAAGACTTTCGCTGAGTTCAAAACAGCCAAATGCGAGTATTATGTGCTGGAGACAAAGATTGAGTCTTATGCTTATGCCATACAGCTGCTTCAGCAGATTGGGCTTGAACTCAACAGCATGCTGATGGGCATACAGGCCATGAAGCAAGAACTTGGAGAGATATTGGCGAGGGTAATCGACCAGGCTTCAACTAAGTGCCAGCTTAATGCCTCTCAAGAAGATGGACGGTTGAAGAAATACAACCCAGAGATAGTGCACGACCTGACCAAACAATATGTGGCTGACTATGATCTCCAGAATGCCAATTCGACAGAGATTCGCCAAAAGATGATATCTATGTTGGGCGAAGACGGGGTGCGCTCATTCGCGCAGCTGAATGCTTCTATCGACATCAACACAGCCTCAGACATCATTGTCGATATATGTGCTAAGAACGCGCGGGCCGCAATGGAGGAAACGGCAAAGAAAGACCCTCTCTTCAAGATGGTTGGAGTGAACATACTTGAAAAATTGCGCATGGAACTCAATACGGAGGAGAAAATAGAGGCTTTTGTCGACAGCGTCATGAATATGGCCAGCTCGTATGTACAGTTCAATCCAACGGAGACGGCTGCTGTGATAGGCGACAATCAAGGCGCAATGATGCCAATGGTGCAGGTGGCTATGCCACAACCATCCAATGACCAGGAGCAGCAGTTTGTCAATGCTTTGGGCGAAGCCTTTAAGAATAAGCAGGCAGGATTTGTGCCTCAGTTCCACGATGGCGACTTCTCTGTCAATTCCGTCAATGACAAGAAGAACCAGATTGTCGTAATATGTGCCAATGCTGGATTCCCTCTGAGATTTTTGCTTAATATGCAGACATTGCGCGAGAAGTATAACAGGTTGCTTGCTGCTCCGCAGGGCAAGCTTAACAAGATGGTGCTTCATACGGAAAGCTTCGCCACACCTTTGCCTGATTTATTTGAACTTAATCCTACCGACCTTGACAAGCCGGCGAAGAAAGCTATGCTTATAGCTCTTGCCTTGAAACTTGTGCAGATACAGCAGGACCCTCTTACGGGAGAGAAGTTCCTGGCTACGAAAGTGCCCGATGAGGTGTTTGGAGACCAATGGGTGAAGCTTGGCAAGGATTATCTCGGTTGTGTCAATGTCCTGAAGCAGGATTACAAAAAGCTGAAGGAACTGGAAGGCCAAGTCGAGAAAGAACTCAAAGCTAAAGCGCGCAGCAACGAGCAGAAATCTGAAACGAGACAGCTGTTGGGCGGTGTCGTGCAGCAGATAATTCTTCCTACAGTCTGCGAGGGTAATCAGTTCAACCCAGACTATGCTAACTATAAAAATTTGGCATTGGAGATTATTAACGAAAAATTGAAGGACTTATAATTGTAGAAATAGATATGGCAAAGATAACAGCTATTTGCAGAAACGAAGACTGTACGATGTTTAATCAGCCCCAAGAGGTTGAGAAGTCGGAGATGGTTTGCCCTGAATGCGGTGAACCTATGATAGCCTTTGAAGGAGGAGGCGGAACAAATTGGTTTAAAGAGCACGGCAAGCAAGTCGGAATAGCCGCGGCTGCTGTGGTGCTGCTTGGCGGCGGAGGATTTGGTGCATGGAAGGCATTGCAGGGAGGATCTGATGAAGATCCCGAACCACCTGTGAGGCACAGTACCAGCATCGCTTCAATCACAGTGGAAAAAGACTGGACAGTAGAGGATGTCCTGACCAACGACACAATTTGGATTAAGGCAAATGACGATATAGACAAGAACGTGCAAGATGCAGGAGTAACCCCTCTGATAACTCTCTCTGACACTACTTCTACATTCAGCATCTCTCCCGCTACTGTGACTGACTGCGCAAATGTGCAAGTGCAGACTGTTGACGGGCAGAGCGCATCGCATGTCATAGCACTCAAAAAGAAGGTGTTTGGAAAAGAGCCTGTAGAACCCAGCACTCCTCCAAAACGTCCTGTCGCAGATGGTAATGCAAAACTATACAGAGTGTCATACGCTACTTTTGACGGCACGACGCTGCTATTCAAAAGTGCTCACCTAATCCCGGGAACAAGCCAAATGGCACAGCCCGGCGACAAGGTGACAGGTGTGTGGGCAGACGGTGAGGTCAACTCTGTGCGCTGGTACCATGCAGATGGCAGCCCGAGCGAGGCTCTTACTCATGAATAGTGACACAGGAGGTCGCGCTAAACAACAATAATAAATTCCCAATGCTTAGATATGCTGACGTACGATAATCTTAGACTGAAACCGTTCATTGTGCTGGCCTTCTTGTGCGTATACACAACAACTATATACGCTGGAGGATATGCGACGAGGAGGTTGGCTCATATCGATGCTCTGCTCGCCTCTAAAGTTGTCAATCATGACATCAGCAGGCGCACCAACAGTTTTGGTGAGGTTGAGCATATCGGACTGAAGCTCTTTTCTGACGAGATTCGTCAGTTGAACCCCTCACCGACATACGACTTTCTGGAGAGGCATCTGCTGGAGATGAATATCTGCACAGCTGAAGATAGAGACAGACTGATAATGCAGTATTCCTTCACTTTTGCTGTAGGAGGCGCATCCACAGCATTGAAGATAGACTCCACATTTACCTACACCGAAGACGAACTGGAGTATCACAGGTATATGTCCACATGGTCGAAAGAAGGAAAGACAGTCATGCAAATCATCTATCCGAAAAACTGGCAGCTTATAAGCGGATGCGGAATCAGAGAACTGGAGCAGAATCTTGAGAAACAGCTGCAACGGCATAAGATGATGCCTGTGAATCCCTTGCCTGTGGCTGGTTCGTGGATAGTGATGCCCCAGATGTCTAATAAACTGTTTCTTGTACAAGACAGCAAGGGGGCGGCAGGAGGGAAACGGCACTATGTGAGAAGCGTTAAGCAGATATCACATTCGGTCTCAAACATGATGCTGGCCGATGACATGGAGCATGATGTGCAAATCAAGCTTCTTGTCAACAGGTACAATTATGTCACAGATACCTTGCAGGTGCCGCTCAGACTGTTCGTCAACTATTGTCGCACCGTAGAAGGCTGCGTGCCGTACTTTGGCATCAAGCAAAGGAATTCCAACTCTACCGAAGGGTTGCTCATCATGGAGAATAAGAAGGGAGGCTTCTTGCACATGATCTCTGTTGTGATTGACGACAGCGTGATAGCAGATGGTGCAGGCACGGTGTATGGCAAAGCCTTGCCATACATCCCAATATACAACATCAAAAAAGAATACTTAAACCTAACAGAACATGAGAATCCTAATTAGAGGGAAAGGTATCCTCGCCATAGTGCTGTCTGTGCTGGCATGTGTGGCTGCGTATGCACAGGACAAATATAGCAACGAGAAAAGCATCATCACGAAGGTGAAGCGCGCTCCCGAACAGTACGTGTATGCAGAGGCTACATGCAAGACGCAGGATGAGGCTGCGGCTGTGGCTGAAGAGATGTTTTATCAGAATGTCAATGAATATGTGGCTGAGCAGAAGAAACTGAGGAAGCTCCCGAACATAGCCATCAAAGACCCTAAGACCCTGATGAACGAGATTTCTATGCCGCGAGGCTCAAACATGTATCGGTGCTTCCTCTACGTGAAGAAGAAGGATATCATAGGCAGCGAGAAAACTGTCGTGATTGAAAACCCGACATGGGACAGCGATGCTGAGCAATCGCAAACAGTGGACCTTACAGCCACAACAGTACCCGTGTTCCCTGAGGCGGCAGTGACTCTTGCTGGCATAAAGAATATCAATGACCTGAATTCGACCATTAAAAGGATGAAGCAGGAGGGAATTGTTGCCGAGTTTGACAAGTACAAGAATATTGCCAACAAGGCTGAATGGTATTTTGTGCTTTATGATGCAAGCGGCAATGTCAATGCTTTGCTTTCCGATGGAGAGGAGCGGTATAATGTAGCCACAGGCAAGAAGGATGAGCTGACTAATTATCCTAAGAACGCCGCACTCGGAATAAAATTCAAGAAGTAATCAAACATCAAATATTCGCAATATGATGAACAAGTTAGTAAGACTCTTTGTTTCCTTTCTGCTGATGACTGTCTGCTCACTCAGCGCACTTGCCATTGACGTGCAACTCAATCCTGACAAAGGTATCGCAAGCTCGGTGCCCGTAAGCAAGATGGAGAATAATCTTTCAGCTTTGCTCACAGAGATAAATGCCGCATGCAAGGAGGACAGGCCTCTCAATTTGGCGAGCATGTCTCTCGGCGCACAGGCTAATAAGACTCTGCAGCAGCTGTGGGTAGTGTCACACTTTTATTGTTGTGATGAAGAGGTGACCGACCGCCTCTGGAATTTTAAGAACTCTTTTATGGCGCGCAGCATCCCGCTCATCATAGTGCCTGATGCAGCTGACAAATGGGCTGAAGGCACTTTCCAGGAGGCTGTGGTGGAATTTGACATGAGAGGTAATATCTCAGACTTCCGCTTCTCTTTCTCTTCGCGTATAGGCGAGGCCATGGAGAAATGTTCAGGCTCTCCTGTTGACCTTGAGCGCAAGTTGGAGATAATTGCATGGTGTGACAGGCTGGCTACAGCTTATAATGAGCACAACATGGCTTTCATGCAGGAGGTTTTTTCTGACAAGGCTCTCATCATTACAGGCAAGGTTGTCCAAGTGACAGACAAGGAGTTTGGTACAACAAATGAGAAGGTGCAGTATACGAAGCAGACAAAGAAACAATATCTGACCAATTTGGCCAAATGCTTCGCGCGCAACAAATGGATAAATGTTGAGTTTGACGAAGTGGGCATAGGAGGCCTTGAAGGCGGATGCGCGTCAGTGACGCAGTCAAAGGTGAACAAGAACTTCTATGGAGTGCGATTGCATCAGAAATGGAGGTCTTCTAATTATAGTGATGATGGATATGTGTTCATCTTGTGGAACTTCACATCTGAGGACAAACCTCAAATCGAGGTGCGCACATGGCAGCCTGACATTGTGGGCGGAAAGAAGATTACGAACGATGAGATAATATCTCTGGGAGACTTTGAGGAAGACATAATAGGAATGTAGGCGATAAGAAGCCATAAGTGAATTATCAAATATGAGAACTTTTGTATTATTTTTAATAACGGTTTTTCAGGTATTCATAGCAAACGCCCAGTCTTTCAAGTGTGAGAAACTGGAACGCGTGGATAAAGACAATTCGCTGCTTGAGAGATCTCTCGCTTTTGTGTCGTTTGAGTCGGGCGAAGCGGGATGGAACATCGAGTATGTGAATAAGAACATTGCTGGCGATAAGAAGCTTGCCGTCAGACGCCTTCAAGCAAATGAGGCTAAAGGCAATAAGGGCAACGCTAATGTGTATGAGTTTGTGTTCAATGTCTCAGAGGATGGCGAACGGACATTTGTCATTACGAAAATTGGTAGTCCCCTCTCTGTTCGGTGTGTGGCTAAGGGTCTGGCGAAGGGAGACAAGGTCACGTACCAACTGGATGAAGAGGACGACAATCTGATGAGAATCGAAACGATGCAGAATGGTAACTTCGGCGTTTATCCTCAAGACGGCAAGGCATGTGTGGAGATAACAACGACGATAGACAAAGTAGACATTGTCACTGGATGGGCTAAGACCGAGACGCGAGCAGACAATGGCGCCAGAGTGGTCAATGTCGTGGTGGATATAGACAAGCTGAGCAGCCTCCGCGAGAGGGTCGCTATGCTTAAGTCCAAGTCTGACAGCCTGACAGAGGCAGGGGACTATCTTGCTCTTGAGCCTGTGGATGCCGAGCTTGAAGCCAAGAGTGCAGAACTGGCCAAACTGGCCGATATCGTCATTGGCGGCGATGGAATCAAGTCACTCGCCTTCTCCGTTGACGACCTCGGGCAGAAGGAGAAGAGGCGCTATGCCGTGATAGCCATAACGGAATCTTTCGAGTCTCTGCTCGCCCATGCGAGAAAACTGCGCGATGGGAAGAACTTGCACACTGACTACGGATATTATGAGGCGATGATAAAGGCTTATGACAAGGCCATAGCGCACAAAGACGTGCCTCATGCGCAGATGGAGGCTCTTCAAAACGAACGCAACGACATGGCGGCTCTCCGAAAGCAGTTCTATTTGATGGGATGTGCTCTCGACCTCGCAGAGAAGGCCGAGAAAGAGAATGGCTTTGAATCAGAGGGTGTTTACAAGAATCTGTCGGCTCGTTGCAAATTAGCGGAAATCGTCATGACGGAGCATCCTGAGATAGAAGGAGTGGACGCTATTTACGCAGCCTCATGGGCAAAGTTGGAGAAACATCCGATGTCTAAAAATGTAATCAAAGAAAAGTGCATCGTGAAGAGACAGGTGCTTACGGGCAAGGTCGTCAAAGGAGACTCCTACCTTTTTGACCCACGAGGCATGAGAGTCTTCTCAACCTATAAGTCTGGCAAGATTAAGAATGATGATAGAGGGAAGGTTTTGGGCAAGATTGGACAAGACGGCTCATTCCACATCGTGCTGACCGAACCTACCTCCTACATTTATATTGAAGGCGAAAAAGAATCAAGGCCAATCAGCGGCACTACAAGTGATATGGGCACATTGGTGCTTGAAAGCAGATGATAATTATTAACAATTAAACCAACAACACTTTTTATGAAGAAAAACATCTGGAAGTATGCATTACTTCTTATCGGCATGCTCATCGCAGTGCCGACAGTCATTAACGCTAAGGATGACAAAAAAGCAAAGAAAGAGAAGAAGCAGTTTGAATGGACATGGGACAAGAAGCTCAGCGGCAACGAGGACATGGACAGTTACTTGCTCGCAGTTGACAGCATCTGGTATCAGATGCAGGATCTCAGTTCATTAGTTGACACTTACTCCTTCAAGGAGGATACAATGTGTATTGATGGCAAATACTATATCGCTGCATACGCAGTCAACCCTGAAGGGAATTTTGTTACCCGCGGCACACTCAACTGGCAGTTTGCCGAGACCACAATGCTCAGTGCCAACATCGTGCTCAAGGCTACCACAGTAGGTCTTCAGACTGTCACCGCTTCGACAGCGTTGCTGAATATGGGAATGAAGGGCTTATCTTATGCAAAATACATCAAGGCAGGTCCGAAGGTTATTGAGCTTGCAACTGTAGGTGTCAAGGATGTGTGGACTAAAACTAAGACTCAATCTAAGCGTTGGTCAGCAATGAAGAAGGCGGCTGTTGATCCTGCTTCCATTGGTTTGGAACTAACCGATGCTCAGAAGGATGTGTTTAACAAATGTATGTATATCATCGAGATAACAGATGCTTCTGAGGAGTATGAAGCGGTTAATAACAGATACGTAAACAAGACTCCAGAAGAAATCAAGCAGGAGCAGGATGCCTTTGTGCAAGATATGGCTAATAAGACAATCTTGCCAGAAGAAGAAGGTAAGTCGCTTGATGTTCTGAATGAAGCCGAATTAGAGAAATATTCTATCTGATGAAACAAGAACAGTAATTAGTGGAGAATCCCTATAACATATATCCTGAGCCTAAGGACTCGGGATTTTTTTGTTTTCCCATGTCTGCTGTTGATTGAATTATCTAGATGTGGAACACCTCCTGTGCTTCATCCCTTATAATGCACCGTGCGGTACATCGCTCCGCCAAGTGCATAGACATATCCCTTGAGCTCGAGTTCGAAGAGGAGCATGCTTGCGCGAGCGAATGGTATGCCTGTTTCAGCTGATATTTGGTTGACATGTTTCTTGTCTGCATTGCGTAGGGAGGCTATGAGGGATAGCTCTTCATCGGTCAGTTCAGGGAAGAGCTCTTGTTGCACAGCTTGCTGGGAAGAGTTGGTGGAGTCTTCATTCTCCCATCCCATTGCCTTGACAAGGTCTGCGGCACTGGTAAGGAGAGCGGCGCGGTTGCTGCTGATAAGCCTGTTGCATCCCTCACTCGATTCATCGAAGACTCGGCCAGGAAAGGCAAAGACATCGCGGTTGTAGCTCCACGACAACTCGGCCGTTATGAGTGATCCGCCTTTGGCTGCACTCTCCACCACGATGCAAGCATCGCTCACACCAGCCACGATGCGGTTGCGGCGCACGAAGTTCATCTTCTCAGGTATTGTGCAATGTGGGTATTCCGTCAACAGCCCTCCTCCTGCGTTGACCATCTGCGCCGCCACTCCACGGTGGAGAGTGGGATATATGGTGTCGAGACCATGAGCCAGCACACCTACAGTGTCCAGGCCTGCGTTGAGGGCAGCCTTGTGAGCGCAGATGTCTATCCCGTATGCCAATCCGCTGATGATGAGCACGTCGGGACATGACTTCTTGAGCTCGGAGATGAGGCTGGAGCACAGTTCCCTGCCATATTCGGTGCATTTCCTTGTGCCGATGACGTTTATCACCTTCTGCCTGTTGAGGTCGGCTGTGCCGTAGTAGTAGAGCACAAGCGGCGCGTCCTCACAGTTTTTCAATCGTGACGGATAGCAGCCATCAGTGATGCCGAGCACCCTGATGTTCTTGCTTTCAGCATATTCCGCCTCTCTTTTAGCCTCGTCAATATAGTCGGTGACATGCTCCAGCGCACTGACAAGGCGAGGTGTCGCGTCTGGGATGCGTGAGGCTATCTCATGGCGCATGCTGACTATGTCGGTGGCTGAATCGAACATGTCTATAAGTGTCCGCGCATTAAGCAGGCTGATACCCTTCGCCTTGCTGAGGGCAATGAGGTTGATGGTGTCTTGCGTTATCATCGGGTCGGCAAAGTTAAGTAGAAGCTAAAGAATAACCTACTACTTCAATATAATTTTGGACAATTACTTGTCTACAGATACTTTTTGAGCAAATCATTCATCTCAATGCTCTCTCCGAGTTTGCCATTCACAAGACATACAGAGTCAACTTGCGCACGGATGCTGAGCTTCATGTCAGGCAGACGGAATATGTCCTGGATGAAGACATAGCGAAGTCCATCCTTCTTAATCTTGAGCTTGCTGACATATTCGTCGCCACTTTTGAGCGGAGTCTTGAACTGCATGGTGAGTCGCGCCACCACGGCATCCGTACCCTGTTCGTGCAGTTTGGAGAAACTGATATTGTTTTGGAGCAGAAACTCGTGTCGGCAATGCTCAAGATAGTGTTGATAGTTAGCGTTGTTGACGATGCCCTGGAGGTCACACTCATAGTCGCGCACTTTGTCTTTGAGTTCGAAGATGTAATCTGACATAGTTGAGTATATGTTTATATAATATATATATGTGTACTTTGTGTTATTTTTGAATTCTGTGCAAAGATATAACAATTTAATGAGGAAAGAACCATCACCTACGAATAAAATGTGTACCTTTGTATGGAATTTGTAATAATAATAGAATAAGTACAAAACAACAACAGATTTTTACAGATGGACAAATTAAGTTATGCGCTCGGGCTCGGCATAGGTCAGCAGCTCAAGCAGATGGGGCTCAATGCCTCGCTCGTCATTGAGGATTTTGCGGCATCTATCATAGATGTGCTTCAGGACAAAGACCTCAAGATTTCTAATCAGGAGGCTCAGGTCATAGTCAACGCATTCTTCCAGAAGATGGAGGAGGAACAGAATGCGGCTAAGGCGAAGGCAGGTAAGGTTGCCAAGCAGGAAGGAGAGAAGTTTCTGGTTGAAAACGCTAAGAAGGAAGGCGTTATTGTGACCAAGAGCGGTCTCCAGTATGAAGTGCTGAAAGAAGGTTCGGGCAAGAAACCAAAGGCTACAGACACCGTGCGTTGCCACTACGAAGGCCGACTTCTTGACGGTTCAGTCTTTGACAGCAGCTACAAGCGCAACGAACCTGCCGACTTCGGCCTCCAGCAGGTTATAGCAGGATGGACAGAGGGCGTCCAGCTCATGTCTGAAGGAGCAAAGTACCGCTTCTACATTCCTTATATCCTCGCTTACGGCGAAGGTGGTGCAGGAGCAATGATTCCTCCGTTCTCCACCCTTATCTTTGATGTGGAACTTATCAAGGTTTTATAAAGCACAACCCCGTTTTTTCTGAAGTTACCTTCAATGCCCTGTGAAAGCGTCTTCGTTGGCCAACGAAGATATCTTCGTAAGGCTTTGAAGGTATCTTCATATTTGAGGGGCATGCGGCAGCACGTGTCAGCGTGTCTCAATTTTCCCCCTGGCAACCCCTTTTTTGCCCTTTAATTCCCGAAAACCTGTCCGAAAACATGCTATTTGCCCCATTTCAGCGAAAAAAGCGCCTCCACTCCCTTGCCATGTCGCGAAAACTCCCTACCTTTGCACTCGCTTTCCGAAAGGGAGGCGTGAACGAGATC